>SEAY01000014.1 GCA_004144865.1 Comamonadaceae bacterium
CGGCGGTACTCGCGGTTCTGCATCTGGTGATGGTGGAACACCACGCAGGAGGCCTGGGTCGCCTCGCCGGCGGTGTGCGAGATGTCGAAGCACTCCACGCGGAAGGTGTCGATGTTGTCCGGCGCGAGGTCCAGCGCCTCCACCAGCGCGCGCGTGCGCGCCTGCTGCGAGCCCTCTTCGGCCAGCAGCCGCGCGAGCTGGATCTGCGCGTTCTTCTGCGCCATCTCCAGCCACAGCCGCCGCTGCCCGCGCGGGTTGTGGACCGCGGCGATGCGCGAGCCCGCCTGCAGCGAGAGCGCGTCGGCCAGCGCCGCGGCGACGGGATGGCTGGTGATCAGGGCCGAGGGCAGCGGCACCCCGAGGTAGTGCTGCGCGATGAAGGCCTCCAGCACCTGCACTTCCACCGGCTGCGCCTGCACCGCGTCGGCGGCGTCGTCGAATTCCTGCACGACGGTCGCGTCCTCGACGTGGCTCGGGAAATACGCGCGATCGCCCAGGTGGCGTCCGCCCCGCACCATGGCCAGGTTGACGCAGGCCTTGCCGCCCTGCACCTGCACGGCGAGGATGTCCACGTCCTTGTCGGACACGGTTTCCACCGACTGCTGGTGCAGCACCTTGGACAGCGCGCCCATCTGGTTGCGCAGTTCCGCGGCCTGCTCGAATTCCAGCTTCTCCGCGTGGGCCAGCATGCGCTGCTCCAGCGCGTGCAGCACGCTCTGGGTGTCGCCGCGCAGGAACGCTTCGGCGTTCAGCACGTCGTGGTGGTAGTCCTGGGGCGAGATCAGGCTGACGCAGGGCCCCGTGCAGCGCTTGATCTGGTAGAGGAGGCAGGGCCGCGTGCGGTTGGCGAACACCGTGTCCTCGCAGGTGCGCAGGCGGAACACCTTCTGCAGCAGCTGGATCGATTCCTTGACGGCCCAGGCGCTCGGATACGGGCCGAAGTAGCGGTGCTTGCGGTCCACGGACCCACGGTAGTAGGCGACCCGGGGGAAGGCGGCGGGCGTGGCGAGCGCGCCCTCCTTCGTCACCGGAAGTCGGTCCGGCGAGCCGGTGATCTTCAGGTAGGGATAGCTCTTGTCGTCGCGGAACAGGATGTTGTAGCGCGGCGCGAGCGTCTTGATCAGGTTGTTCTCGAGCAGCAGCGCCTCGGCCTCGGAGCGCACCACCGTGGTATCGAGCCGGGCGATCTTGCCCACCATGTGGCCGATGCGCGTGCCGCCATGGTTCTTGGTGAAGTAGCTGGACACGCGCTTCTTCAGGTTGCGCGCCTTGCCCACGTACAGCACGCCGCCGTGCTCGTCGTAGTAGCGGTAGACGCCCGGCAGCTGCGGCAAAGCCGCCACCTGCGCCAGCAGTTCTTCGGAGTGGTCCTGCACCATCGCCACTATTATCCGGGCGCATGCGCTGGGACATCTTCTGCAACGTGATCGACAACCACGGCGACGTGGGGGTGTGCTGGCGCGTGGCCGCGGAACTGGCGGCGCGCGGCGAATCCGTGCGTCTCTGGATCGACGATGCTTCCGCGCTGCGCTGGATGGCCCCGCACGGCGCGCCCGGCGTGGAGGTGCTGCCCTGGACGGACTCGGCGCCCGACGCCGAACCCGGCGACGTCGTGGTGGAGGCCTTCGGCTGCGACCCGCCGCCGGCCTTCGTGGAACGCATGGCGCGCCGCGGCACGCCGCCGGCCTGGTTGAACCTGGAATACCTCTCGGCCGAGCCCTACGTGGAGCGCAGCCACGGCCTGCCGTCGCCGGTGCTGCACGGCCCCGGAGCGGGGTTGACCAAGCACTTCTTCTATCCCGGCTTCACGCCGCGCACCGGGGGGCTGCTGCGCGAGCAGGACCTCGCCGACCGCCGGGCCGCCTTCGACCGGCCCGCCTGGCGCCGGCGGCACGCGATTCCCGCCGGCGCGCAGGTGCTGAGCCTCTTCTGCTACGAACCGCCCCTGCTGGCGCAGTTGCTAGCCCAGCTTGCGGCATCGGAGCGGCCGACCCACCTGCTCGTTACCGCCGGCCGTGCGGCCAACGCCGTGCAGGCGCTGCGCGCCGGCAGCCGCGGCTCGCTGCACCTGCAGTTCCTTCCCCTGATGAGCCAGCGCGAATACGACGAGTTGCTCTGGGCGTGCGACTTCAACTTCGTGCGCGGGGAGGATTCGGCGGTGCGGGGCCTGCTCGCGGGCGTGCCCTGCGTCTGGCACATCTACCCGCAGGACGATGGCGCGCATGCGCCCAAGCTGCAGGCCTTCCTCGGCTGGCTGCAGCCGCCGGGCGACCTGCGTGATTTCTTCCTCGCCTGGAACGGGCTCGCGCCGGGCCCCCTGCCCGAACTGCGGCCGGACGCATGGCGCGGCGCGGCCACGGAGGCCTTGACCCGCATCAATGCCTTGCCCGAGCTCGCGGAAGGGCTGCAGCGGTTCGCTGTCGAGCGCGCTAGAATATAGAGCTTTGCGCTTCAGGGCACCTCGATGCCCGGCGCCCCTTCGCCGCCACCCGCAGGTCACCCGCGCGCGCAGCGGCTTCCACCGAGACTCCGTCATGAAAATCGCCCAAGAAATCCGCGCCGGCAACGTGATCATGCACACCACCCAGCCGTGGGTCGTGCTGAAGACCGAATACTCCCGCGGCGGCCGCAACGCAGCCACCGTGCGCATGAAGCTCAAGTCCCTGCTGAACAACCAGGGCACCGAAGTCGTCTTCAAGGCCGACGACAAGATGGACCAGGTCATCCTCGACAAGAAGGACTGCACCTACTCCTACTTCGCCGACCCGATGTACGTCTGGATGGACGCCGAGTACAACCAGTACGAGGTGGAAGCCGAAAACATGGGCGACGCCCTGAACTACCTCGAGGACGGCCTGCCCGCCGAGGTGGTGTTCTACGAAGGCAAGGCCATTTCGGTCGAACTGCCCACCAGCGTCGAGCGCGAGATCACCTGGACCGAGCCGGCCGTCAAGGGCGACACCTCGGGCAAGGTGCTCAAGCCCGCCAAGATCGCCACCGGCTTCGAGATCGGCGTGCCGATCTTCGTGGCGCAGGGCGACAAGGTCGAGATCGACACGCGCACCGGCGAATACCGCCGCCGCGTCTGAGGCCAGGCCCTCCCGCCAAGGCTCCGCAAGGAGCCTTTTTCTTTGGTTCTTCCGATGTCCGGCTTCGACCTTTCCCGCATCGCCGCCCCCTTCCGCATGCAGCCCGGGCTGCAGCGGCTGCCGGCCGGTGCCCGGCACCTGACGCCGCTCGCCGCCGGCAGCGCGCTCTGGCACGAGAAGAAGCGGGTGCTGGAAAGCGGCGCCAGCCGCCTCGCCGTGCCCGGCTTCGATGCGGGCCCGGCGATCGCATCCATCCTCGCGCAGGCGCGGGCCGAGGGCATCGCTGCCGCCGAGCCGGTTGAACTCGCTTTCGAGGAAGATTTCGCCGTGCTGGAGGGCGCCACCTCCACCCTGCCCTGGCTGTGCGTCTGCGTGCCCTCGCACTGGGCGCCGGAAGACAAGCTCGGCCTGCCCTTCGCGGCCGTGCATGCGCCGGTCGCGGACAACCAGGCCCTGCTGGCCGCCGGCCGCCAACTCGTGCAGCTGGTGACGGGCGGCGAGCGCTTCGAGCGCTCCGTCTGGACGATCACCCCGTCCGCCCGCTACGACCAGCATCCGCTGCGCCAGCCACGCACGCCTTGGCCGGCCACGCAGGATCCACGAGCCTTTGCCGAAGCCTGCACCCTGCGGGCCGAGCGGCAGACCTTCTTCCCCGTGCAGGGCGTGCCGGGCCAGGCCGTCTTCACGATCCGCGTGATGCTGCAGCCGCTGGCCGACGCCGTGCGCAGCCGCGAAGACGCACGCCGCCTGCACGATGCGCTCGCCTCCATGACGGACGCCGTGCTCGCCTACAAGAGCCTGGCGCCGGCGCGCGACCGCCTGCTCGCCTGGCTGGCCCGGAAGGCCGACTGATGGAGCTCCTCGCGCGCATCGCGCAGGTGATCGTGCCGGTGTTCCTGATCGTGGCGATCGGCTACGGCTACGCCCGGCGTGCGCGGCCCGACATGACCGGCTTCAACCGCATCATGCTGGACGTGCTCTCGCCGGTGATCGTCTACACGGCGCTGGCGGGCAAGGAGTTCGACCTGCGCGAGCACGCGCCGCTGCTGGCGGGCGGCGTGCTGCTGATCCTGCTGACGGGCCTGGGGGCCTGGGGCCTGGCGCGCCTCACGCGCACGCAGGGGCGTTCGCTGGTGCCGGTGGTGATGTTCACCAACTGCGGCAACATGGGCCTGCCGCTGGCGCTGCTGGCCTTCGGACCGCAGGGGTTCGGCGCCGCGGTGGCGCTGTTCTCCATCAGCAACGTGATCCATTTCTCGCTCGGCGCGCGCATCACCAGCGCCCATGCCGCCACGCGCGAGCTGCTGCTCAGCCCCCTCATGATCGCCAGTGCGCTGGGCTTCGCCAGCGCGCTCAGCGGCGTGCGGCCGCCCGACATGCTCTTCACCGGCCTGAAGCTGCTGGGGGACGCGATGGTGCCGCTGATGCTGTTCGCGCTCGGCGTGCGGCTGACGCAGCTGCGGCGGCGCGACGTGCCGCGCGGCCTGCTGGGCGCCTTCGCGCGGCCGATGATCGGGCTGGCCGTGGCGCTGCCGCTCGCGTGGGCGCTGGGGCTGGAAGGCGCGGCCCGGGCGCAGCTGATCCTGTTCAGTGCCCTGCCGCCGGCCGTGATGCAGTACCTGCTGGCGGAGAAATACGGCCAGGAGCCGGAGCGCGTGGCCGCGATGATCCTGCTGGGGAACGCGGTGTCGGTGCTGTTCGTCCCGATCGGCCTGGCGCTGGCGCTCTGAATCGCTGCCGTCAGCGGCGGGTCAGCACCCACACGAGGATGGTGCTCACGAGCACTCCGCTGCCGACCACCACGGCCCAAAGCATCGGGTGCAGGCCATTGCCGCCCTGCACGCGCCCGGCCAGCGGCTCGCTGCCCGGCCAGGGGGCCGAGTGGGTCAGCTTCTCGGTGAGCTCGCCCGCAGCCTCCGGCGTGAACATTTCGAGCGTCAGGCGCTGCATCCCCTGCTGCGCGGCGGCCGTACGCACCCACAGGTCGACCACGCTGCCGCGCAGGCGGGCATGGGCGATGTCCTCCAGCGGGAACTTGACGCGATCTTCCTTCCAGGCGAGGCCGTCGCGGAAGCGGCCGGCCAGGCGCAGGAACCTGGTCTGCACCCGCACCTCCACCTCGCCCTTGAAAGGCGGGATCTCGTAGCCCTTCCCTTCCACTTCCAGGAGGCTGGCCGCATGGGTGCCCTGGATCACGGAATAGCTGCCGGTGCCCTCGCCCCGGCTCGGCTGGAACGGGGGGTTCGGCCGCTGGCCATGCACCAGCTCGCCGACGGTCAGGCGAGCGCCGGCCGCGTCGACCAGCGTGTTGTCGCTGGTCAGCGTCTTCTTGATGCGCATGCCGACGATGGTGCGGCGGTCGTAGGGACCGAGCGTGCGCCCCTCCAGCACCACGTGATAGACCGGGTTCTCCAACCTCTTCCCCTCGGGTTGTGTGCGGCAAGGATAGCGGCATTCGGCGCCCGTGCCGAGCCCGGGGGGTGCCGGATTCCGGCCACAATGGCCCCTTATGTCTTCGACCCGCAACATCCACGACCGGCGGCTGGCCGACGCCTGGGCCACCCTCAAGGCACATGCCGACTCCGGCCTGCCCCTGGACCCCGACGCCAACCGGCTGGCCTTCGTCGATCCCGAATTCCTGCTGCGCCGCGAAACGCGCGGCATCCGCTTCCAGCTGGAGCTGCTCAAACCCGACCTGGAACAGCAGGCCCACGGCATCGAGAACACGATCGTCGTCTTCGGCAGCGCGCGCTTCCGCGACACCGAGCAGTCCGCGGCGCTGGTGAAGGCCGCCGAGGCGTCCGGCGACGAGGCGGTGCTCAAGCGCGCCCAGGCGCTGGCGCGCAACGCGCACTACTACGAGAAGGCCCGCGCCTTCGGCCGCCTGGTGGCGGACTACAGCGCCGGCAAGGAGCCGCGCGACATGCTGTTCGTCTGCACCGGCGGCGGCCCCGGCATCATGGAAGGGGCCAACCGCGGCTCGCACGAGGCCGGCGGCATCAGCGTCGGCCTGTCGATCGCGCTGCCCATGGAGGAAGCCGCCAACGAATACGTGACGCCGGCGCTTTCCTTCAAGTTCCACTACTTCGCGCTGCGCAAGATGCACTTCATGATGCGTGCGAAGGCGCTGGTCGCGTTCCCCGGCGGCTTCGGCACGCTCGACGAGCTGTTCGAGGTGATCACGCTGGTGCAGACGCGCAAGGCGCGCCAGGTGCCCATCGTGCTGTTCGGCTCCGACTACTGGAAGCGGCTCATCAACTTCGACCTGCTGGTGGAAGAAGGCGTCATCTCGCCGGCCGACCTCGACCTGTTCCAGTTCGCCGACGATCCCGAGACCGCCTGGAGCCTGATCAAGACGTTCTATCGGCTCTGAGCAGGAAGGCGAAGCGCGAGCCCGCGCCCACCATCGCCGCCGTCGCCCAGAACACGGCGGCGATGCCCACCACCGTGCCGGCCGCGCCGAACAGCATCGGCATCGCCACGCTGGACGCGTTGATCACCATCAGCCGCATGCCCACCGCCTCGCCATGGCGGTGCGGCGGGGTCATCTGGTGCAGCATGCTCATGATCATCGGCTGCACGCAACCCAGCGCGAACCCGAGCAGCACCGAGCAGATGCCCATGGTCACGGCCGTGTCCATGAAGGGATAGACGGCGTAGATCAGCGCGCAGGCGAGCATCGCGCCGGCCACCAACGCCCATTCGTGGATGCGCGCGGCCAGCACCGGCAGCAGCACGCGCACCACGGCCGCCGCCATGGCGAATGCACCGAGGATGGTGCCGATCACGGATGCCGAGAGCCCGCGCTCGTGGCCCAGCACCGGCACCACGAAGGTGTGCACGTCCCAGGCCGAGGACAGGAACCAGTTGACCAGCAGCAGCCGGCGGAACAGCGGATCCGCCAGCAGGTCCCAGGCGCGCTGCCGAGCGGCACCGGCAGGGCGCTCCGGCAGCGGTGCCTCGTGGACGCCGCGGATGAACGCCCAGGCCAGCAGCGGGAGCACCGCCATCACGAAGAAGGCCCAGCGAAAGCCGGCGTGGTCGATCACCAGCCCCGCCACGAACGGACCCAGGAAGTTCGAGAACGCGGGCCCGATCGCGAGCCAGGAGAACACCTGCTTGAGCTGCGTGGATCCGTGCGCGGCGCGCCCCACATGCCGCTGCAGCGCGATCACGGCCGCGCCGGTGGCGCCGCCCGTGAGCAGGGCCGACAGGCACAGCACCGGGAACACCGGCCAGGCGACCGCGAGGGCCGCACCGAGGGCGGCCGCGCCCACGCTCCAGGCAACCGGTCGCTTGAGCCCGTGGCGGTCCGCGAAGCGGCCGGCCGGCAGGGCCAGGAAAACCTGCGTCAGCGCGAACAGCGCCAGCAGCACGCCGACGGCGGCCTCGCTGTAGCCCGCGCGCAGGGCCATCAGCGGCGACGCCATGCGCATGCCCGCCATGCAGGCATGCAGGAAGACGTGGCCGGTGATCAGCCGCGCGAGTTCGCGCGTGAGCCCGCCCGGTTCAGGTGTCGCCGTCGTCACCTGCGTCGGCCAGCGGCAGCAGCACCTGCGCCTGCCCTTCGGGCAGCGCTTCGACCTTCTTGAGGGCGCGCTGCATCATCTTCGCGCGGGTGTCCGCCTTGTCCAGCGTGTCCGCGGCCTTGTGGACCTGGTCCTTGACCGCTTCCACCCACTTGCCGTACTTCTCGAACTCCGTCTTGACCGCACCCAGCACCTTCCAGACTTCGGAGGCCTGCTGCTCCAGCGCCAGCGTGCGGAAGCCCATGTGCAGGCTGTTGAGCATCGCGAGCAGCGTGGTCGGCCCGGCGAGCGTGACGCGGTAGTCGCGCTGGATCTTGTCCATCAAACCGGGGCGCCGCAGCACCTCGGCATAGAGGCTTTCGATCGGCAGGAACAGGATGGCGAAGTCCGTGGTGTACGGCGGGCACAGGTAGTACTCGCAGATCGACTTGGCTTCCTCGCGGATGCGCACCTCCAGCGCCCGGCCGGCGCTGTCGACGCCAGCCGCGTCGGCGCGGTCGTGCGCATCGAGCAGGCGCTCGTAGTCCTCGCGCGGGAACTTGGCGTCGATCGGCAGCCACACCGGCTCGCCATCGCTGCTGCGCCCGGGAAACTTGATGGCGAAGTCCACCCGCTGGTTGCTGCGCGGCTTGGTCTCCACCTGCTTGCCGTACTGCTCGGGCGTCAACACCTGCTCCAGCAGGTTCTCCAGCTGCACCTCGCCAAACATGCCGCGGGTCTTCACGTTGGTCAGCACGCGCTGCAGGTCGCCCACGCCCTGCGCCAGCGTCTGCATGTGGCCCAGGCCCTGGTGCACCTGCTCCAGGCGCTCGGCCACCTGCTTGAAGCTCTCGCCCAGGCGCGCTTCCAGCGTGTGCTGCAGCTTCTCGTCCACCGTCTGCCGCATCTCGTCGAGCTTGGCCGCGTTGGTCTGCTGCATGGCGGCCAGCTGCGTCTCCAGCGTGGCGCGCACCTCCGAGATGCGGCGCGCGTTGGCTTCGCTCAGGTCGCGCAGCGAATCGGCGATCGTCTTCTGCGTCGAGGCGAGCTGCTGGGCGAACGCGTCGATCTGCGCGTTCTGCGTGCGCGTGGCTTCCTGGCCCTGCTGCATCAGGGTCTGCTGGAACGCCGCCAGCGTCTGCGTGAGCTGGTGCACGGACGCTTCGGCCTGCGCATTCTGCGTCCGCGTGGCCTCCTGCCCCTGCTGCAGCAGCGTCTGCTGGAAGCTCGCGAGCGTCTGCATCAGTTCGCCCCGCATGCCGCGCGAGGATTCGCTGATCTCGCGCCGCAGTTCGCGCTCTACACGCTCGTTGGCCGCCATCAGTTCGGCGCGGCCGGTGTCCACCACCGGCGGCTTGCGCAGCAGCAGCGCCACCAGCAGCACGACGCTGGCGAGCGCCAGCGCCATCACGATCCAGATTTCCACTACGACAGAACCTCGGGGTTCAGCGGCGTGAGCGGCTTGCCGTTCACCAGGAAACCGATCAGGTTGTCCGCCGCGAGGTCCGCCATCGCCATGCGGGTCTGCACCGTGGCGCTCGCGATGTGCGGCGTGAGCACCACGTTCGGCACCGTCAGCAGGTCCGGGTGCACCTTCGGCTCCCCCTCGAACACGTCGATGCCGGCCGCCGCGATACGCCGGTCGCGCAAGGCCTGCGCCAGCGCCGCGTCGTCCACGATGCCGCCGCGCGCGATGTTCACCAGCGTCGCGGTGGGCTTCATCTGCGCCAGCTCCTTCGCGGCTATCGCGTGGTGCGATTCCGCCGAGTACGGCAGCACCAGCACCAGGTGGTCGGCCGTCTTCAGCAGCTCCTCCTTGGAAACGTAGCGCGCCTTGCACGCGGCCTCCAGGTCGGGCGAGAGGCGCGAGCGGTTGTGGTAGATGACGTTCATGCCGAAGCCGTGGGCGCCGCGCCTCGCGATGCCCTGCCCGATGCGGCCCATGCCCAGGATGCCCAGCGTGCTGCCGTGCACCTCGGCGCCAGCGAACATGTCGTAGCTCCACTTGGTCCACTTGCCGGCACGCAGGTAATGCTCGCTCTCGGCGATCCGTCGGGCCGTCGCCATCATCAGCGCGAAGCCGAAGTCCGCGGTGGTCTCCGTCAGCACGTCGGGCGTGTTGGTGGCCAGCACCTTGCGCGCCGTCATCGCCGGCACGTCGAAGTTGTTGTAGCCCACCGCCATGTTGGCCACGATCTTCAGGCCGGGGCAGGCGGCCAGCACATCGGCGTCGATGCGCTCGCTGCCGGTGGTGAAGGCGCCGGCCTTGTCCTTCAGGCGGGCGACCAGCTCCTGCTTGCTGAAGACCTGGTCGTCCTGGTTGCTTTCCACTTCGAAATGCCGGGCGAGGCGGGCGAGGGTCTCCGGGAAGACGGCCCGGGCGACGAGGATGCGGGGTTGGGTCATAGGAACCAGATGTAGGTCATGAGGAGGAACAGCGGCACGAGGATGACCACCGACCAGGCCATGTAGCCGAAGAAGCTGGGCATTTTGACACCGCGGTCCTCGGCGATGGACTTCACCATCAGGTTGGGCGCGTTGCCGATGTAGGTGTTGGCGCCCATGAACACGGCGCCGGCGGAGATCGCCGCGAGCACGGGGGCAAGCTGGTTCATCAGCACCTGCGGGTCGCCGCCGGCGGTGTTGAAGAACACCAGGTAGGTCGGCGCGTTGTCCAGGAAGGAGCTGAGCGCCCCCGTGGCCCAGAAGTACATCGCGGGATCCGGCGTGCCGTCCGCGCGCGTCACGGCCGCCACGATCGGGGCGAACGGTCCGTCCAACCCGGCGCGCAGCATGGCGATCACCGGGATGATGGTCAGGAAGATGCCGGCGAAGAGCTTGGCCACCTCCTGCATCGGCGCCCAGGAGAACTGGTTGTCCTCGTGCACCTGCGCCGGCGTGATGCGCAGCGAGAGGATGGTGATGAGGACCAGGCCGACGTCTCGCACCAGGCCGGGCAGCCCCACCGGGGTGCCGGCGACGTCGAAGCTCACCGGCGACTTCCAGAAGCCGCTCAGGAGCACGAGGCCCACGATGGCCCCGAGGAGCCAGAAATTACGGGCGCCGTCGAAGCCGATGGCCCGCGTGTCCGGCGTCGGGTCCTGCGGCCGCACCTCTTCGCGCCGGTGGTAGTACCACCAGTCCAGCGCATAGAACAGCACCAGCAGCGTGCCGACCAGGAACAGTGTTTCCGGGAAGATGTGGCGCACCGTCCAGAAGAACTCCACGCCCTTCAGGAAGCCCAGGAACAGCGGCGGATCCCCCAGCGGCGTGAGCGAGCCGCCCGCATTGGACACGATGAAGATGAAGAAAACGACCACGTGCGCGCGGTGCTGCCGGTTGTCGTTGGCGCGGATCAGCGGCCGGATCAGCAGCATCGAGGCGCCGGTGGTGCCCATGAAGCTGGCGAGCACCGCGCCTATGGCCAGGATGGCCGTGTTGAGGCCCGGGCTGCCGTGCAGGTTGCCGCGGATGTAGATGCCGCCGGAGACGGCGAAAAGCGCCGTGAGCAGCAGCACGAAAGGGATGTACTCGGCCACGAGCGCATGCACGAAGGCGACGCCCGCGGTCGAAACGCCGAACAGCGCCGCGAAGGGGAGCAGGAAGGCCAGCGACCAGGCGGCGGTGATCTTGCCGTAGTGGTGGTGCCACACCCACGGCAGCAGCAACGGCATCAGCGCGATCGACAGCAGGATGCCGGCGAAGGGGATGCCCCAGGCGGGAGACAGCCGGGAACCATCGAATTCCGCCGCGCCCGCCACTTGCGGCAACAGCATCATCAAGCCGGCCAGCAGCGCCGGCCCGGGTTTCTTCATCGGGGTCTCCTCTGGCCGGCGCGCCGGCGCGGTTTCTTCTTGCAGGCCGCCGAGCATACCAATCGGGCGCGGGGGTAGGCGGCAGCCTACCTGGCCTGCGGAGCGCTTCCTACCGGTTGAGCCACCGGTCCGCGCGACCATCCCGCCGCAGGAGCGCCCCCGGAAGGCGCCGCCGGGAGAAGACGATGAACCAGGATCGCATCGAGGGCCGCTGGAAACAGCTCAAGGGCAAGGTGAAGGAACAGTGGGGCAAGCTGACCGAAGATGACCTGGACGTCATCGCGGGCCGGCGCGACCAGCTGCTCGGGCGCATCCAGCAGCGGCACGGCCTCGCCCGCGATGAGGCCGACCGGCAGGTGGGCGACTGGGAGCGCAGGAGCCCCGAGCACCGGCTGGACGACAAGACGAAGTCGCGCTGAGGACGCCGCCATGCACCAGATCCGGATGTCCGCCCTCGCCGCCCTCGCTGCGCTCTTCGCCGCCGGCGCCCAGGCCGCGCCCCTGCTGTCGAAGCAGGAGATCCAGGCCCACCAGGTCCGCATCGAGGAGCAGTACGACACCGCACAGGCGCGCTGCCGCCGCGTGCAGGGCCCTGCCCGCGAGCTGTGCAACGAACAGGCGCGCAGCGAGCGCGACATCCAGTCGGCCGAACTGCAGATGCAGGCCGAACCCACGCCGGAGAACGACCACAAACTGCGCCTGGCCAAGGCGGAAGCCGCCTACTCCATCGCGCTCGTGAAGTGCAAGCCGCTGGACGGCGCGGCACGTTCGGTGTGCCGCAGCGACGCGAAGCGGGTGTTCGAGGACGCGCGGGCGGAAGCGAAGCTGCAGGGCGAAGTCGCCGCGCAGTCGCTGCGTTCGGAAGGCATCGTGCGCGTGCGCACCGCGGAGGCCGAGCGCGCTGCGGAGACGCAATACAACGCGGCCCGGGAGCGGTGCGGGGCGCTGCCGCCGGAAGGCCGGGCGAACTGCCTGCAGGATGCGAAGCAGCGGTTCGGGAAGATGTGACTGGGTGTGGATTGCGGAGCCTGCCCCGGACCTGATCCGGGGTCAAGCCCGCAATGACAAGTCATCGCCCGTAGCCCGTAGGGTGGGCAGCTGCGCTGCCCACCACGTCACTCCACCCAGTGCGTGAAGCTGCTGGCCGGCTCGCGCGGCGTGTGGAAGCCGTTCACCTTCGCATCCACGTCGGCGTAGCCCAGCGACATGCCGCATACCAGCATCTCCTCGGTCCCCGCGCCGATGTGCGGCAGGATGATGCGCGCATAGCCGTTCCATGCCGCCTGCGGGCAGGTGTGCAGGCCGCGGGCACGCGCGGCCACCATGATGTTCTGCAGGAACATGCCGTAGTCCATCAGCGAACCGCGGCCCAGCACGCGGTCGATGGTGAACATGAGCCCCACCGGCGCGTCGAAGAACCGGAAGTTGCGCTGGTGCTGCGCATGCATCTTGTCCTTCTCGCCCTTCGCGATGCCCAGCAGGCCGTAGAGGCCCCACCCGTTCTCGCGGCGCCGGTCGATGTACGGCGACACCCACTTCGTCGGGTAGTACTCGTACTCCTCCTGGTATTCCGCTGCCAGCGAGGGATCGGCGTAGACCGCATCGTGGGCCGCGCAGACCTTTCCGACCAGCGCATCGCGTTGGGCGCCCTGCAGCACGTACACGCGCCAGGGCTGCGTGTTGGTGCCCGAGGGCGCCCGGCTCGCGACCGCCAGGATCTCCTCGATCACCGCGCGCGGCACCTCGCGCTCGCGGTGGAAGGCGCGGCAGGAGAAGCGGCTGGTGATCGCGTCATCCACGCTGCCGCCATCGGCCACCACGGTGGCCACCTGGGAAACGGTCATTGGAGTGCCTCCAGCACTTTCTTCAGGGGCGCCGGCAGCTCGGTGGGGCGGCGCGTCACGCGGTCCACGTACACGTGGACGAAATGGCCCTTGGCGGCCGTCAGCGGTTCGCCCTGCACGAAGAGCCCCACCTCGTAGCGCACGCTGGACTTGCCGACCTTCGCCACGCGCAGCCCGGCTTCGACCACCTGCGGGAACGCCAGGGGGGCGAAGTAGTTGCACTGCGTCTCGATCACCAGGCCTATGGTCTGGCCGTGCTCGATGTCCAGCACGCCCTGCTCGATGAGGTGCGCATTCACCACGGTGTCGAACCAGCTGTAGTAGACGACGTTGTTGACGTGCCCGTAGGCATCGTTGTCCATCCAGCGGGTGGTGATGGTGCGGAAGGCCTTGTAGCCGCCGCGCCCCTCCGGCTGCGGCTTGGGCGGTGTGGGTTCGCTCATCGCGGGCGATTGTGCCAGCGGCGCGCATAGCCAGCGGCCGCGGCGAAGGTGTTCACCTGCACCTGCACCGTGTCCTCGATGCGCCGGCCGTAGCCGCCGGCCATGGCGAAGGCCAGCGGCAGCCCGCGCTGCCAGGCCCAGTCGAAGACGCGCCGGTCGCGCGCCTCCAGGCCGTCCCAGGTGAGCTTCAGCCGCCCGAGGCGGTCGCCCTCGTGCGGGTCGGCGCCGGCGAGGTAGATCACGAAGCCGGGATCGAAGCGGTGCGAGAGTTCCTCCAGCGCGCCTTCCAGCGCCTGGAGGTAGGCGTCGTCCCCCGTGCCGTCCGGAAGGTCGATGTCGAGGTCGCTCGCCTCCTTGCGGAAAGGGAAGTTCTTCTGCCCGTGCAGCGACAGCGTGAAGACGGTGGGATCGTCGCGGAAGATGCGCGCGGTGCCGTTGCCCTGGTGCACGTCGAGGTCGACGATCGCCACCTTCAGCGGCGGGCGGCGCTGGCGGCCGTGCTCCGCCTGCAGCAGGCGCGCCGCGACGGCGGCATCATTGAACACGCAGAAGCCACCGCCCCTGTCGGGATAGGCGTGGTGCGTGCCGCCGGCGATGTTGGCCGCCACGCCTTCCTGCTGGGCCGCCCGGCAGGCGGCGATGGTCGCGCCGACCGAGCGGCGGGCCCGTTCCGCCATCGCCGTGCTCCAGGGAAAGCCGATCTCGCGCATCAGCTTGGCGTCCACGCTGCCGTCGCTGATCCCCTGGATGTAGCCCGGCGCGTGGACCAGGGCGAGCTGCCCATCCGTGGCCGGCTCGGCCCGCAACAGGCGGATCGACGGGATTTCGGCGGCGATCCGGTCGCGCAGCAGCCGGTATTTCTCCATGGGGAAGCGGTGGCCGGGCGGCAGCGGCAGCACGAACTGGTCGGCGTAGAACACCTGCATGACGGCATTGTCCGGCCCGCCCGGGGCTAGGAGCCTGCGCGGCAGAGAAACGGGTCTGCGCCGGTGCCTGGAATCGTGTCAGGCTAGGCGTAGCCGACGCCGTGTAGTTCATCTCCACAAGGAGGCTGCAACGACGCCTGGCGCGATTGCAGGCACCGGCCCGAAGGGTAGGGCCTGCAAGGGGGCGTATGCGTCGTTGCGAAAACGGGTCAAGCCGGGGCCAGGCTTGACCCGTTTCCGCGCCTAGCCTCCACCCCCTTGCAGGCCCAACGCAGACCCGTTTCTCTGCCGCGCAGGCTCCTAGGGCGCCGCGTCTAATTGCTGCAACGCAGCAAAAACCGCTTGCATTGGACGGAGGCGCCCTTATACTTCCTTCATGCTGCACTGCAACATCGGTTCAGGGCAGCGAAAGCAGCCCCACCCCACACCGGAGATATCGACATGCTGACCCCTGAACAACTGCTGGCCGTCCAGAAATCCAACATCGAAACCCTGTTCGGCCTGACCACCAAGGCCTTCGAGGGCGTCGAGAAGCTCATCGAGCTGAACGTCACGGCCACCAAGGCCGCGCTGGCCGAAGCCGCCGAAACCACCCAGTCCCTCCTCGCCGTCAAGGACGCGCAGGAACTGCTGGCCCTGCAGGCCGCCCTGTTCCAGCCCCTGGCCGAGAAGACCGCCGCCTACGGCCGCCACGTGTACGACATCACGTCCGTGACCGGTGCCGAGTTCGGCAAGAACTTCGAAGGCCAAGTCGCCGACGCCCAGAAGAAGTTCCTGGCCGTGGTGGACAACGCCGCCCGCAACGCTCCCGCCGGTTCCGAAACCGCCGTGGCCGTGTTCAAGAGCGCCGTTGCCGCCGGCAACAACGCCCTGGAGTCCGTGCAGAAGGCCGTCAAGCAGGCCGCCGACGTGGCCGAAGCGAACTTCAACGCCGTCGCCAACACGGCCGTGAACGCCAGCAAGACCGCTCCCCGCGCCAAGCGCGCCGCGGCCTGAGTCCTTGCATTGCGGGTTCCTGACGCCGATTCACCGGCGCAGGAACTCCGCACTTAAGCTGGCATCCATCCGATACCTCCGGGACGAAACGAGAGTTTCTTTCAGGTTGTCTCCTCGGGTCCTTTCGATACCTACGGGTACAGGGATCCCTTAAGCCTCCAGTCGCAAGACTGGAGGCTTTTTTCATTGCGCCTTCTCCATGGCCGCCTTGAGTTGCGGCAGCGCGGCCTGCATCGCCGCCCGCCCTGCATCGATCGCCCGGCGCTTGCCGGCGAAATCCCCGCTGCCCATGCCGGTGAGCGCGGGGCGCACGACCAGGTCGGCGTCGCGCAGTTCCCAGCTGTTGATGCTGCGGCCCATGATCGCGAAGGTCTGCAGCAGGATCTGCAGCGGGTCGCCCGAGGGATTGCCTTCCGGCGCGCTGGAGATGTCCACCGCGATCACGAAGTCCGCGCCCATCTCGCGCGTGTAGCGCACCGGCACGGGCGAAACCAGCCCGCCGTCGACGTACTCGCGGTTGTTGATGCGCACCGGCAGGAACACGGCCGGCACGGCGCTGGAGGCGCGCACGGCCGTGCCGGTGTCACCGCGGCGGAACAGGATGCCCTGCCCCGACTGCAGGTCGGTGGCGACGATGCCCAGCGGCAGCGCCATGTTCTCGATCAGGCGGTTGCCGACCTGCGTGTTGACGTAGCGCGCGAGCGCCTCGCCGCGCAGCACCCCACGGCTGAAGAGCGGCAGCGTCCAGTCGGCGAAGGCGGCCTCGTCCATGCTGACGGCCACCGACTGCAGCTGCTGGCCGTTGCGGCCGCTGGCATAGAGGGCCGCGACCAGGCTCCCGGCGGACGTGCCGACCACGACCGAAGGCTTGATGCCCGCCTCCTCCAGCACCTGGATCACGCCCACGTGGGCGAACCCGCGCGCCGCCCCGCCGCCCAGCGCCAGCCCGACGCGCGGCGGCGGCTTGGGCGCGGCGACGGGCGCCGGAACCACCGGGACGTCCGGCGGCTTGGGCAGGGGCGAGGCGCAGGCGGCCAGCAGGCCGGCCGTGACGCAGATCAAGCCACGGCGCATTCCGGCGCCAAATTGATTAAGAATGATTCGCGTTTGTTTTATCATGCAGGCTGTCAAGAACCCCGTACCGCCATCCAAGGAACCACCGGAATGATCACCAAGGCCTTCGCCACCGCGACGCTGCTCGCCGCCACGGCCCTCTCCGCGACCGCGCAGGAGCAGGTGCTGAACCTCTACTCGGCCCGCCACTACTCGACCGACGAGGCGCTGTACGCCAACTTCACCAAGGCCACCGGCATCAAGATCAATCGCGTGGACGCGGACGATGCCGGTATTCTGGCCCGCCTGAAGGCCGAGGGCGCCGCGTCGCCCGCCGACGTGATCCTGCTCGTCGATGCCGCGCGCCTGTACCGCGGCGAGCAGGACGGCCTGTTCAAGCCCGTGAAGTCGAAGCTGCTGGAGGACGCGATTCCGGCGCAGTACCGCTCCACCACGGCCGAAGGCACCACCTGGTTCGGGTTCTCCACCCGCGCGCGCGTGGTCGTGTACGACAAGGTCAAGGTCAAGCGCGAGGACGTGGACACCTACGAGGAACTGGCCGACCCGAAGAACAAGGGCAAGGTCTGCCTGCGTTCCGGCTCGCACCCGTACAACCTCTCGCTGTTCGGCGCCGTGATGCAGCACGTCGGCGAGCAGAAGACCGAGCAGTGGCTCAAGGGCATCGTCGACAACATGGCCCGCGCGCCCAAGGGCGGCGATACCGACCAGGTCAAGGCCGTCGGCGCCGGCGAATGCCAGGTTGCGGTGAGCAACAGCTACTACGTGGCCCGCCTGCTGCGCTCGACCAACCCCGAGGACAAGGCGCTGATGGAGCGCGTGGGCATCGTGTTCCCCAACCAGGGCAGTTGGGGCACGCACCTCAACGTCGCCGGCGGCGCGGTGGCGAAGAACGCCAAGAACACCGGCGCCGCCGTGAAGTTCCTCGAGTACCTCGCCAGCCCCGAGGCGCAGAACCACTTCGCCAACGGCAACAACGAGTGGCCCACCGCCAAGGGCGTGAAGGTGAGCAACCCCGCGCTGCAGGCCATGAGCGGCGGCGGCGACTTCAAGGCCGAGACGATCCCGCTCGCGGCCGTGGGCGCCAACACCGTGAAGATCCAGCAGATGCTGGACCGCGTCGGCTTCAAGTGACGACGCGGTAGCGTCGTCATCCCCGCGCAGGCGGGAAACCAGGAAGGCCCGCGATCGCGGGCCTTTTTCGTTGCCTGATAATTGACGTTTACGTCAACGTCACCAGGAGCAGAGATGGAAATCAAGGGCAAGGTGTTCATCGTTACCGGCGGCGCCTCCGGCCTCGGCGAAGGCACGGCGCGCATGCTGGCCGCGGCCGGCGGCAAGGTCGTCGTCGCCGACATGCAGGCCGAGAAGGGCGAGCAGGTCGCGAAGGAAATCGGCGGCGCGTTCGTCAAGTGCGACGTGAGCCAGGAAGCCGACGCCCAGGCCGTGGTGGCCAAGGCCGTCTCGCTGGGCAAGCTGATGGGCCTGGTCAACTGCGCCGGCATCGCGCCGGCGGAGAAGACCGTGGGCAAGAACGGCGCGCACAACTTCGGCGTGTTCGCCAAGACCATCACGGTCAACCTGGTCGGCTCCTTCAACATGATCCGCCTGGCCGCCGAAGCGATGGCGAAGAACGAGCCGGAGTCCACCGGCGAGCGCGGCTGCATGATCTCCACCGCCTCCGTGGCGGCCTACGACGGCCAGATCGGCCAGGCCGCGTACGCCGCCTCCAAGGGCGGCGTCGTGGGCATGACCCTGCCGATCGCGCGCGACCTCGCCCGCAACGGCATCCGCAACATGACGATCGCCCCCGGCATCTTCGGCACGCCCATGCTGTTCGGCATGCCCAAGGAAGTGCAGGACGCGCTGGCCGCCAGCGTGCCGTTCCCCTCGCGCCTGGGCACGCCGGAGGACTACGCCAAGCTCGCCCGGCACATCTTCGAGAACGACATGCTCAATGGCGAAGTGATCCGCCTCGACGGCGCGATCCGCCTGGCCCCGAAGTAAGCCGCCCCGCGCGGGGCGGCGCGGCCCTATAGTTCCTGCGGCACGACCGCCAGGGAACCAGGAGAAGAACCATGCGCCGCCCCTTCCTCGCCGCGCTGGCCGCCGCCAGCCTGCTGGCCGCCTGCGCCAGCGCGCCGACCGGCCGCTTCACGTACACCGTCCCGCAGCAGCCCGAAGGCGCCTCGGGCTTCACGGCCAAGCCGGGCTGGGCCACCACGCAGTTCGCGGTGGCCGCGGCCAATCCGCTCGCCACCGACGCCGGCTACCAGGTGCTCAGGGCCGGCGGTTCGGCCATCGACGCGGCGATAGCCGTGCAGATGGTGTTGACCCTGGTGGAGCCGCAGTCCAGCGGCATCGGCGGCGGCGCCTTCCTGCTCCATGCGAAAGGCGCCAATGTCGAAGCGTTCGACGGCCGCGAGACCGCGCCGATGGCGGCCGACGAACGCCTCTTCCTGGGCGCCGACGGCAAGCCCCTCGCCTTCTACGACGCGGTCGTCGGTGGGCGCTCGGTGGGCACGCCGGGCACGCTCAAAATGCTGGAGATGGCGCACCGGCAGCATGGCAGGCTGCCGTGGTCCACGCTGTTCCAGCCCGCCATCACGCTTGCCGAGAACGGCTTCCGCGTGAGCCCGCGGCTGAACACCCTGCTGGCCAACGAAGCGCACCTGAAGAAGGACGCCACGGCGGCCGCCTACTTCTACCGGCCCGATGGCCAGCCCTGGCCCGTCGGCCACACGCTGCGCAACCCGGAACTCGCCGCCGTGCTGAAGCGCGTGGCGAACGAAGGCACCCGGGCCTTCTACGAAGGCGAGATCCCGCAGGCGATCGTCGCCAAGGTGCAGGGGCATCCGGCCAACCCGGGCAAGCTTGCGTTGGGCGACTTCGCGGCCTACCAGCCGAAAAAGCGCGCGCCCCTCTGCCACGACTTCCGCGCCCAGGCGCGCGACTACCGCGTCTGCGGCTTCCCGCCCCCGAGTTCCGGTGCCATTGCGGTGGGCCAGATCCTCGGCATCCTCGCCCATACCAATGCGCACACGCTGCCGGTGGTGGAAGGCGTGCCTTCCGCCGACTGGCTGCACCTCTACACCGAGGCGGCGCGCCTGGCTTTCGCCGATCGCGGCCAGTACCTGGCCGACCCGGACTTCTTGCAGCCGCCCGCGGGCAACTGGATGAGCCTGCTCGATCCGGCCTACCTGCGCAGCCGCGCCGCCCTGATCGGCACGCAGAGCATGAAGGTCGCGCAGCCCGGCAATCCCGGCCAGCGCACCAGCCGCTACGCGCCCGCGCCCGAGCAGCCCGAGTACGGCACCTCGCACATCAGCATCGTCGATGCGCACGGCAACGCGGTGGCGATGACGACGACCATCGAGGACCAGTTCGGCGCGCGGCAGATGGTGCGCGGCTTCCTGTTGAACAACGAGCTCACCGATTTCAGCTTCGCACCGGCCGACGCACAGGGCCGGCCCATCGCCAACCGCGTGCAGCCGGGCAAGCGCCCGCGCTCCTCGATGGCGCCCACGCTGGTGTTCGACAAGGCCACGGGCAAGCTGCTGATGAGCGCGGGCAGCCCCGGCGGCGCGCTGATCATCCACTACACGGCCAAGACGCTGTACGGCGTCCTGAATTGGGGCCTCACGCCGCAGCAGGCCATCGACCTGCCCAACTTCGGCTCCACCAACGGCCCCACGCTGCTGGAAGAGAAGCGCTTCCCTGCGCCGGTGGTGCAGGCGCTACAGGCGCGCGGCCATGAGGTGCGCGAGATGAACATGACCAGCGGCCTGCAGGCGATCACCGTCGGCAACGTGCACGGCAAGCCGATGCTGCTGGGCGGCGCGGACCCGCGGCGCGAAGGGATCGTGATGGGGGATTGAGGCCATGCGCTGTCATTGCGGGCTCGACCCCGGATCAGGTCCGGGGCAGGCTCCGCAATCCACGACGGTGCCGAACCAGGCCTCGCATGGATCCCGGCTCAAGGCCGGGATGACAGATCGGACGTCCGGTCGATCCGCTCGTACTCCGAAATCACCTGCGCACCGAACAACAGCAGCGTCGCCGCGATCTCCAGGCTGAACAGCACCACGATCGCGGTGGTGAGCGAACCGTACACCACGCTCACCTGCGACAGGGTGCCGAAGTACCACACCAGGATGCGGCGCGTGAGCTCCCACAGCAGCGTCGCGGTGACGCCGCCCACCAGCGCATGCCGCCACAGCAGGCGCCCCACCGGCATCACCATGTAGATCGACGTGAGCAGCAGGATCTCGCCGGCCAGCCCCAGCAGGTACAGCAGCACGCCCGAGACGCCTTCCAGCGACCACTGCCAGCCAAGGAACTGGATGCTGTTCTCCCCCATCGCCTGGATGCCGCCGGCGACCAGCGTCACCACCAGCAGGCCGAAGCCGAGCGACAGGATGTACAGGTACGGCAGGATGGCGGACACCAGGAAGTGCCGGCGCCGGATCTGGAAGCGGTGCAGGAAGATCACCGCCATCGCCTTCTCCAGCACGGTGAACGCGAGCGAGCTGAAGAACAGCATGGTGGCGACTAGCAGCCAGCCGATCACGTCGCGGTGCCGCACGAAATTGGAGAGCTCCGTCACGATCGCGGCGGACTGCCCGGGCAGGATCCATTCGAGGTAGCGCTGCAGCGTCTCCAGCAGTTCCGCCTGTTCCACCCAGTGCGACAGGCCGATCACCACCAGGATCAGCAGCGGTACCACCGACAACAGCGCGTAGTAGGCCACTGCGCCCGCCAGCAGCAGGCCCTGGTTGGACTGGAAGCCCTTGAAGACACGCCGGGCAAAGGTGCCCGGATGGGCCAGGACGTAGGCCGCGGCGGGGCTGAACACGCGCATCGGCCGAGTATGCCGCCGGCGCCGTGTCGCGGGGGCGACGTACTCGGGCTTTCCCCTCATCCGGGCGCGCCTCCGCGGCCCTAGATTCGTGTCCAAGGAGACACCCATGAACCAGTCCCGTATTTCCCGCCGGCGCATCGTGCAGGCGGCCCTCGCCTCGCCCGCCCTCGCAGCTTTCCCGGCCCTGGCGCAGGAGAAGTTCCCCAGCCGTCCCATCCGCCTGATCTGCCCCTGGCCGGCCGGCGGCTCGACCGATGCCGTGCTGCGTTCGCTGGGGGAAAGCGCGGGCAAGACGCTGGGCCAGCAGATCGTGATCGAGAACAAGGGCGGGGCCGGCGGCATGCTGGGCGCGGCCGAACTGGTGGGCGCCAAGCCCGACGGCTATACGCTCAGCCAGCTGCCGCACGGCGTGTTCCGCATCCCGCACATGCAGAAGACCTCGTTCGACACGCTGAAGGACTTCACCTGGATCGTGTGCCTGACCGGCTACACCTTCGGCCTGGTGGTCCCCGCCGACTCGCCGATCAAGTCGGTCAAGGACCTGGTGGACTACGCCAAGGCCAATCCCGGCAAGTTCACCTACGGTTCCACCGGCACCGGCACGAGCCCGCACCTGGCGGTGGAGGAGTTCGCGCAGCGCGCCGGCATCCAGCTCAATCACATCCCCTTCAAGGGCAACGCCGAGAACATGCAGGCGATCCTGGGCGGCCACATCATGGCCGCCAGCGACGCCACCGGCTGGGCGCCGCACGTCGAGTCCGGCAAGCTGCGCCTGCTGGCCACCTACGGCAGCAAGCGCACGAAGCGCTGGCCCACGGTGCCCACGCTCGACGAGCTGGGCTACAAGACGGTCTCGGATTCACCCTTCGGCGTGTGCGGCCCCAAGGGCATGGACCCGGCGGTGGTGAAGACCCTGCACGACGCCTTCCGCAAGACGCTGGAGGACCCGGCGGTGATGGCCACGTTCGAGAAGTACGACCAGACGGTGGTGTACATGAACACCGAGACGTACACGAAGTGGGCGCGCGAGACCTATGCCGCCGAACGCGCCACGATGGAGCGGCTGGGCCTGGTGAAGACTTGAGGAACGTCGCGATGGATTCGTAGGCTGGGTTGCGCGAAGCGCACCCCAGCTTGGCGGCGCGAAGCCCCGTCAGACGTCGATCGCGTCCGCCGAGCCCGCCTGCTTGCGCAGCTCGAACTTCTGGATCTTGCCGGTGGACGTCTTGGGCAGTTCGCCGAACACCACCGCGCGCGGCACCTTGAAGCCGGCCAGGTGCTTCCTGCAGTGGGCGACGACCTCCTCCGCGGTGAGTTTCGCGCCCTGCTTCAGCTCCACGAAGGCGCAAGGCGTCTCGCCCCACTTCGCATCCGGCTTGGCGACGACCGCCGCGGCGAGCACGTCCGGGTGGCGGTACAGCACGTCTTCCACCTCGATGGAGGAGATGTTCTCGCCGCCGGAGATGATGATGTCCTTGCTGCGGTCCTTGATCTTGATGTACCCGTCGGGGTACTGCACGGCCAGGTCGCCCGTGTGGTACCAGCCGCCGGCGAAGGCCTCCTGGGTGGCCCTGGCGTTCTTCAGGTAGCCCTTCATCGTGATGTTGCCGCGGAACATGATCTCGCCCATGGTCTCGCCGTCCCAGGGCACCGGCTGCATCGTCTGCGGATCGAGCACGCGCGCGCTGCGCTGCAGGTGGTAGCGCACGCCCTGGCGGGCATTGAGGCGCGCGCGCTCGCCGATGTCGAGCCGGTCCCACTCGTCGTGCTTCGCGCAGGCCGTCGCCGGCCCGTACACCTCGGTGAGGCCGTAGACATGGGTGAGGTCGAAGCCCAGCTTCTCCATGCCTTCGATCAGCGATGCCGGCGGGGCCGCGCCGGCCACCATGGCCTTCACGCCTCGCGGCAGGCCCTGCTTCAGTTCGTCCGGCGCGTTCACGAGCAACCCGTGCACGATGGGCGCGCCGCAGTAGTGGGTGACGCCGTATTCGCGGATCGCGTCGGCCATCGCCTTCGCCTCCACCTTGCGCAGGCAGACGTTGACGCCGGCGCGCGCGGCGACCGTCCAGGGGAAGCACCAGCCGTTGCAGTGGAACATGGGCAGCGTCCACAGGTAGACCGGGTGCTTCTGCATGTCCCACTCGAGGATGTTGGAGACCGCGTTGAGCGCCGCGCCGCGGTGGTGGTAGACCACGCCCTTCGGGTTGCCGGTGGTGCCGCTGGTGTAGTTCAGCGCGATGGCGTCCCATTCGTCGGCGGGCAGTTGCCACGCGAACTGCGGGTCGCCCGTGGCCACGAAGGCCTCGTAGGTGGTGCTGCCGATGCGCGCCGCCGGTCCCGTGAACAGCACGTCCTCGGCGTCGATCACCAGCAGCGGGGCCTTGCCCTGGCGCAGGGTGAGTGCCTTCTGCATCACCGGTGCGAATTCCGGATCCACGATCACCGCCTTCGCCTCGCCGTGGTCCAGCATGAAGGCGACGGCTTCCGGGTCGAGCCGGGTGTTGAGCGTGTTGAGCACGGCGCCCGCCATGGGGATGCCGAAGTGCGCCTCCACCATGGGCGGCGTGTTGGGCAGCATCACGGCCACGGTGTCGCCCTTCCCGAGCCCCGCGCGCTGCAGGGCGCTGGCGAGCTGCCGGCAGCGGTCGTAGGTCTGGGCCCAGGTGCGGCGCAACGGGCCGTGCACGACGGCCGTGCGTTGCGGGTAGACGTCGGCAGCGCGCTCCAGGAAGGACAGGGGCGACAGCGGCGCATGGTTCGCCTCGTTGCGCGGGAGGTCTTGGTCGAAAATGCTGGCCATGCGCTGTTCTCCTGGTCGTTCTGGCCGCAAAGCGTAGCCCTTTTCCGTCCGGTGCAGAATCCGGGAGGACTACCCATGGCGATCCCCCAGAACTTCATCCAGGAACTGCTCGCGCGCGCCGACGTCGTGGAGATCGTCGGCCGCTATGTGCAGCTGAAGAAGGGCGGGGCCAACTTCATGGGCCTGTGCCCCTTCCACGGGGAGAAGACGCCCTCCTTCACGGTCAGCCCGTCCAAGCAGTTCTACCATTGCTTCGGCTGCGGCAAGAACGGCAACGCCATCGGCTTCCTGATGGACTACGCCGGCATGAATTTCGTGGAAGCGGTGAAGGACCTTGCCGGCCAGTACGGCATGCAGGTGCCGGAGGACGAGCGCTCCCCCGCCGACCGCGCCCGCGACGCCGAGCAGCGGCAGAAGCAGGCCACCATCACCGACGTGCTGGAGAAGGCGGGCGCGGCCTACCGCAAGCACCTGAAATCGTCCTCCCGCGCCATCGAGTACTTCAAGAGCCGCGGACTTTCCGGCGAGATCGCGAAGCAATTCGGGTTGGGCTATGCGCCGGAGGGCTGGCGCTCGCTCGCGAGCGTGTTCCCGAACTACGACGATCCCCTGCTGGCCGAGAGCGGCCTGGTGATCGTCAACGAGGAGGATGACAAGCGCTACGACCGCTTCCGCGACCGGGTGATGTTCCCGATCCGCAACGTCAAGGGCGAGTGCATCGGTTTCGGCGGGCGCGTGCTGGGCGACGGCACCCCGAAGTACCTGAACTCCCCCGAGACGCCGGTCTTCAGCAAGGGCCGCGAGCTCTATGGCCTGTGGGAGGCGCGCAATGCGCTGCGCGAGCACGGCTACGTGCTGGTGACCGAGGGCTACATGGACGTGGTGGCGCTGGCGCAGCTCGGGTTCCCGAACGCGGTCGCGACGCTGGGCACCGCCTGCACGCCCGACCACGTGCAGAAGCTGTTCCGCTTCACCGACAGCGTGGTCTTCAGCTTCGACGGCGACGCCGCCGGGCGGCGCGCGGCGCGCAAGGCGCTGGACGGCGCCCTGCCCTATGCCACCGACGTGCGTACGGTGAAGTTCCTGTTCCTGCCGCCGGAGCACGATCCGGACAGCTACATCCGCGAGCACGGGGCGGAGGCGTTCGCCCGCTTCGTGCGCCAGGCAGTGCCCCTGAGCCAGTTCCTCGTCGAAGCCTCGGCCGAGGGCTGCGACCTGGCCACGGCCGAAGGGCGGTCCCGCCTGGTGAGCAACGCCGGCCCGCTGTGGAAGCTGATGCCGGAGGGGGCGCTGAAACGGCAGGTGCTGGGCGAGATCGCGGAGCGCGCGCAGCTGGGGACGCAGGACTTGCTGGAGGTCTGGGGGCTCGGCCGGCCGGCCGGCGCCGGAGGCTCCCGGGAGCGCAAGCGCTCCGAGGCCCCCTACAAGAAGCGGGCGTATGGGGCCGGCCCCCGTCAGGCGATCAAGCCCAAGACCATCGCCATGGCCGAGCTGATCGCGCGGGCCCTCCTGCGCAATTCGCAGGCCTGGGACTTCCTCACGAACGAGGACCACCACCTGCTGTGCGAGCTGCAGCCGCCGCACGGCGACCTGTTCTCCTGGGTCGACAACCGGCACCACGAGCACGGCGCGGAGCCCTGGGCGGTGCTGCAGCTGGCCCTGGACGGCCAGCCATTCTCCGAGCTGGCGACCCGCCTGGTCGCCATCGACGACATGCAGCCCAGCGGCAAGGCCCACGATATCGAGGAGATCGGCGAGCGCGAGCTGCGCCGCGCCATGACCGGCATCCACCTCGACGCGGTGAGGGAAGAGTTCGAACGGGCCAACCAGCTCCCGGCGACCGATCCGGGGAAGATGGACCTCCTTTACCGGCTCAGCCGCAAGCAGCAGGCGTTGCTGCAGGCCCAAAAACCGGGAACCCAGGCTTGAATTCCCGAGCCGCCGGTATAATGTAGGGTTGCTAGCGGCAAGAGCGACAGCAGCACCTCCGGACCGGCCAGCCCTCACGCACGAGCGGCGCCCCAAGCGGGCACAGGCCAAACTACCGCAAGGGCTGCACACCAAATGTTCGCCCACCCATCTTGCCCAACGTAGGCCCTGGTCGGCCTGCTCACCCGCGCCGGGTTGTCGTGGCGCTTTTTTCTTTCTGCTCTTTGTACCGAGGTCCCATGCCCGTTCAAAAGTCCGCGAAGGCGTCCACTGCTGCGAAACCCGCCGACCGAAAGCCAGTCCAACCCGCATCCAAGTCCGCCGCCAAGGCCCAGCTGAAGGTCGTCAAGAACGATCCGAAGCAGGCCGCCGCCGCCAAGCCCGCTACGAAAGCCACCAAGCCCGTGCCCACGAAGTCTGCCGCCAAGCCCGCCGCCAAGGAAGAAACGAAGAAGACGGCCAAGTCCGCCGTCGCCGCCGATGAACCGGTGAAGAAGAAGCCGGGCCGCCCGCCCAAGGCCAGCGCCGAAGTCGACACCCCGGCCAAGGCCGGCGCCAAGCGCGGCCGCAAGCCCAAGGCCGCCGAGCCCAAGGCCGCCGGCGAGGAAGACGTCGACCTGGCGGACGTGGTTGCGGACTTCGAGGACGGCGAGCCCGTCGTCGAGGAAGTCGCGGCCGTCGCCGAGAAGGCGAAGCCCCTGCGCATGAAGATCAGCAAGGCGAAGGAACGCGCCTTGATGAAGGAATTCGGCCTGGACGAGGCGGTCCTGTCCGAGGAGGACATGGCCAAGCGCCGCCAGCGCCTGAAGAGCCTGATCACCCTGGGCAAGACGCGCGGCTACCTCACGCATTCGGAAATCACCGATCACCTGCCCGAGAAGCTGGTGGACGCCGAGACGCTGGAAGTCGTCGTCTCGATGCTCAACGACATGGGCGTGGCCGTCTACGAGCAGACGCCCGACGCCGAGACGCTGCTGCTGACGAACACCGGCCCGACCGCCGCGACGGTGGAGGAAGCGGAAGAGGAAGCCGAAGCCGCCCTGTCCACCGTGGACAGCGAATTCGGCCGCACCACCGACCCCGTGCGCATGTACATGCGCGAGATGGGCACGGTGGAACTGCTCACGCGCGAAGGCGAGATCGAGATCGCCAAGCGCATCGAGGGCGGCCTGATGGCCATGATGGAGGCGATTTCCGCCTCGCCGGCGACGATCGCCGAGATCCTGCGCCTGGCCGCGGAGATCCGCGAAGGCAAGATCGTCATCTCCACCATCGTGGACGGCTTCTCGAACCCGAACGAAGCCGACGACTACGTGGCGGAAGAGGACTTCGACGAGTTCGACGCCGATGACGATGACGACGGCTCGGGCGGCTCCAAGGCGCTGACCAAGAAGCTCGAGGAACTGAAGGCGCAGGCGCTGGAGCGCTTCGACCGCATCGCCACGCTGTTCGAGAAGGTGCACAAGGTCTACGACAAGGAAGGCTGGGGCACGCCCGCCTACCAGAAGGCCCAGCATGCGCTGTCCGAGGAGCTGATGACCATCCGCTTCACGGCCAAGACCATCGAGAAGCTGTGCGACATGGTGCGCGGCCAGGTGGACGACGTGCGCAAGAAGGAACGCGAGCTGCGCCGCATCATTGTGGACAAGTGCGGCATGCCGCAGGAAACCTTCATCAAGGACTTCCCGCCCAACCTGCTGAACCTGCGCTGGGTCGAGAAGCAGGCCGCCGCCGGCAAGAGCTGGAGCACCGTGATCGCGCGCAACGTGCCCGCGATCCAGGAACTGCAGCAGAAGCTGATGGACCTGCAGATGCAGGTGGTGGTGCCGCTCGCCGAGCTGAAGGAGATCAACCGCCGCATGAACGAGGGCGAGGCCTCGTCGCGCGAGGCGAAGAAGGAGATGATCGAGGCCAACCTGCGCCTCGTGATCTCGATCGCCAAGAAGTACACCAACCGCGGCCTGCAGTTCCTGGACCTGATCCAGGAAGGCAACATCGGCCTGATGAAGGCGGTCGACAAGTTCGAGTACCGCCGCGGCTACAAATTCTCGACGTATGCCACGTGGTGGATCCGCCAGGCGATCACGCGCTCGATCGCGGACCAGGCCCGCACGATCCGCATCCCGGTGCACATGATCGAGACCATCAACAAGATGAACCGCATCTCGCGCCAGCACCTGCAGGAGTTCGGCTTCGAGCCGGACGCCAGCATCCTGGCCGCCAAGATGGAGATCCCGGAAGACAAGATCCGCAAGATCATGAAGATCGCGAAGGAGCCGATCTCCATGGAGACGCCGATCGGCGACGACGACGATTCCCACCTGGGCGATTTCATCGAGGACACGGGCAACACCGCGCCGATCGAAGCCGCCATGCAGGCCGGCCTGCGCGACGTTGTGAAGGACATCCTCGACTCGCTGACCCCGCGCGAAGCCAAGGTGCTGCGCATGCGCTTCGGCATCGAGATGAGCACGGACCACACGCTGGAGGAAGTCGGCAAGCAGTTCGACGTCACCCGCGAGCGGATCCGCCAGATCGAGGCGAAGGCGCTGCGCAAGCTGAAGCACCCGAGCCGGTCGGACAAGCTGCGGTCGTTCATCGACACGCTGTAAGCCTCCGTCGTTCCCGCGCAGGCGGGAACCCAGAGCATTGAAGAGCGGCCCGGCGGGCCGCTTTTCTTTTGGAAGCCCTGGATTCCCGCCTGCGCGGGAGTGACGACAATCTCCGCATGGAGCAAGCGGACTTCCTCATCATCGGCGGCGGCATCGCCGGCGCTTCGATCGGCTTCTTCCTCGCGCCGCACGGACGCACGGTGCTGCTGGAACGCGAGTCGCAGCCGGGCTACCACTCCACCGGCCGCTCCGCCGCCCTCTTCCTCGAAAGCTACGGCACGCCGCAGGTACGCGCGCTGACGCGCGCCAGCCGCGCCTTCTTCGAAGCGCCGCCCGCCGGCTTTGCCGAACATCCCCTGCTCGGCCCGCGCGGTTGCCTGCTGGTCGCCGCGCCGGGGCAGGAAGCCGAGCTCGAGGCGCACTGGGACCTGCTGCGTGCCATGACGCCGCATGCGCGCCGGCTCACCGCGGACGAAGCGCTGCAACTCGTCCCCGTCCTCCGCAAGGACCGCCTCATCGGCGCGGCGCTGGAACCCGATGCCTTCGACATGGACGTGCACGCCATCCACCAGGGTTACCTGCGCGGCCTGCGGCGTGCGGGCGGCACCGTGGTGTGCGACGCCGAGGCCACGGCCATCCAGCGCAGCGGCAGCGATTGGGAAGTCACCACCCCGAACGGCCGCTGGCGCGCCCCGGTCGTGATCAATGCCGCCGGCGCCTGGGCCGACGTGGTCGCAACGCTCGCCGGCGTCCCGGCCATCGGCTTGCAGCCGAAGCGCCGTTCTGCCTTCACCTTCGCGCCGCCCGCGGGCATGGATGCGCGCGCCTGGCCTTGCCTGATCAGCGCGGACGAGACCTGGTACGTGAAGCAGGACGCGGGCATGCTGCTCGGGTCGCCGGCCAACGCCGATCCGGTGGAGCCGCAGGACGTGCAGCCGGAGGAACTGGACATCGCGATCGCGATCGATCGCATCCAGCAGATGACGACGTTGGAGATCCGCCGCCCGGCGCGCACCTGGGCGGGCCTGCGCTCCTTCGTGGCGGATGGCGACCTGGTGGGCGGCTTCGACCCCGCGGCACCCGGCTTCTTCTGGGTGGCCGCGCAGGGCGGCTACGGCATCCAGACCTCGCCGGCGATGGGCGAGGCGTGCGCCGCATTGGCGCGCGGCCTGCCGCTGCCGGAAAGGATCGCCGGGTTCGGCCTGACCGAAGCCATGCTCGGCCCGGCGCGGCTGCGCTGATCGGCGGTAGGCTGGGTTCCGCGCAGCGGACCCCCGCTCAGAACAAGGTGTCTTGGTACCGATCGCTCTTGCCATCCCGCCGCGGCTGCAGCACCTCCACCTGCGGCGCATGCGCCGCGCCGGTCTCGTAGCGCTTGCCGCACTCCGGACACGTGTATTCCTCCGCGTGATCCTGGAAGGGACCGTGATCCACGCGCACCCGCAGGTGCGCGCCGCAGTACGCGCAGGACTTCTCGAAACTCTCCGCCATCGACCGTCCTCCTCTCGTGAAGTTGGACGCGCCCAGTATGCGACGGCAGGCCCGTCGCTTCAAGCAGCGAAGTGTTAAGCGATGGCCTCCAGCGCCATCAGCCCGGTGGCGGTGTTGGAGATCGGGATGTGGTAGTTGGTATGCACCTTGCGCACGCGGCCCGGCACGGCGCCGCGCGTGGCCAGCCACATGATCAACTCCACGCCCTGCGTGCCGGTCTTCTCCACCAGTTCGTGGATGCTGTACTGGGTGGCCCACTCCGGGTCGTTCACCAGGCTCTCCATGAACTTCAGGTCGAACGGCTTGTTGATGAAGCCCGCGCGCTCGCCATCGAGTTGGTGCGAAAGGCCGCCGGTGCCGATCACGACCACGCGCTTGTCGCTGTCCCACGACTGGATCGCCTCGCCCACGGCCTGCCCGAGTGCGTAGCAACGCCGCGCGCTGGGCAGCGGATACTGCACGGTGTTGATGCAGACCGGCACCGTGGTCACCGGCAGCGGGCCGTTGGGCCAGAACAGCTTGAGCGGCAGCGTGAACGCGTGGTCCACCAGCATTTCCTGGCAGGTGGTGATGTCGAATTCCTTCTCCACCAGGTGCTCGATGATGTGCCACGAGAGGTCGACCTCGCCCTTGAACGGCGGCAGGGTCGGGATGCCCCAGCCCTCGTCGGCGTTGCGGTACTCCGGGGCGGCGCCGACGGCGAAGGTCGGCATCTTGTCCAGGAAGAAGTTGAGGCCGTGGTCGTTGTAGAACACCACGGCCACATCGGGCTTCACCTCCTCCAGCCACCGGTGCACCGGCAGGTAGCCGTCGAAGAAGGGTTTCCAGTACGGCTCGCCCTGCAGGCCCTTGGCGATGGCGCCGCCGATGGCGGGCACGTGGGAGGTGGTCAGCCCACCGATGATCCTGGCCATGTCTCGTCCTTCCTTCAGGCGTGGGTGGCGGGTTGTTCGTTGTGGCGCACCAGCATGGCCTTGAAGTCTTCCTTGCTCATGCCGGTCTGCGCGGCGCCCAGGTCCTGCACGTCCAGGCCCAGGATGCCGGCGAACTTGGCGAGGTAGTAGACGTTGCCGCCCGCGGCGATCAGCCCCAGCACGTCGCGCTTGCGGATGGCCTCGGCCTGCTCCTCGTTCAGTGCGTAGTGCTGCATGTAGGCCTCCTCGTCGCGCTTGAAGGCGGCGCGGTTGGCCGCGTCGTTGAACGAGAAACACATGCGGTTGAGGTCGTAGCCCTTGCGGGCCTGCATGCCGTCGAAAAGTGTGGTCCCGGGAATGCGTGCTTTTTGCTGCATGGACGTCTCCTTGGCCGGGAAGTATGGGCAGCGGGCACTTCGCGGCAACTGATGCAGGTCAAGGATCCGGTGCGCCGGCCGCTAAGATCGCCCCTCCATGACCCACTCCCCCGCGGAGGCGCTGCGCGCCGCCAACCGCCGCGGCGTGCTGGCGATGGCGGCCGGCATGGCCTGCTTCGTCAGCAACGACGCCCTCGTCAAATTCGTCAGCCAGTCCCTGCCAGCCGCGCAGCTGATCTTCATCCGCGGCGCCTTCGCCACCGTGCTGCTGCTGGCCATCGCGCACGCCCTGGGCGCCACGCGGCACCTGCGTTCGCTCGCGGACCGCAAGGTGCTGCTGCGCGCGGGGCTGGACGCGTTCGCCACCATGACCTACCTGACCTCGCTGTTCCACCTGCCGATCGGCAATGCGACGGCGATCAACATGGCGACGCCCCTGTTCATCACCCTGTTCGCCGTCATCGCGTTCCGGGAACGCGTCGGCGCGAGCCGCTGGCTGGCGATCGCCACCGGCTTCGTCGGCGTGCTCCTGATCGTGCAACCCAGTGGCGAGGCCTTCAACGCCTACGCCCTGCTGTGCCTGGGCGGCACGCTGCTGCATGCGGGGCGCGACCTCACCACGCGGGTGATAGACCGGAGCATCCCGTCGATCCTGGTCACCGTGAGCACCGCGGTGGCGGTCACGCTGCTCTCCGGCGCCATCGCCGCATTCCAGGAATGGAAGCCGGTGGATGCCGGACAGTACGCATTGCTGGCGGCGGCCAGCGTGTTCCTCGGCGGCGGATACTTCCTGCTCACGGTCGCCATGCGCGGCGGCGAGATGAGCCTCATTGCCCCGTTCCGCTACACGGGTCTGCTGTTCGCGCTGCTGCTGGGGTTCCTGGTGTGGGGCGACGTGCCGAACGGGCTGGCCTGGGCCGGCATCGCGCTGCTGGTGGTGGCGGGCTTGTACGTGCTGCACGGCGAGCGCCGCCCGCGGGCGGCGCTGGACCCCATCGCCGACTAGGGTGGGCTAGCGCCCGCTGAACCGCGGCTTGCGCTTTTCCATGAAGGCCTGCCGGCCCTCCACGTAGTCGGCGCTGGCGAAGCAGCGGTCCACCACCTCCTCGCACAGCTTCGGGTCGCGCTGTAATCGCGCACGTAGCCCTCCAGGGCGTCGGCCGGCACCACGCGGTTGACCAGCCCCATGGCCAGCGCTTCCTGGGCGCTGAACTGGCGCGCGGTGTAGAAGATCTCGCGCGCGAAGGAAGGCCCGACCACCTCGACCAGCTTGCGCACGCCCTCGAACTCGTACCCCAGGCCCAGCTTGGCCGCCGGCACCGCGAAGCTCGCGCCTTCGGCGGCGATGCGCAGGTCGCACGACAGGGCCACCGAAACGCCGCCGCCCACGCACCAGCCGCGGATCATCGCGATGGTGGGCTTGCCCACGTGCCGCAGCGCCAGGCTAGCGGCCTGCGAGCGCTCGTTGTAGGCCCGGGTGGTCTCGGCGCTGGAGCGCTTCTCCTCGAACTCGGAGATGTCGGCGCCGGAGACGAAGGCCTTGTCGCCCGCGCCCTTGACCACGATGACGCGGATCTCGGGGTCGGCCTCGAAGTCGGTGACGATCTGGTGCAGCGCCTCCCACATCGCCAGCGACACCGCGTTGTGGCGCGCCGGGTTGTTGAAGGTGATCCAGCCGATCGCGCCCTCCTTGTGCGCGATCATGCGGTCGGTGGGCAGCGGCTTCATGCGGGGGCTCCGGCCTTGACGATGCCGTCGGCGATCAGGCCTTCGGCCTGGCTGTCGTTGTAGCCGATCTCGCGCAGCACCTCCCGCGAATGCTGGCCCAGCAGCGGCGCCGGCTTGCGGATGGCGGTGAGTTCGCCGTCCGACTTCACCGGCAGGCCCAGGGTCTTCATCATGCCGATGCGCGGGTGCTCGATGTCCACCACCATCCTGCGGTGCTGCACCTGCGGGTCGGACAGGGTCTGGTCGTAGGTGTAGACCGGGCCGCCCGGCACGCCGGCGGCGTCGAGCTTCTCGATCCAGCGCGCCGTGGGCTGCGTGGCCAGCACCTTCTCGATCTCCGCTTCCAGGGCGTCCGCGTTGCGCACCCGCAGCGGGTTGGTGCGGAAGCGCTCGTCCTCCAGCCACTGAGGCCGGTCGCACACCTGGGTGACGAAGGCGCGCCAGAGCTTGTCGCCGCTGGCGCCCACCGTCACGTAGCCGTCCTGCGTGCGAAATGCCTGGTAGGGCGCCGAGCGCCGGTGGCGGGTGCCGGTGGCGGTGGGCTTCTCGCCGTTGCCGAAGAAGGCGCCGAACTCCCAGATGCTCCACGCGAGGCCGGCCTCCAGCAGCGAGGTCTCCAGGTACTGCCCCTGGCCGTGCCGCAGCTTGCCGATGAAGGCGCCGAGGATGCCGTACAGCGTGGTCACGCCGCACGCGATGTCGTTCATCGCGATGCCCACCTTGGCCGGTCTGCCGCCCGGGTGGCCGGTCATCATCATGATGCCCGACATGCCCTGGGCGATGATGTCGAAGCCGCCCCTCCTGCCGTAGGGGCCGGTCTGGCCGAAGCCCGACATGGAGGCATAGATCAGCCCCGGGTTGACCTTCTTCAGGGCCTCGTAGTCGATGCCCAGCTTCTTCACCACGCCGGGGCGGAAGTTCTCCAGCACGATGTCGCTGCGCGCGGCCAGCCGCAGCACCACCTCCCTGCCCGCCGGCGCCTTCAGGTCCACCGAGATGCTCTTCTTGTTCCGGTTGAGGACGGCGAAGCAGTAGGACTCGTCGTTGACCTTGGGCTCGAAATTGCGGGTGCTGTCGCCGTCCAGGCTTTCCAGCTTGACCACCTCGGCGCCGAGGTCGCCCAGCACCATGCTGCAGTAGGGCCCCGCCATGACGTTGGTGAGGTCGAGAACGCGGATGCCTTCGAGGGGAAGCGGCATGGGGGGAAGTTCCTTCTTTGGTTCGATCAACTGACGAGCGTGATCTGGGACGTGTCGATCTCGGCGTAGAGGGTCTGCCCGACCTCGAACACGTCGCCCGGCCGGGCCGTCACCCGGATCGGCTCCAGTGCCGGCGCCACGGTGATGTGGTAGTCCCACGACTCCCCGAGGTAGGCGCGCCGCTGCACGCTCGCCTCCACGCACTGGAAGCGGTCGCTGGCGCCGGGCCGCTCGCGCCGCAGCTGGATCGACTGCGGCCGGATCGACACCTGCACTTCCTGCGGCAGCTGGCCGTCGGGCGCGAGCACGCGCGCCGGCAGCTGGAAGCCGCCGAAGTCCACTGCGTCGTCGCGGCGGGCGCCGGTCAGCAGGTTGGTGCGGCCGATGAAGCCGGCGACGAAGCGCGTCTTCGGGCGGCGGTACAGGTCGTAAGGCGCGTCCAGCTGCTCGATGCGGCCCTTGTTCATCACCGCGATGCGGTCGGAGGTCACCATCGCCTCGGCCTGGTCGTGGGTCACGTACACCATGGTCATGTTGAACTCGTCGTGCAGGCGGCGGATCTCGAAGCGCATTTCCTCGCGCAGGTTCGCGTCCAGGTTCGACAGCGGCTCGTCCAGCAGCAGCACCGAGGGGTTGACCACGATGGCGCGCGCCAACGCCACCCGCTGCTGCTGTCCGCCCGACAGCTCCGACGGGTAACGGTCGCGCAGCGGCTTGAGCTTGACCACGTCCAGGATGTTGTCCACCCGCTTCCTCGCCTCCGCCGCCGGCATCTTCTGCAGCTTCAGGCCGAAGGCGACATTCTGCTCCACCGTCATGTTCGGCCAGATCGCGTAGCTCTGGAAGATCATCGACATGCCGCGCTTTTCCGGCGGCAGGCTGGACTGGGCGGAGGAGATCACCCGGCCATCCAGTTCGATGGTGCCCTCGCTGGGCGTGATGAAGCCGGCGATCATCCGCAGGGTGGTGGTCTTGCCGCAGCCCGAGGGCCCCAGCAGCGAGACCAGTTCGCCCTCGCGCAGGCTAAGGTTGAGCCCGTCGACGGCGACGAAGCCGCCGAAGGTGCGGGAGACATTGCGCAAGACCAGCTGGCTCATACCACCGTCCTTCTCATCATGAAGTCCCGCCCCATCAGCCGGAAGCCCAGCAGGATGAGCGACACCGTGATCACCACCAGCACCAGGCCGATGGACGCCAGCATCTCGAAGTTGCCCTCGTCGCTCTTGTCGAACAGCAGCACCGAAAGCACCTGGGTGTTGATCGAATACAGGAAGATCGCGGTGCTCAGTTCGCGGGTGGCGGGGATGAACACCAGGATGAACGCCCCCGCCATGCTGCGCTTGAGCACCGGCAGCACCACGTGTCGGATCGCGGTCAGGCGCGATCCGCCCAGGGTGCGCACCGCCTCCTCCAGCTCCGGGTTGATGCTGCGGATGGCCGCGTTGCTGTTGACGAAGGCGATCGGCAGGAAGCGCGTGGCGAAGGCCAGGATCAGGATCCAGGCGGTGCCGTACAGCAGCAGCGGCGGGCGGGTGTAGGCCGCGTAGAAGCCGATCGCCAGCACGATGCCGGGCACCACGAAGGGCGCCATGGTGAGGAAGCCCAGCACCCCGGCGACGTGGCGGTTCACCAGCTGGCGGTTGGTGATGTAGGCGATGCACAGCGCCAGCGCCAGCGCGAACAGCGAGGCGGTGCCCGCATACAGGAAGGTGTGCCAGGTGGCGGTGCGCGTCAGGTCGTTGTCCACCACCACCGCGTAGATGTTGCGCAAGGTGAGGTTGTCCAGCGAGAAACCGCGGCCCCAGGCCTTGGCGAAGGCGGCCTGGCAGATCACCACCAGCGGCATGAAGAAGGACAGCGTGCACACGGCCAGGCAGAAAGCCAGCAGCGGCCAGCGCCAGGGCCCCAGCGGCACCGGCCGCCGCTCTCCGCCCTTGCCGGTGAGCGACACGTAGCCCTTGCGGTGCGTGATGCGCCGCTGCACCCAGAACAGCAGGATGGTGATCATCAGCAGCGGCATCGCATAGGCCGCCGCCAGCCCGATCTTGGGCGGGAACTCGAAGAACTGCCACAACTGGGTGGTGACCACGTGGAAGCGCGCCGGCAGCGCGATCAGCGCCGGCGAGCCGAACAGTGCGATGGCCTCCAGGAACACCAGGATGAAGGCGCCCAGGATGGCCGGCAGCACCAGGGGCAGCGTGATCAGGAAGGTGGTGCGCAGGTTGCCCGCGCCCAGGATGTTGGCCGCGTCCTCCATCTCCGAGGACACCAGGTCCAGCGCCGACTTGGTGAGCACGAACACGTAGGGAAAGCTGTAGCAGGCCACCACCAGCACCAGCCCTGGCATCGAATAGATGTTGAAGGGCCCCGAGTCGGCGCCCGTGAGCGCCATCCAGGCCCGGTTCAGCCAGCCGGCGTTGGGCCCGGCGAGCAGGATCCAGCCGACGGCGCCCAGGTAGGGCGGGATGATGAAGGTGCCGAGGATGGAAATCCACACCAGCCCCTTCCACGGCATGTCGGTGCGCGACAGCGCCCACGCCAGCGGCACGCCGAACACCAGGCACAGCGCCCCGGCCGACAGGCCCAGCACCAGCGAGTTGCCCAGCGCTTCGAGGTAGCGCGAGCGGCTGTAGGCCCCGACGTAATTGGCCAGGGTGAAGCCGCCGGCGTCGTCCTGGAAGCTGACCACCAGCAGGCGCAGCAGCGGGTTGAGCACCAGGAAGGCCAGGATGACGATGGCCGCCAGCCAGACCAGCGAGGTCTTGTCCCAGTGGCGCCAGCGCTGGCCGAAGCCCGGCTGCAGCCCCGCCTCTTGGAGCGGGGTCGTCTTGACGAATGCCATGCGGTCGCGGCCCGCTCAGATGCCGAAGGTGTCGCGGAACTTTTCCTTCACCTCGGGGATGCCCTTGGTGATCTCTTCCTCGGTCGGCCGCACCACCTTGATCTGCTCCAGCGGCTTGGCGCCCGGCGCCGCGGCCACGCCCCGCATCACCGCCAGCGAGTGCGCCTTGACCTGCACCTCGCCCGCCTCCTTGCTCAGCAGGAACTCCAGGTACAGCTTGCCGGCGTTGGGCGAAGGCGCGTTCTTCGGCACGGCGCTGGGCGACACCATCAGCAGCGCGCCGTCGGTGGGATACACCACCGCCAGCGGGTTGCCCTTGTCTCGGCTCAGCAGCGTGGTCGCCTCGGGGCCGGCGGCCACCAGGCGCTCCTTGGAGTTGAGCATGGTGACGGTGTCGTTGACGGAACGGCCGATCTGCGGCTCGTTCTTTTCCAGCTTCTGGAAGTAGTCCCAGCCGTAGAGCTTCTGCATCAGCACCACCCAGGTGCCCACGTAGCCGCTGAAGGCCGGATGGCCGATGGACACCTTGCCCTTCCACTTCGGGTCCAGCAGGTCGGGCCAGTTCCTGGGCGCGTCCTTTTCCGCCACCACGCTGCTGTTGTAGGTCAGGAGCATCAGCGCCGCCGCCGTCACCCAGTACTGGCCGTCCTTGTCGTTGTACGGCTTGAGCGACTCGACCATGTTGGCCGCGTTGCGCGGCCGGTACTCCATCAGCAGGCCCTTGGACTTGAGCGCGGGATAGTGGCTGACGTCGGTGCTGCTGAAGACCGACGCCACCGGGGCGTTGGCCTGGATGTCCTGCTGCAGCCGCTGGTAGGCCACCTGCGCGGTCGTGCGCACGAAGGTGCACTTGAGGTCCGGGTATTTCTTCTCGAAGGCGCCGCACAGGGCCGCCGCCTCCTCGGTGTTGTAGTGCGCCGTGTAGACGGTCAGCGGCTTTTCCTTCTTCGCCGCGTCGTACAGTTCCTTCTCCCAGGGCTGCATCTGCGCCCACGCAGCACTGCCGGCCAATGCGAGGCCGGCCGCCAGGCAGGCCAGGAGGGATCGGGCGAGGGGTCGGGGCATGGCAAGTCTCCTGGGAGGTTGTATGACGCAGCCCACTCTAGGGCCAGCGCAACATCCCCGGCATCCGCACTTTCCTGCACACCGCGGCCCCAATGCGGCCGAAAGTTCGCTATCGGCCGCGGAAGACCGGCCGGCGCTTCTGCGCGAAAGCCTGCACCCCTTCGCGGTAATCGTCGCTCGCGTTGGCGGCGTCGGCCGCTTGTTGCGCCGCAGCAGGCGTCGCGCTGCCAAGCATCGCGTTCACGCCCAGTTTTGCCGCCTGCAGGGTCAGGGGCGCGTTCTCCGCGATGGCCGCGGCCAGCGCGGCGACCGTGTCGTCCAGGGCGTGCGGCTCCACCACCCGGCTCACGAAACCCATGCGCAACGCCTCGGCGGCGTCGAACACGCGAGCGGTGAAGAACACGTCCAGCGTGTTCTGCACCCCCACCAGGGCGACGAAACGCTCCACGCCGGCGGGCTTGTAGCCCAGGCCCAGGCGAGCCGCCGGCATGCGGAAGCGCGCATCCGCCGCGCAGACGCGCAGGTCGCAGCCGGCGGCCAGGCCCAGGCCGCCGCCCATGCAGATGCCGCGGATGGCGGCGATCACCGGCTTGCGGGCGCGCACCGGCGCCAGGTAGGCGGCGTCGTAGATGTCGGCATAGCGCTGCTGCGCCTGCGCGTCGCCGCGCTCGGATTCGAACTCGGAGATGTCGGCGCCGGAGACGAAGGCATCCGGCCCCTCGCCGGTGAGCACGATCACCGCGATGCGGTCGTCGGCATCGAGCTCCTCCACGGCGCGGGTGAGGTCCTGCCACATCGCGACCGTCATCGCGTTGTACTTCTGCGGGTTCGAGACGATCACCGTCCCCACGGCGCCCTCGCGCCGGACCAGGATGGCGGCCATCAGAAGGTCTCCGCGTCGACTTCCCGGTTGGACTGCTCGCTGTAACGGTTGCCGGCGACCGTCTTCTCGTTGACCAGGGCCTCGAGCCGCTGCAGCAGGCCGGGCTCCAGCTTCACGTCGCCGGCGGCCAGGTCTTCCTGGAGATGGTCGACGCGGGTGGTTCCCGGAATCGGGACGATGAAGTCGCGCTTGTGCAGCAGCCAGGCCAGCGCCAGCTGGGCGGGGGTGCAGCCGGCCTCGCGCGCCAGCGCCTTGTAGGCCGGCAGCAGCTTGAGGTTCCGCTCGTGGTTGGCCGGCTCGAAGCGCGGCATGGTCCGGCGGATGTCCTTCGCTTCCAGCGTCGTCACGTCGTGCACCGCGTCGCACAGGAAGCCGCGCGCCACCGGGCTGAAGGCCACGAAGGCGATGCCCAGTTCCTGGCAGGCATCCAGCGCGGCGATCTCGGGGTTGCGGGTCCACAGCGAGTATTCGTTCTGCACCGCGGTGATTGGATGGACCGCGTGCGCCTTGCGGAGGGTGCCGGCCGAGACTTCCGACAGCCCGATGGTGCGCACCTTGCCCTGCTCCACCAGGCGGCTCAGCGCGCCGGTGCTTTCCTCGATGGGCACCTTCTTGTCCCAGCGGTGCAGGTAGTAGAGGTCGATCACGTCGGTCTGCAGGCGGCGCAGGCTGTCCTCGCAGTTGCGGATGATCGATTCGGGGCGGCCGTCGATCACCCGTCGCGTGACGCCGTCATCGCCCGTCACGCCGGCCATGCCGCCCTTGCTGCAGAGGGTGATCTCCTGGCGATGCGACTTCAGCACGCGGCCGACCAGCGTTTCGTTGGCGCCAAAGCCGTAGAGGGCAGCGGTATCGAACAGCGTGACGCCGCTGTCGAGGGCGGCGCGCAGGACCTTCTCGCCCTGCTCGGCGGACGGCGGCACGCCATAGGCGTGGCTGAGGTTCATGCAGCCGAGGCCGATGGCGGAGACGGTGAAAGGGCCGACGGTTCTGGTCTTCATGCGGGGATTCTCCCCGATCCCGCGGGAAGAGCCGTCAGAACTGCGAGGCGTGGAACGCCTCGATCGCGGCCTTGGCCTCCTCGACCGCGGCGAGTTCGAGCTTGCGGCTCCCCCACCGGGGCTTGCCGGGATAGTTGGTGACGGAGGTCACCCGCTTGACGAGCACCCCCTCCTGCCGGATGGTGTAGTTGCCCTGCCGGTCCGCCTCGATTTCATAGGCCGGGCCGGCGCCGTCCATGCTGGCGTACGTGATCCTCATGCGGGAATTGTCGGCCGGCGCGGGCCGGAAACGGGCGTGGATGCGCGCTGTTACGCCGGGCAACCAGCGGACGCGCCCTGTAATCAGATCCCCGCCTCCACCCGCCGCTGCAACACCCCGATCGGCGGCGCCCACCTCGCCCCGGCCGGCTTCTTCGCCGTCACCAGCGTGATGTCGGCCGGCTCGAACACCTCGACGTTGTGCGTGATCGGCGTGGTCAGCACGTACTGCGCGCGCGTCGATTTCAGGAAGTGCCCCACCAGCTGGATGTTGCGCACGTCCAGGTGGGCGAAGGGTTCGTCGATGAAGACGAAGCCGCCCGGCGTCTCGTCGTCCTTGAGCAGGCCCACCAGCAGGATCAGCGACTTGATCACCTGCTGGCCGCCCGAGGCCTCGCCGTCGTTCAGGCCGATCTGGCCCTTGCCGTCGAAGTTGAAGCCGACCTTCAGCTCAGCCTGCCGCAGCACCGTGTCGTCGTTGTCCAGGTGCGGCAGGTCCGCATGCACCTCCACGCCGGCCAGCGCGCCCAGCTCCACGATGTTCTTGCGGTAGCGGCGCACCGTGGCGCGCAGCACGTCGATGTAGCGCTCGCGGGCATTGCCGACGGCCACGCGCGCGGCCTCGTTGCTCGCCTTGCGCTGCTCGAGTTCGCCCTGCTGGCCGCCCACCGTGGCGCGCATCAGCACGGCCTTCTCTTCCACCGTGGCGTCGGTCTCCCACTGGCCCTGCGCCAGGTCGCGCTCGATCGCCTCGTTGCGCAGCCGCGCCTGCGTGGCGTTGCCGTAGCGGCGGCGCAGGTCGGCGACGGACTCGGCGCGGATCCAGCGCGGCGGAAAGCGCCGCTTCAACACTCCCGACTCCGCCGCCCGCGCGCGCAGCGCCTCGTAGCGTTCCTTCCACTCGCGCTCGTACTTCTCGCCGGCACGCTCGCTGTCGGCCAGCCGGTTCTGCGTCTCGCGGTACGTCGCCTCCACGTTGGAGTGCGCCTTCACCGCCTTGTCGCGCGCTTCCTCCAGCTGCTGCCAGCGGCGTGCGGCTTCCACCCGCGCCTGTTTCAGCGCCGGAAGCTGCACGCGCGCCTGGGCGAACTCTTCGCTGCGCCGCGTGAGTTCCTCCGCCGCGCGGTGGCCCTTGCCCGCCTGCAGTGCCGCGTCGAGCTGGCGACGGACTTCCGACTGCTGCTGCGCGACCTGCGCCAGTTCGCGGTCCAGCGTCGCCAGGCGGCGCTCGATCGACTCGCGCCGGGACGCAACCGCAGCGGCCCCGAACTGGTGCTCCGACGGGTCCACCCACACGCTGCGGCCGCCGCGCGCGTCGCGCCAGTAGGCCTCGGGGGTGATCCATTCGCCGCCCGCCGCAAGGCCCTCGGCAGTGCTGTCCACGCGGCGGATCTGCGCCAGCTGCTTGAGCAGCCAGGCCGGAGCGCGCTCCGAAAAGCGTAGCACCGCAAGAAGGGCTTGCGCGTCCGGCCGGGACGGCGCTTCGGCCGATTCGGCCACGAGGTAGTGCCGGTAACGCTCGCGCTCGGCCAGCTGCATGGCCCGCGCCTCGTCGCCCGGCTTCTCCAGCACCACGACCCAGCGCGAGGGGCGCAGCACGCCTTCGGCCGCGGCGCGCCAGCGCTCCTCGGTGATCTCGATGACGTCCGCCATCACGTGGTGCGCGATGTTCTCCTGCCGCAGCACGCGCAGGAAGCGCTGCACCTCCGGCGGCGGCGGCGCCTGGCGCTGGCCTTCCAGCCCGTCCAGTGCCGCCTGCGCTTTCCTGCGCTCGCCGCCCACGGACTCCCAGCGTCCCGCCAGTTCGGCTTTCTGCTGCTCGAGATCGGCCACGCGCTGGGTGAGCTGCGCGGCGTCGCCCTCCACGGCAGCGAGCGCCTGCAGTTCGTCGGCCTGCTTCACCAGCTGTTCCACCGGCTTCTCGGCCGCCCCCGCGGCGTTGAGGGTCTCCAGCGCCGTGCGCCGTTCCGCATCGAGCTGGCGCACGCGCTCGGCGGCCTCCTGCTGTTCGCGCAGCAGCGACAGCAGCTTCTGCCTGTACTCGGCCCGCTGCCGCGCCTCGCCCGCGTGGTGCACGCGCTGGCGGTGCAGCTCGCGCAGGCGCGTGGCCACGTCGGCGCGCTCCTCGGCCCACGACAGCACCGGCACCGCCTCGGTGGCCAGGAACTCGCGCTCGCGCAGTTGCGCCTGGTACTGGCGATACAGGTTCACGCGCGCATCCAGCTGCGCGAGCTGTGCCTGCCCGTGCGCCAGTTCGCGCTCGGCCGCTTCCACTTCCTCGGTGAGGTGGCGCTGGTGCTGGCGCGCCTCTTCGTAGCGGTCCAGCACCTCCTGGTCGCCGAACACGTCGAACACCAGGCGCAGCAGCTCCTTGGGCGAGTACTCGCACAGGCGGTCGGTCTGGCCCTGCTCCAGCGCCAGCACGCGGGCGATGGCGCGCGACAGGCCCGCGCCTTCCAGGCGCTTGCGCCAGTGCTCTATGCCCAGCCACTCCTTCTCGGGCAGCTCCGCCAGCTTCTCGATGGGCACGTCGCCCTCGGTCATCAGGTAGGTGCGCTTCCAGTCGCCGCCGTTGCGCTCGATGCGGCAGGCGAGCGTGACCTGGTCGGAGTACAGCAAGTTGCGCGCGAAGGGCCGGCTGGACGCCTGGCGGTTGCGTGGACGGTTCTCCACGGTGGCGCGCAGCCAGGCGGTGTCGGCGTTCGCGTGGCGCGCGTACGTCTTGTAGTTGCGCCCGCCGGAGCATTCGAGCCCGAGCAGCGTGCGCATGGCATCCAGCAGCGTCGTCTTGCCGGAGCCGTTGGGCCCGGCCACGGTGATGATGGCGCCATCCAGCGGCAGCGACAGGCGCTGGCAGTAATCCCAATGCAGGAGTTCGAGGCTTTGCAGGTGGAACATCCGTCAGCTCTCCGCGACTTCCGCATCCTTGCGGGTCCGCGCCAGCACGTCCCCCAGCGCCCCATCCAGGATGCGCGGCGCCAGCGTGTCGTAATCCATCAGCAAGTCGAGCAGCGGCCCCTCCGCGATATCGTCGCCGCGCCGCGTGATGAAGCCGTGCAGCTCCAGCCGGCGCAGGTTGTTGTCCATGCGCATCTTCTTCCCGAACTGGTTGCCGAAGTCCGCCAACAGCGCCTTGTACGAGACCACCGGGCTCACGCTCGCGGCGCTGGGCAGCGGCTTGTCGGTGCGGAACATCTCGTCCTGGCCGTCGGCCTCGACGGCAGCCGCACGCGCGGCCTGGCGCTCTCTTTTCGGGAGCACGATCAGCGACCACAGCACCACCAGCAGCGACACCGCGTCACGCGGCAGGTCGATGTTGTTGCTGCCGTCCAGCCCGCCCTCGCCGAACACCGCGCCCTCGGCGCCGCGCAGCAGCGCCACGGTCACGTGGTCGGCATGGATGTTGTCCACCAGCTTCAGGCCCACCTCCGCCAGGCGGTCCTGCACCGCCTGCCACACGTCGGCATCGATCAGGGCGCGCTTCACGCGCGGGTGCTGGCGGGGCAGCCAGCGGCGCGCAAGCAGTTCGGCCGCCAGCAAGGCGGCATCGTCAAGCGGAGCACTCATGCGGAAAGGGAAGGATCTTCAGGATGGAGGTGGCCGGCGCTGAGCGCGGCCACGTTCGGGTCGTCCAGGGTGTCCACCTGCGGGGTGAGCACCGTGCGCCAGCGCGAGCGCGCGAGGTCGCCCGTCTGGCCTTTCAGCGTGCGCGCCTGCGCGTCGCCGAGCAGCGGCAGCAGTTGCATCCGGTAAGCCGCCTGCGCGAACCGGCCGCCCAGCACGGCTTCGCGCACGGGACGCGGCGGGGCCGGCTCGCCGGAAGGAGCGGTGTCCCACCCGGCGAGCTTGCCGATCAGCGCTTCCAGTTCCACCGGCATGCGCAGCGTCTCCATGGTGCCGGCCACCGGCGCCACCGGCGGCGGCAGGCCCGTGGAGCGGGTGGCGTCGGGCCGGTCGCGCTCGAACTCGCCTTCGGCCACGTCGACCAGGTCGTGCGGGCTCACGAACACCGGTCGCACGCCCGTGGAGAGCGCGCCGCACAGCAGTTCGTGCAGCGCGGGGTGCTGCTGCAGCCAGTGGCGCACGTCGGAACTGGTGATGCCGGTGCTGCCCAGCGTGACTCGCTGGCGGTCGGCCTGCTGCAGCGCGCGCGTGAACTGGCTCGCCATGGACAGCAGGCGCGCCTGGCCTTGGCCGAGGGCGCGCGCCTCGCGCTCCAGCCGCGGGTCTTCGAACTCGCTGCGGATCAGGGCCGTGAGCGCCTCGCCTGCGCGCTCCACCAGTTGGAGCGCACGGTCGAACCGGGGCTGGGCGGCGCGCAGCAAGGCCTCCGATCCGCTCGCGATCGCATCCGCGAAGTCGTCGTGCAGCCGCGCGAGCTGCGCGTGCAGGTGCTTGACCTGGCTGGCGTCCGCGAGGCCCAGCGCCTGCGCGCCCGCCACCTGCGCCAGCAGCGCGCCCATCTCGTCGTCTTCGGCGCCCGTGGCCCTGGAGAGCGGCGCCAGCAGCCCCTGCACCTGCTGCGCGAGCGGCGAGAGGTGGTAGTCCTGCGCGGTGGCGTCCCACACCAGCAGCCCGAGCTCGCGCAGGCGCTTGAGCACCATGTCCAGCGCCTCCGGCTTGAGCACGTGGAACAGGCGGTTGACGTCGTCACGCTGCAGGCGGCCCTGCGGAAGGCTGGCCAGTTCCAGGAAACACCAGAGGCGCAGCCGCGCCGCAGCCTGCGATCCACTGAGGAGGCCGCGGACCGCATCGACCAGGTCGAGGCGCTGGGTCAGAGCCCAGGCCAGCGGCGATTCCGCCGCCATGGAAGGCTCGCGGAAGTAGGACTCGAAGGGGGTGGGATCCTGGTCTTCGTACTGCATGGGATCCGGCATGGGGAGCGATTTTGCCCGACCGTAGGGACGCGGCCGGGCGGCAGGCGTGACAAATGGCAAGGGCGCACCACGCTTCACCACTGCGGCACGGCCGTGCTTGCATCTGCCGAGCCACGAACCATACTGGCCCGACACCTCGGGAGATTGCCATGTGCCACGTGGTTCGTGACGAGAACGCCTTGCCCAGGCCGGACGGCGCGGGCGCCCTGCCGACCGGCGAAACCCGCCGGCCTCGCTGGCTGGTGGGTGCGGCGGTCATGATGGCTGGCGGACTGGCAGTCGCTGGATGGCTCGACCTGCAGGCCGGTGACACGAACATGAAGCCGGACCCGGTGCTCACTCAGGCGGCAGCCGCTCCCGTGGCGGCGAGGTCGGTGCCGGAAACGAAGGGCCCCACCGAGGGCGCCCTGCTCGTGAACGACGAAGTGCCGACGGCGCCGGGTGAGCTTCGCAAGGCGGCCGGGGGCCACTGCGAGTACGGGCTGTAGGGCCCCAAAAAGAAAAGCGCCGCGATGCGGCGCCCGGAAGCCCTGGGTTCCCGCCTCCGCGGGAACGACGGAGCGGCTAGCCGTGGGCGGCGTCCATCGCCATGGCCCAGCGGCCCCAGGCATCGTCCGTCTTCGCGCGCGCAGCCATCCATTCCTTGAACTCGTGGGAACGCGTCACTTCGTCGGGCTGGTTGCTGGCCACGAGCCGCTGCCGGACGTCCACGAAGCGCTGCGCCGATTGATCCTCGGCATCCTGCAGGGCCAGGGCTTCGCTCTCGGCGCGGGCCACCGCGGTCTGCTTGGGGTCTTGGGTCGTTGTGGTCATGGGAGTACTCCGGCTGGGCGCCGCGGATGCGGCAACGTCAAGGACGCCATGGAGGACGGGCCGGCCAAGTCGAAACCTGCGGCGGGTAGCGGCTGCGGGCAACCGGATACCGCTCCATGGGGCGGGAAAGCGGCAAAGGGCCGCACGATGCACCGGGGAGGCGCGGGGCAGGCCGGGCAACCCGCGAGGCGGGACCTGGCCGACGAGGCTGCGAAGGAACGGCAGAGCGCTCCGATCGCCAGTGAAGTCATCATAGCCCGTTTGGAGGCAGGCTACCTGGGCGGGAGCGAAGACCCGCAGGCCCCGGCGGGGAAAGGGAAAAAGCGCCGCGGGTGCGGCGCTTCCTGGATGCCCTGGGTCCCCGCCTGCGCGGGGACGACGGAGGGTCAGCCCTCCAGCTGCTGTTCCAGCTGGTGCAGCACCTCGTAGCAGGGCAGCACCTTCGCCACGCTGGAATTCGGTTCGCGGCCTTCGCGGATGGCGGCGATGAATTCGCGGTCCTGCAGCTCGATGCCGTTCATGGACACGTCGACCTTGCTCACGTCGATCTTCTCCTCCTTGCCGGTGAACAGGTCGTCGTAGCGCGCGATGTAGGTCGCCGTGTCGCCGATGTAGCGGAAGAAGGTGCCCAGCGGGCCGTCGTTGTTGAAGGACAGGCTCAGCGTGCAGATGGCGCCGTTCTCCGCCTTCAGCTGGATGCTCATGTCCATCGCGATGCCCAGGTTCGGGTGGATGGGCCCCTGCACCGCATTGGCCTTCACGACCTTGCTGCCGGTCTGGTACTGGAACAGGTCCACCGTGTGCGCGGCGTGGTGCCACAGCAGGTGGTCGGTCCAGCTGCGCGCCTGGCCCAGCGCGTTCATGTTGGTGCGGCGGAAGAAGTAGGTCTGCACGTCCATCTGCTGGATGTTGAACTCGCCCGCTTCGATCTTCTTGTGCACGTACTGGTGGCTGGGATTGAAGCGGCGCGTATGGCCGCACATGGCGACCAGGCCCGTCCGCTTCTGCGTCTCCACCACGGCACGGCCCTCTTCCACCTTGTCGCACAGCGGGATCTCCACCTGCACGTGCTTGCCGGCCTTCATGGCGGCGATGGACTGGGCAGCGTGCATCTGCGTGGGCGTGCACAGGATGACGGCGTCCACGTCCGGGCGGGCCAGCGCCTCGTCCAGGTTGTCGGTCACGTGCTTGGCGCCGTACTTGTCGGCGACTTCCTTCGCCTTGCCCATCTCGCGGCCGATGATGGACGTGACCTCCACGCCCTCGATGTTCTTCAGGCCATCGAGGTGCTTGATGCCGAAGGCGCCGGGCCCGGCGAGTGCGATGCGCACGGTCTTGGTCATTGGTTGTTCTCCAGGATCATGTGGCCGACGGCCGTGTTGGACGCGGGCACGTGGTAGAAGCGGTGCTTCAGGGTGGGCTTCTTGCCACCGTTGACATCCGCCATCGCACCGCGCGCGATCAGCCACATCACCAGCTCGATGCCTTCGCTGCCGGCTTCCTTCACGTACTCCATGTGGTTCACGTTGGCCAGGCCTTCGGGGTCGTCGATCAGCCGGTCGAGGAACTTGTTGTCCCATTCCTTGTTGATCAGGCCGGCGCGCGGACCCTGCAGCTGGTGGCTCATGCCGCCCGTGCCCCAGATCTGCACGTTGACGTCCTCGTCGTAGCTCTCGATCGCCTTGCGGATCGCCTGCCCCAGGCGGAAGCAGCGCATGCCGCTCGGCACCGGGTACTGCACCACGTTCACGGCGAACGGGATGACCTTGAAGGGCCACTCCTGCGTCTGGCCGCACATCAGCGACAGCGGCACGGTGAGGCCGTGGTCCACGTCCATCTTGTTCACGATGGTGAGGTCGAAGTCCTGCTGGATCACCGAGTGCGCGATGTGCGCGGCGAGATCCGGGTCACCCTTCACGTCGGGCACCGGGCGCGGGCCCCAGCCCTCATCGGCCACCTTGAACTCCGCGGCCGTGCCGATGGCGAAGGTGGGAATGATGTCCAGGCTGAAGGCCGTGGCGTGGTCGTTGTAGACCAGGAACACGACGTCGGGCTTGTTGTCCTTGATCCACTTGCGGGAGAAGTCGTAGCCCTGGAAGACCTTCTGCCAGTACGGCTCCTGCGTCTTGCCCAGGTCCATCGCCGCGCCGATGGCAGGCACGTGCGAGGTGTAGACGGATGCGGTGATGCGGGCCATTACTTGCCTTCCTTCTTGTTCGTCCAGCTCGCGGAACGCCCGCCGCCGATCATCATGTCGCGGTAGGCCTCCTCGCTCATGCCGGTCATGGAGCCGGCCATCTGCTGGAAGCTCTTGCCGTCGGTGGCGCCGATCTTGGCCAGGAAGTAGATGTTGCCGCCCAGGGAAATGCAGCGGTTCAGGTCGCGGTCGAGCACGGCCTGCTTCTGCTCCTCGCTCATCGCCCACTCGTCGAGGTAGGCGCGCTCGTCCTTCTTGAAGCGCTCGCGGTTCTCCGCCTTCATGAGGGACATGCAGAACTGGTTGAGCCAGTAGCCCTTGCGGCTCTGGTCGGCATCGAAGATCGTGGTGCCGGGGATGTCTACGTAGGGTTTGTCGAGCGGCATGTCATGCTCCTTGCGACTGCTCCGGCCAATAGAGCCGGTTGGGGTTGTCCACCAGCAGCTTGCGCTGCAGTTCGGCCGTCGTGGCGATGTGAGGGATGAAGTCCACCAGCAGGCCATCATCGGGCATGTGGTTCTTCAGGTTGGGGTGTGGCCAGTCGGTGCCCCACAGTACGCGATCCGGAAAGGTCTCGACGACCTTGCGCGCGAAGGGCACCACGTCGCGATAGGCGTTCTGCTCGCCGTCGAGCGCCGGGGGACCGCCGACCGACAGGCGCTCGGGGCAGCTCACCTTGCTCCACACGTTGGGGTGCTCGCGCATGAACTTCAGGAACAGCTGGAACTCGGGGCCATCGATGGGCTTGGTGACGTCGGGGCGGCCCATGTGGTCCACGACCACGGTGGTCGGCAGCGCGGTGAAGAAGTCCCACAGCTCCGGCAGGTCCACGGCCTCGAAGTAGATCACCACGTGCCAGCCCAGCGGGGCGATGCGCGCGGCGATTTCCATCAGTTCGTCCTTGGGCGTGAAGTCCACCAGCCGCTTGACGAAGTTGAAGCGCACGCCGCGCACGCCGGCGGCATGCATGTCCTGCAGTTCCTGGTCGGTGACCGAGCGCTTCACGGTCGCCACGCCCTTGGCCTTGCCGTCGGACCGCTGCAGCGCATCCACCAGCGCGCGGTTGTCGGCACCGTGGCAGGTGGCCTGCACGATCACGTTCTTCGTGAACCCGAGGTGGTCGCGCAGGGCGAAGAGCTGCTGCCAGCTCGCGTCGCAGGGCGTGTACTTGCGCTCGGGCGCATAGGGGAACGTATCGCCGGGGCCGAAGACGTGGCAGTGCGCGTCCACCGCATTGGGCGGCAGCTTGAACTTCGGCTTGCTCGGGCCCGTGTACCAGTCGAGCCAGCCGGGGGTTTTCTCGAAAGGGCCGCTTGTAGGTTTGCTCATGATGTTTGATGCCGTCGTCCCCGCGGAGGCGGGGACCCAGGGCGCCCTGGGTTCCCGCCTGCGCGGGAATGACGGAAGTTCCTCAGTCGATATACCGCAGTCCCGCCTTCTCCAGCGGCTCGCGCATCTTGTACATGTCCAGCCCCAGCACACCCGAAGCCAGCTTGGCGCGCTTCTCGCCTTCGTTGGCTTCACGCGCGGTGGCGGCGTCCAGGGTCTTCTTCGCCATCGCGGCGGGCACGCAGACCACGCCGTCGTCGTCGGCCACGATCACATCGCCCGGGGTCACCAGCGCGCCCGCGCAGACCACGGGGATGTTCACGGAACCGAGCGTCGCCTTGATCGTGCCCTTGGAGCTGATCGCGCGGCTCCACACCGGGAAGCCCATCTCCGTGAGCGTCTTCACGTCGCGGCAGCCGGCATCGATCACCAGGCCGCGCGCGCCACGCGCCTGGAACGAGGTGGCCAGCAGGTCGCCGAAGAAGCCGTCGGTGTTCTCCGAGGTCACGGCGCACACCACGATGTCGCCCGGCTGGATCTGCTCGGCGACGACGTGCATCATCCAGTTGTCGCCGGGATGCACCAGCACGGTGACGGCCGTGCCGGAGACCTGCGCGCCCGCATAGATCGGGCGCATGTAGGGCTTCATCAGGCCCACGCGGCCCATGGCTTCGTGCACGGTGGCCGAGCCGAACTTCGCCAGCGCGTCGGCGACCTCGCGGTCGGTGCGCTTGATGTTCCGGTAGACGACTCCGAGTTCGTACATGGTCAGCGTCCTTGCTTCTTCAGGCGCGCGTCGAGGCGCGGGAACACGCGGCGCGTGTTGGCTTCGAAGATCGCGTGCTTGTCCTCGGGGGACAGGATCGTCGAGGCGTCGATGTACTTCTTCGTGTCGTCGTAGTAGTTGCCCGTGGTCGGGTCGATGCCGCGCACCGCGCCGATCATCTCGCTGGCGAACAGCACGTTCTTCACCGGGATCACGGTGTTCAGCAGGTTGATGCCCGGCTGGTGGTACACGCAGGTGTCGAAGAACACGTTGTTCATCACGTGCGTGTCCAGCAGCGGCCTCTTCATCTCCTGCGCCAGGCCGCGGAAGCGCCCCCAGTGGTACGGCACCGCGCCGCCGCCGTGCGGAATGATGAAGCGCAGCTGCGGGAAGTCCTTGAACAGGTCGCCCTGGATCAGCTGCATGAAGGCCGTCGTGTCGGCATTCAGGTAGTGCGCGCCGGTGGTGTGGAAGGCCGGGTTGCACGAGGTGGACACGTGGATCATCGCGGGCACGTCGTGCTCCACAATCTTCTCGTAGATGGGGTACCAGTGCCGGTCGGTCAGCGGCGGCTCCTTCCAGTGGCCGCCCGACGGATCGGGGTTCAGGTTGATGCCGACCGCGCCGTATTCCCTGATGCACTTCTCCATCTCGGGAATGCAGGTCTTCGGGTCCACGCCGGGCGACTGCGGCAGCATCGCCACCGGGGCGAAGTTCTCGGGGAACAGCTCGCTCACGCGGAAGCACAGCTCGTTGCAGATGGCAGCCCACGTGCTGGAGACGTTGAAATCGCCGATGTGGTGCGCCATGAAGCTCGCGCGCGGGGAGAACAGCGTGAGGTCGTTGCCGCGCTCCTTCATCAGGCGCAGCTGGTTGTTGACGATGGTCTCGCGGATGTCGTCGTCGCTGATCTTCAAGTCGGCGACCTTCGGCATCGCGGACGGATCCTTGATGCCGGCGATCTGCTTGTTGCGCCACTCCTCCAGCTGCTTGGGAGCGGTCGTGTAGTGCCCGTGGCAATCGATGATCAGGCTCATGGAGTTCCTTGGTGGATGCCCTGCGGCAGGTGAAATCAGGAGGCGGCGGGTTCCATGCCGTTGCGGCGCTTGGCTTCCGCGGCGTCGGGGCCCGCCATGAAGGCGAGCAGTTCGCGCACGGCCGCGGCCTGCGTGGACGCGGTGCACACCGCGCCGGAAAAAGTGGTGTCGATCGCGACCGCCGCCGGCATCGCGCCCAGGATGGTGATGCCTTCCAGGTGGATCAGTTCGCTCAGTTGCTGGAAGCCCAGGGCCACCTCGCCACGCGCGACCAGCGCGCCGACGGGGATGCCGGGCTGCGCCTGGACGAAGCGGCCCTGCAGCTCCTGGGCGATGCCCCAGCGCTCGAACAGCTTGACCAGCGCCACGCCGCTGGGGCCGGTGGAGTAGCCGATGGTGGGAGCCGCGAGCACCGCGCGCTTCAGCGCTTCCTCGCCGGAGACGTCCGGCCGGGGGGCGCCGGCCTTCACGGCGATGGCCACGCCGGAATCCACCAGGTCCACACGGCTGCCGGGCACCGCATGCCCGCCCGCCACCAGCTTGTCGATGGCGTCCGACGCGAGGAAGACCACGTCGAAGGCCTCGCCGGCGGCGACCCGCTTCGCGGCATCCACGCCGCCCACGGATTCGATCGCCACCTTGTTGCCGGTGCGCTGCTCCCAGTCCCGCGCCAGCTCGCCGAGCACCTGGCGCGTCGCCATGGAGGAGATTCCCTTGAGCACGGTGGTCATGGCGCGGATTGTGGCGGGCGGCCGCCCTGCCGGGACAGGGAAGCGAGGCACTAGCAGCTATAGCGGTTCGGCATAATCAAGCTCTAGCTATAGCGTTCATGGACCTCAAGCAGCTCGAATATTTCGTCCGCGTGGCGGAGCTCGGCAGTTTCACCCGGGCCGCCATCGAGCTGGACGTCGCCCAGCCCGCCCTCAGCCGCCAGGTGCGCCTGCTGGAAGTCGAGCTGCGCCAGACCCTGCTCGTGCGCAACGGCCGTGGCGCCGTCCCTACCGAGGCGGGCAAGCTTCTGCTGGACCACGGCCGGGGCATCCTGCACCAGGTGGAGCGCACCCGGGAAGACCTGGGCCGGCTGCGCGGCGGCCTGGCCGGGCGGGTGGCGGTGGGCCTGCCCACCAGCGTGGCGCGGGTGCTCACCGTGCCGCTGACGCGGGCGTTCCGCGAAGCGCTGCCGGAGGCCAAGCTGTCCATCAGTGAAGGCTTGTCGGCCCAGTTGCAGGAGGGCCTGATCAGCGGCCGGCTGGACATCGTCGTCCTCTACAACGCTCAACCCTCGCGCGAACTGGACCTGACGCCGCTGATGGAGGAAGACCTGCTGCTGGTGCGCGCCCGCCCGCCGGGCCTGCACGAGGACCCGCCGCCCGGGCCCATGCCCCTGGAGGAGGTGGCCAGGCTGCCGCTGGTGATCCCGACCCGGCCGAACGCCATCCGCATGCACGTGGAAGCGGAGCTGGCCGACCAGGGCCTGCGGCCCAACGTGTTCCTGGAGATCGACGGCGTGTCGGCGATCCTCGACCTGGTGCTGGACGGCGCCGGCTGCGCGATCCTGTCGCGCAACGCCCTGCTGAACACGCCCCGGCCGTCCGCCTACACGGCGCAGCCGATCGGCAATCCCCCGATGCGCATTCGCCTTTCGCTCGCCACGAGCTTGCAGCGGCCGGCGACGCCGGTGCAGAAGGCGACGCTGGATTTGATCCGCACGAAGGCGCCCGCCGTCGTCGCGCACGCGCTGTAACGCGGCATCGGTTGCTGGGGTCGCTGCGCGAACCCAGCCTACAGGGCCCGGGCGGCCAACATCACAAGAACCGCCCCACCGCCCACACCAGCGCCGTCAGCGTGAAGAACGACGCCACCGTCGTCCCCAGCTGCGCCGCCGCGGCCATCGTGTCGTGGCCGTGCTTCTGCGCGAGGATCGGGTAGATCCCCAGCATCGGCACCGCCGCCATCACCACCACCATCACCTGCAGCTGGCGGTCCATGGGCGGCAACAGCAGCACGGCCACCAGCACGCACAGCGGATGCAACAGCAGCTTGCCCACCGCGATGGCCGCGACGTCGCGCCCGAGCCCGCGCGTGGAGATGCCCACCAGCGAGCCACCGATCACGAACAGCGACAGCGAGGCGCACGCCACCGCGAACAGGTTCACCGTCCGCGCCACGGGCTCCGGCAGCCGCCACGCCATCAGCGAGAACAGGAAGCCGAGCGCGATGCCCCAGATCATCGGATTGCGCAGCACGCCACGCAGCGACTGCGCGATGGCGCGGCGCAGCCGCTCCCCGCGCGACTGCCCTGCCCCTTCCTCGCCCGTGTCGCTCTCGGCCAGCGCCAGGGACAGCGGCAGCGTGAGGAAGTTCTCCACCACCATCGCCAGCGCCAGTCCGATGCCCGCGTTCACCGGGCCGAACAGTTGCGCCGCGAGCGGAAAGCCGATGAAGCCGCTGTTCGGGCACGACATGCCCATGCCGGCGATCGCCGCGGCCGACAGGCTCTTGCCCGCCACGCGGCGCGCCCAGAACACGCCGGCGAGATTGGCGGCCACGGATCCGATCGCATAGGCCGCGATGAACACGGGGTGCAGCACCTCGGACAAACTGCGCTGCGACAGCGCGTTGAAGAGCAGCGCCGGCAGCGCGAGATTGACCACGTACTTGCCGAACACCCGCATGTCGGTGCGCTCGAACAGCCCGGCGCGGGTGCAGAGGTAGCCGATGGCGGCCACCACGTAGATGGGCGCCGTGATGGCGAGGACGGCTGTCACTTTTCTTGTTGGCGTGTGGTTCTTGCTCGGCCATTGTGCCCTCCACCGAAGGAGGGATTCGGCGGCGCGGCACGGGGCAGATCATGGGCCCGTCCTTTTTCCGCAAGGAGATCCCATGAAACCCCTCCGCTACGCATCCTGGTGCCAGTGCCGCGGCCGCGGCGCCGCTGGCCTGTGCCGCATGCCGCCTTCGCCCGACGTGATGGCGGCGCTCTTCATGGACTACAAGCGCGAGCGGCGGGCGGGCGAGACCTTCGCCCAGTACCTCGAGCGCATCGGCTTCGTCGATCCTTCCGTGGGCACCACGGGCATGGACGACCGGATGGTCGGCCACGTGCCGAGCGCCGGGGACATGCAGTTGATCGCGGTGCCGGAGAAGAGGGTCAGCGGCCCCCTGCGCGTGGTCGTCCTGCTGGTGGACTTCGACGACCGGCCCGGGGTGCGCACGCCGCGCTCCTACGACGACCTGCTCTTCTCGCGCAAGGAATACCCCACCGGCAGCATGCACGACTTCTATGCCGAGGCCAGCAACGGCAAGGTGGACGTGATCGGCTCCGTGCACGGCTGGCTGCGCATGCCGCACGACTATGGCTACTACGTGAACGGCCGCTCCGGCACGGGCGCCACCTACCCCCGCAACTGCCAGGGCCTGGCCGAGGACGCGGTGAAGGCTGCGCTCGCGCAGGGCGTCGACTTCCCGCAAGACCTCGACAAGCTGGGTGAAGGCTCCATCACGGCGCTGTTCATCGTGCACGCGGGCCGCGGCGCGGAAGTGCAGAAGACCCGCGCGCAGCAGGACGCGGAGATCTGGTCGCACAAGTGGGCGGTGGACTCGCCGGTGCAGGTGGCGCCCAACCTGCATGCCGCCACCTACCTGGTGGTGCCGCAGGACTGCCTGGTGGGCGTGTGCGCGCACGAACTCGGCCACCTCGCTTTCCAGTGGCAGGACTTCTACGACCCCAACTACGAGGAGGACGGCCTCTACTGGGACGGCTCCGGCACCTGGGACCTGATGGCCGCGGGCTCCTACAACGGCGGCGGCAGTTCACCCGCGCATCCCGCGGTGCTGCACAAGACGCAGCATGGCTGGGTGCAGACCCAGACGGTCAAGACCTCCGGCTCCATCCAGGTCAAGCCGCTGGGCACGCCCGGCGCGCGGGCCGTGAAGATCGTGAGCCCCGCCTATGGTCCGGGGCAGTTCCTGCTGCTGGAGAACCGCCGCCGTGCCGGCTTCGACAGGTACCTCGAGGGCGAGGGCCTGCTGGTGTGGAAGGTGGACCTGGCCAGGGAAATGGAAGCGCCGGCCCGCCCCGGCATGCTGCTGGTGCAGGCCGACGGCGAGGCGCACCTCGACGGCGCGCGCGACGGCAATGCGGGGGACGACGGCGATCCGTTCCCCGGCAGCAGCCGTACGACGAAGCTGCTGGACACCGGTGCCATCAATACCAGCTTCCCGGACAGCCCGCCCTCCGGGGTGCGGCTGTCGAACATCCGCATCGACGCGGATGGCCTGGTGACGCTCGACGTGCACATCGGCCTGGCACCCATCAAGACCAAGGCGCCGGTCGCGCAGAACGTGATGCGCGGGAGGGCCGCCGCGAAGCCGAACGGCCGCGTGCAGCCGCCGGCCTGATCAAACCTTGCGGCGCGCGGCGAGCAGGCGGTCGGCATAGTCCTGCCAGCGCGCGCCCTTGGGCAGTTCGCGGAACACGCCGGCGCGCGCCTGGTCGGCCACCCACTGCTGCTTGTCGGCGATGGAGGCCGTCATCAGCGGCTGGAAGCCGGCCTCGCGCACGGTGTTGGCCGCCTCGCGCATTTCCTCGGCGCGGCGCTGGCCGTGCTGCACCACGCGGCTGAAGAAGTAGGCGCCCTGCTCGCTCCAGTCGATGCTGGGAAAGGTTTCCTGCAGCGTGGGCAGCACGTGGTCTTCCACGCCGTAGGCACGGGCGGTGGCATAGCTCTCGATCACCAGGGCCTCCAGGCCCTTGATCATCACGCTGCGGCACATCTTGATGGCACTGGCCACGCCGAGCCTGTCGCTCACGGCCCTGGCGTCGCAGCCCCACGCCGTGAGCACTTGCGCAAGTTCGGCCGCCTTCGCGCCGCCCAGCAGCATGGGCACCCGGATGCCGTACGGCGGGATCGAGGTCATCACGCCGGCCTCGACGTAGTGCGCGCCACGCGCGTCGACCGCGGCGCCTGCCTTCCGCTTGGTGCCGGGCGAGGCGGAGTTGAGGTCGAGGAACACGGCGCCGGGACGCAGGAAGCGCGCGGCCTCTTCGGCGACGGCCAGCGTGTTCGAGGCGGTGACGGCGGAAATCACCAGGTCGCTGCCCTCGCAGAGTTCCTGCATGGAGGCGCAGGCTCGCACACCCGCGCCGCGTGCGTGCTCCTGTTCGGCCACGGCCAATTCGGCATCGGCGAACTTGAGGTCCCACGCCACCACCTGGGCCACGCGCGGCTTCAGGCCGCTGCCGAAGATCTTGCCGACCTCGCCGTAGCCGACCAGGCCGATGCGCTGCACTTGCATGGCGAACTCCGCGAAACGAAGAAGAAAGCTAGCGCGCGACGCCCAGCAGCTTGTCCAGCAGTTCGGGCGCGCCGCGCAGGGCCGCCGCGGTGTCCGAGTGCACCACGGTGCCGTGGTCCAGCACGATCGCACGGTCGGAGATCGCGAGGATCGCCTGCGGATGCTGCTCCACGATGATGGCCGCGAGGCCTTCGTCGCGCGTGATGCGTGCGATCGCCTTCAGCAGCTCGCTGACGATGATGGGCGCCAGGCCTTCCAGCGGCTCGTCCAGCAGCAGCAGGCGCGGGTTGACCACCAGCGCGCGGCCCACGGCCAGCATCTGCTGCTCGCCACCGGAAAGCTGCGTGCCCAGGTTGGTCTTGCGTTCGGCCAGGCGCGGGAACATCTCGTACACGCGCTCCGGCGTCCAGCGGCCCGGCCGCTGCACCGCCGTGAGGTTCTCGTGCACGGTGAGCGACTTGAAGATGTTGCGCTCCTGCGGCACCCAGCCGATGCCGGCCGCGGCGCGCTCGTGCGACGCCAGCTTGTGCAGCGTGGCACTGCCCAGCGCGATGGTGCCGCCGTGCTGGCGCGTCGCGCCCGCGAGCGTGTTGATCAGCGTGGTCTTGCCGGTGCCGTTGCGCCCCAGCAGGGCCAGCGTCTGGCCTTCGCCGAGGGAGAAGGACACATCGTGCAGCACCACGGCTTCGCCGTAGCCGGCACTGAGCTTGTCGACCTGGAGGAGTTCAGACATGGCCGGCGGTCTCCATCGGCAGGGCCTCGTTGATTTCGTCGCCGTGGCCCAGGTACACCGCCTTCACCTCGGGGTTGTTCGCGATCTCGTCGGGCGTGCCCTCGGTGAGCACGGCGCCGTTGACCAGCACGGTCATGCGGTCGGCAAAGCTGAAGACCAGGTCCATGTCGTGCTCGATCAGCAGCACCGACACGTCCGCCGGCAGGGCGGCTACGGTCTGCAGCAGTTCCTCGCGTTCGCCGGCGGGAACGCCCGCGACGGGCTCGTCCAGCAGCAGCACGCGCGGCTCGCAAGCCAGGGCGATGGCGATCTCCAGCAGGCGGCGCTTGCCGTACGCCAGGTGCTCGGTGCGCTGGTTCATCACTTCGGCCAGGTGGAACTGCTCCAGCAGCTGGTGGGCGCGCTCCGCAATGCCCTTGTGCTTTCCCAGCGGCGCCCAGAAGCGCGCGCCCAGGCCGGTGTGCTGCGACACGACCAGCGCCAGCGTCTCCAGCGGCGTCATGGTGGAGAACAGCTGGTTGATCTGGAAGGTGCGCACCATGCCGCGGCGCACCCGCTTGTAGGGCGCCAGGTTCGTGATGTCCTGGCCTTCCAGCACGATGCGGCCCTCGGTGGCGGGCAGCACGCCAGTCAGCAGGTTGATCAGCGTGGTCTTGCCGGCGCCGTTGGGCCCGATCAGCGCATGGCGCGCGCCGCGGCGGACGTCGAGCGTGACGTTGTTCGTGGCGGTGATGCCGCCGAACTTCTTCACCAGCCCCTTGCAGGAGAGAACGATGTCTTGCGTCATGCCTTGCTCCGCCGGAACCAGGTCCAGGGCTTGAAGAAGCGGTCGCGGCCCACCAGCACCAGCACCACGAGGAACAGGCCCAGCCAGAAGGTCCAGTACTGTGGCGTGACGGCGGAGATGACGTCCTGCAGCAGCTTGAAGACGATGGCGCCGGTCACGCCGCCGTACAGCCAGCCCGTGCCGCCCACGACGAGCAGCAGCATCAGGTCGGCGGAGCGATGGAAGTCGAACAGGTCGAGCGAAGCGAAGCCGGTGGTTTGCGCCAGCAGCGCGCCGGCCGCCCCGGCGAACGCCGCCGCCAGGGTGTAAACGGCGAACAGCCGCCCCGTCACCGGGATGCCGATGGCCATCGCGCGCAGGCGGTTGTCGCGGATCGCCATCAACGTGGCACCGAACGGCGAATGCGCGATGCGGCGGGCAACGAAGAACAGGACCAGCAGCACGGTGAGCGAGTAGTACGCGGCGACGCGGCCCTCGATGTCGAAGTCCCACTGGCCCAGCACCGGGCCCATGATCACGCCCTGCAGGCCGTCGGCGCCGCCCGTCAGCCAGTCGAGCTTGTTGGCGAGCTCGTACATGATGAGGCCGATGCCCAGCGTCACCATGAGGCGCGTGAGGTCGCTGCCCCGCTGGATGGTGAAGCTGGCCACGGCGCCCAGGGCCGTGGCGCACACGACGCCGAAGGCCAGCCCCAGCAGCGGATCGGGCATGAAGTGCTTCGCGAACAGCGCCGCGGCGTAACCGCCCATCCCGAAGAAGGCCGCGTGGCCCAGCGAGACGATGCCGGTGTAGCCCAGGATCAGGTCGAGCGACACCGCGAACAGCGCCACGATGGCGACCTCGTTGATGATCAGCGCGTACTGCGGGAACACGGCAGGCGCGAGGAAGGCCGCGATCCACAGCAGCGGTTCCCAGAACTTGATGCGATTGGTGCGCATCAGCGAATCGCGGGCGGTGACGGTGACGGGCGCGCTCATGCCTTGCCTCCGGTGCGGACGAACAGGCCTTGCGGCCGCCAGAGCAGGATGGCGATCATGAGGCAGTAGACGATGAAGGCCCCCATCTTGGGGATGTAGTACTTGCCCGCCACGTCGGCGATGCCGAGCAGCAGCGCCGCCAGCAGCGGACCGGTGATCGACGAGGTGCCGCCCAGCGCCACCACGATCAGGAAGTACACCATGAACTTGAGGGGGAACTGCGGGTCGAGGCCCAGCACCTCCGCGCCCAGCGCCCCCCCCAGGCCGGCGAGCCCGGAACCGAAGGCGAAGGTGGTGAGGAACACCACGTTGACGTTGATGCCCATGCCGGCGGCCACGCGCTGGTCGTCCACCGACGCGCGCAGGCGGCTGCCGAAGCGCGTCTTCGACAGCACGTACTGCAAACCCACAGTGAGCGCGGCGCACACGGCGATGATGAACAGGCGGTAGTGGCCCATGCCCAGCGTCGCCTCGCCAAAGCGCAGCTCGGTGCGGCCCTTGAGCCATTCGGGCAGTTGCACGATCTGCTGCGTGGAGCCGACGAAGTAGTCGATCGCCGCCACGGCCATGAAGACCAGGCCGATGGAGAACAGCACCTGGTCCAGGTGCGGGCGGTGGTACAGCGGCCGGTACAGGGTGCGCTCGAGAACCGCGCCCAGCAGCGCGGCGCCCAGGAAGGCAAGCGGCAGGCACACCAGGAACGGCACGTCGTAGCGCTGCATCCCGATCACCAGGATGTAGCCGCCCACCATGGCGAACGCGCCGTGGGCGAGGTTGATGAAGTTCATCAGGCCCATCGTCACCGCCAGGCCGACGGCGAGGATGAACAGCAGCATGCCGTAGGCGATGCCGTCGAAGAGGATGGTCAACATGGCTGGGGGATTGTGCTCCCTCCCCCTCTGGGGGAGGGTTGGGGTGGGGGCGCGCTCCGCAGCGGGGGAGCCCCCATCCCGGCCTTCCCCCAGAGGGGGAAGGAGGAAAGGCAGGCGCCTTACTTCGTCTTGCCCGGGTCCTTCACGTCCTTGATGACGTCGAATTCCGCGTTCCAGAGCTGGCCGTCCTTCTTCTCCACCTTGCGCAGGTAGATGTTCTGCACGACGTCGCGGGTCTGCGCGTCGATGAACATCGGGCCGCGCGGGCTTTCGAACACCTGGCCCTTCATGGCTTCCAGCAGCGCGGTGCCGCCGCCCTTGCCGCCGGTCTTCTTCAGCGCTTCGTAGATGACGCGCATGCCGTCGTAGCCGCCCACGGCCATGAAGTTCGGGCGCAGGCCCTTGTTGGCCTTCATGAAGGCGTCGACGAACTTCTTGTTCGCGGCGCTCGGATGCGCGGCGGAGTAGTGGTGCGAAGTGACCACGCCCAGGGCGACGTCGCCCATGTCGTTGAGCAGGTCGTCGTCCGTCACGTCGCCGGTACCGATCAGGCGGATGCCGGCCTTGTCCATGCCGCGCTCGGCGAACTGCTTCATCACCGCGGTGCCGGCGCCCGAGGGCACGAACACGAACAGCGCGTCGGGCTTGATGTCACGCACCTTCTGCAGGAAGGGGGCGAAGTCCGGGCTGCGCAGCGGCACGCGCAGGTTCTCGACGACCTGGGCGCCGTTGAACTTCATGCGCTCGGTGAAGTACTTCTCGGCGTCGATGCCCGGGCCGTAGTCGGACACCAGCGTGACGACCTTCTTGATGCCGTTCTTGGGCGCCCAGTCCGCCAGGGCGACGGAAGCCTGCGGCAGCGTGAAGCTGGTGCGCACGATGAAGGGCGAGGCCTGCGTGATGCTGGAGGTCGCAGCGGCCATCACCACCAGCGGGGTCTTGGACTGCGTGGCCAGCGGGGCGACGGCCATGGCGGAGGGCGTGATGCCCATGCCGGCGATCACGTTCACCTTCTCGTTGACGATCAGTTCCTGCGCCAGGCGACGGGTCATGTCGGGCAGGCTGGTGTCGTCCTTCAGGATCAGCTGCACCTTCTTGCCGGCGACGGTGTCGCCGTTCTGCGCCATCCACAGGCGGGCCGCCGCCTCGATCTGGCGGCCGGTGGTGGCCTGCTGGCCCGTCATCGGCAGGACCAGGCCGATCTTGAAGACGTTGTCCTGCGCCAGGCCCAGGCCGCTGGCGCCGACGAGGCCGACGGCGAGGGCCGTGTGAAGGAAGGTTCTCTTTTGCATGGCGGGGTCTCCTTAGGGGGGATGCTGCAGGTGGCGCATTCTGAGCGCGGCCTGCGCAGGGACAAAGATGGGAGTGTGCTCTAGCAGTTATGTCGGAATTCGATATCGAACCGTCCGATATTTCACGCTCGCAGGCCCAGCACTTGTTGATGTAACGCAATGACACATTTACCATAGGGTCGTCACAAATCGGAGGATCCCGATGAAGTACCCCTCTCCCCTGCTGTCCCGCATGGCCCGCACCGCACTCCTGGCGGTCGCCGGCTTCACCCTCGCCGTCGGCGCTTCCGCCCAGGAAGTCACGTTCGGCCAGGTCGGCCCCTTCACCGTCATCCCCGTGCCCGATGCGCCGGAGATCAAGCAAGGCATCGAGGCCTTTGTGAAGCAGGCCAACGCCAGCGGCGGCCTGCGCGGGCAGAAGATCAACTTCTTCGACGTCGACGACCGCTACTCCGGCGAAGGCTTCGTCGAGCAGTTCGGCAAGGCGATGGACCGCAAGCCGCTGGTGCTGCTGTCGCCCATCGGCTCGGCCGCCATGGGCGCGCTGTTCAAGGAGAAGCTCCTCGACCGCAACGACGTGGTGGTGATGAACGCCATTCCGGGGGCGGAGAGCTTCCGCAGCCCCGGCCACGCGCGCCTGTTCCACATCCGCGCGGGCGACAAGCAGCAGATCGAGAAGATCGTGCTGCACGCCCGCACGCTGGGCACCTCGCGCATGTCGGTTCTGTACCAGGACCTGGCCATCGGCACGTCGGGCTGGGCCATGGCCGAAGAGGCGGCCAAGGCGACCGGCGGGCTGAACCTCAAGGGCGTGAAGTCCGGCACCGACGCCGCCGTGCTGGCCACCGCCGCGCAGCAGGTGAAGGACCAGGATCCGCAGGCCGTGCTGGTGGTGGGCGCGCCCCGCTTCATGGCCGAAGGCGTCGCGGCGCTGCGCAAGGCCGGCGTTTCGCAATCGCTGTTCGTGCTGTCCTATGTGCCCGCGGGCCTGCTGGTGAAGCTGGCAGGCGCCGAGGGCGCACGCGGCGTCGGCATCGCGCAGACGTATCCGAACCCCAACGGCATCGTGCTGCCGCTGCAGCGCGAGTTCCAGGCGGCGATGAAGGCGGCGCACCCCAACCTGCAGAAGTACACGCCCTTCCAGCTCGAGGGCTACCTCTCGGCGCGCGTCGTCGCCGAAGCCATGAAGCGCAGCAAGGAGAAGGAAATCACCCCGGCCGCGCTGGATCGCGCGCTGCGCGGCGCCGGCGAGATGGACTTCGGTGGCTACCGCGTCGACTTCACGAAGAGCAACGTCGGCAGCCGCTGGGTGGACATCGGCGTGGTGACGCAGGACGGCAAGATCCGCTACTGACCCCGCTGGCGGATCAGCCGCATCCCAGGCATGCGCTCGAGGTGCGGCCCGCCCACCGCCTCGCGCAGGTTGCGCTGCGCAAGCCGCGAGTGCTCGCGCATGATGCCCTCGGCGCGTGAGCCCTCGCGCCGCTCGATCGCGTCGAGCACCTGCCGGTGCTGGTCCTGCGCGACGATCAGCATGTCGCGCGCCCTGGGCGAATTCGCCTGCACCACCACGAAGCCCGAGGGCGAGGCGAACGGCAGGTTCACCACCCGCTCCAGCTCGCGCGCCAGCACCGTGCTGCCCGCCATCTCGGCCAGCAGCACGTGGAAGCGCTGGTTCAGCCGCACGTACTGCGTGAAGCCTTCGTCATCGAGCGCCGGCTGTTCCAGCAGGCCATCGATGTCCGCCAGGCAGGCACGCGCCTCGTTCAGCACCACGGCCGCCACGCCACGCTCGGCGGCCAGGCGCGCCGCGAGGCCTTCGATCGTGCCGCGCAGTTCGATGGCATCGGCAACGTCCCGCTCGGAGAAAGTGCGCACGGCATAGCCGCCGTTGGGCAGCACCTCCAGCAGGCCCTCCTGCTCCAGCCGCATCAGCGCCGCCCGGATCGGTGTGCGCGATACGCCCAGCCGCTCCACCAACGTGAGCTCGGCGATGCGGGCGCCACCCGGCAGGTCGCCCGCCAGGATCATTTCGCGCAGCCGCAACTGGGCCTTGACGGCCTGGGAACCGCCGGATTCGTCGGCCGGGCGAAGGGGGACCTGGGCGCTCATGGACGGACTTCTGTATACATGCAGGGAGTATCCTGTCGGAGGCCGAAGGCTGTCAATGCAGCCATTTCAGAGACAAACCCCCGCGCGGCAGTCGGACGCTGCAGCGCGACGTTGTATACAACGTGTATGCTACGGGCCGTCATCCACCCTCCTCCCGGATTTCGAGCCATGTTCCCGAAGAACGCCTGGTACGTCGCCTGCACGCCCGACGAGATCAACGACAAGCCCCTGGGGCGCACCATCTGCAACGAGAAGATCGTCTTCTACCGCGGCGACAACGGCCAGGTGGCGGCGCTCGAGGACTTCTGCCCGCACCGCGGCGCGCAGCTCTCCCTAGGCTACGTGTGCGAAGGCAAGCTGGTCTGCGGCTACCACGGCCTCGTGATGGGCTGCGACGGCAAGACGGTCTCCATGCCCGGCCAGCGCGTGCAGGGATTTCCGAAGATCCGCGCCTATCCCGTGGTCGAGAAGTACGGCTTCGTCTGGGTGTGGCCCGGCGATGCCGCGCAGGCCGACGTCGCGAAGATCCACCACCTGGAATGGGCGGAGAGCCCCGACTGGGCCTATGGCGGCGGCCTGTACCACATCGGCTGCGACTATCGCCTCATGGTCGACAACCTGATGGACCTGACGCACGAGACGTACGTGCACACCACCAGCATCGGTCAGAAGGAGATCGACGAGGCGCCGGTCACGACGAAGACCGAGGGCGACCACGTCATCACCAGCCGCTTCATGGAAAACGTGATGCCGCCGCCGTTCTGGCGCGCCAACCTGCGCGGCAACCACCTGGCCGACGACGTGCCGGTGGACCGCTGGCAGGTCTGCCACTTCTATCCGCCCAGCCACGTGATGATCGAAGTGGGAGTGGCCCACGCCGGCAAGGGCGGCTACAACGCCGACCCGAAGCACAAGGTGTCCAGCATCGTCGTGGACTTCCTCACGCCCGAGACCGAAACGAGCATGTGGTACTTCTGGGGCATGGCGCGCAACTTCAACGTGAAGGACACCAACCTCACCGCGCAGATCCGCGACGGCCAGGGCAAGGTGTTCGCCGAGGACAAGGGCGTGCTCGAGGCGCAACAGGCCAACCTGCTGCTGCATCCGCAGCGGCGCCTGCTGATGCTGAACATCGACGCGGGCGGGGTGCAGTCGCGCAAGATCATCGACCGCATGATCGCGGCCGAACAACCGCAGCAGCAGGCCGCCTGATGACGCAGATCGCCGTGAAGGTCCTGCGCAAGACGCAGGAAGCCGAGGGCATCGCGAGCTTCGAGCTGGCGAAGCCGGATGGCAGCGCCCTGCCCGCCTTCAGCGCCGGCTCGCACATCGACGTGCAGGTGCCCGGGGGGCTGACGCGCCAGTACTCGCTGTGCAACGACGCGGCCGAGAACCACCGCTACCGCATCGCCGTGCTGCGCGACGCGAACTCGCGCGGCGGGTCGGCGGCCATGCACGACGCGGTGAAGGAAGGCGACACGCTCACCATCAGCGAGCCGCGCAACCACTTCCCGCTGGTGCATGCGCAGCGCACGCTGCTGTTCGCCGGCGGGATCGGCGTGACGCCGCTGCTGGCGATGGCGCAGCGCCTGGCCAACAGCGGCGCCGACTTCACCCTGCATTACGCAACGCGCTCGCCCTCGCGCACCGCCTTCCGCCATGAGATCGCCGCATCCAGCTACGCGGAGCGCGTGCGGTTCCATTTCGACGACGGCGATGCCGCGCAGAAGCTGGACCTGGAACGCGCGCTGGGCGCGCCGCAGGCCGGCACGCATGTCTACGTGTGCGGCCCCACCGGCTTCATCGATGCCGTGGTGAAAACCGCCGAGCGCCTCGGCTGGAGCAAGGAGCAGGTGCACCTGGAGTACTTCGGCGCCGCGGCGCAGGACACCGCGGGCGACCGCGCATTCCAGGTGAAGATCGCCAGCAGCGGGGCGGTGTACGACGTGCCCGCCGACGTGACGGTGGTGCACGCGCTGCAGGAACACGGCATCGAGATCCTCACCTCCTGCGAACAGGGCGTGTGCGGCACCTGCATCACCCGCGTGCTGCAGGGCGAGTGCGACCACCGCGACCTGTACTTCACCGACGAGGAAAAGGCGGCGAACGACCAGTTCACGCCTTGCTGCTCGCGGGCGAAGACGCCGCTGCTGGTGCTGGACCTGTAAAGGCCGTCATTCCCGCGCAGGCGGGAATCCAGGGCGCCCTGGGTCCCCGCCTCCGCGGGGACGACGGAAGTCCCCGTAGGCTGGGTTCGCGCAGCGACCCCAGCACCACTCGGACTAACATACGCGATTCACGCATTTTTTCCCCGAGGACGACAAGATGATGCAACTCCCCGCCCGCTACGACCACGTCGGCAGTTTCCTGCGCCCGCAGTACCTGCTGGAGGCGCGCGCCCAGAAGGCCAAGGGCGAGATCACGCCCGCGCAGCTGCGCCAGGTGGAGGACAAGGCCATCGCCGAGATCGTGAAGTTCCAGGAAGACGTGGGCCTCAAGAGCGTCACCGACGGCGAGTTCCGCCGCACCTACTTCCACATCGACTTCCTCGAGCAGCTCGGTGGCGTCAAGACCGACATCCCGGTCACCATCCGCAAGCCGGACGGCACGGAAGAACTCGCGCCGCCGGTGATCCGCGTGATCGACAAGGTGCGGCACGCCAAGGACATCCAGAAGGCCGACTTCGAGTACCTGAAGTCGCAGGTTTCCGCCGGCCACACGCCCAAGGTGACGATCCCCTCGCCGACCATGCTGCACTTCCGCGGCGGCCGCGCCGGCATCAGCAAGGAAGCCTACCCCGAGCTCGATCCCGCGTTCTATGACGACGTGGCCAAGGCCTACGGCGACGAGCTGCGCTCGCTTTACGAAGCCGGCTGCCGCTACGTGCAGATGGACGACACCAACCTGGCCTACCTCTGCGACGAGAAGATGCGCGAGGCCGCCCGCCAGCGCGGCGACGACCCCAACGAGCTGCCGCACCGCTACGCCAAGTTCATCAACAAGGTGGTGGCGCAGAAGCCGCAGGGCATGCTGCTGGCCATGCACCTGTGCCGCGGCAACTTCAAGAGCACGCACGCGGCGGCCGGCAACTACGAGCCGGTGGCCGAGGCGCTGCTCAAGGAAATGGACCTCGACGCCTTCTTCCTGGAGTACGACGACGAGCGCTCCGGCGACTTCCGCCCCCTGCGCTACCTGCCCAAGGGCAAGACCGTGGTGCTGGGCCTGGTGACCACCAAGTTCGGCCAGCTCGAAAGCAAGGACGCCCTGAAGCGCCGCATCGAGGAAGCGGCGAAGTACGCGCCCATGGAGCAGCTGGCGCTGTCGCCGCAGTGCGGCTTCTCCAGCACGGTCCACGGCAACAACATCGCCGTGGAAGACCAGCGCAACAAGCTGCGCCTGGTGATCGAGACCGCCCGCGAGATGTGGGGCGGCGACTGAGGCTGCCGGTTCCCGCGCGCGGGAACCGCATGCAGCGGGAGGCGGCTTCGGCCGCCTTCTTCTTTTGGGACCTGCACCAAGGTCGAGCCTGCACGCCCGGATCGAGTGCGAACCTTTGATCTATGCACAAGCCCGGTGCATGGCTTCAGGCAAAATTTGCATCCTTCCTGTTCGACTTCCTCCCTCCGACCGTGAAATACCAGAGCGTCCACGAATTCCTGGCGAGCGTCGCCAACCGCAACCCGGGCCAGCCGGAATACCTGCAGGCCGTGAGCGAAGTGATGGAGAGCCTGTGGCCCTTCATTGCAGCCAACCCGAAGTACGCGGAGCACGGGCTCCTGGACCGCCTGGTGGAACCCGAGCGCCTGATCCAGTTCCGCGTGAGCTGGGTCGACGACAAGGGCGAGGTGCACGTCAACCGCGGCTACCGCATCCAGCACAGCTCCGCGATCGGCCCGTACAAGGGCGGCTTGCGCTTCCACCCCTCGGTGAACGCCTCCATCCTCAAGTTCCTCGCCTTCGAGCAGACCTTCAAGAACGCGCTGACCACGCTGCCCATGGGCGGCGGCAAGGGCGGCAGCGATTTCGATCCCAAGGGCAAGAGTCCCGGTGAAGTCATGCGCTTCTGCCAGGCCTTCATCACCGAGCTGTTCCGCCACCTCGGCGCCGACACCGACGTGCCGGCCGGCGACATCGGCGTGGGCGGCCGCGAGGTCGGCTTCATGGCGGGCATGGCCAAGAAGCTCACCAACCGCGCCGACTGCCTGTTCACCGGCAAGGGCCTGTCCTTCGGGGGCTCGCTGATCCGCCCCGAGGCCACCGGCTACGGCACCGTGTACTTCGCGCAGGAGATGCTGCAGCGCAAAGGCCGCACCTTCGAGGGCCTGCGCGTCAGCGTGTCCGGCTCGGGCAACGTGGCGCAATACGCGGTGGAGAAGGCCATGGCTCTGGGCGCGAAGGTCGTGACCGTGTCCGATTCGAGCGGCACCGTGATCGACGAAGACGGCTTCACGGCGGAGAAGCTGGCCGAGCTGATGGAAGTGAAGAACCACCTGTACGGCCGCGTGAGCGAGTATGCGGAGCGCACCAAGAGCCGCTTCCAGGCCGGCGTCAAGCCGTGGGGCGTGAAGGTGGACGTGGCCCTGCCCTGCGCCACGCAGAACGAGCTGGACGCAGACGACGCGCGCACGCTGGTGAAGAACGGCGTGCTGTGCGTGGCCGAAGGCGCGAACATGCCCAGCACGCTGGAGGCGGTGCAGGTCTTCGAGCAGGCCAAGGTGCTCTACGCGCCGGGCAAGGCCAGCAACGCCGGCGGCGTGGCCACCTCCGGCCTGGAGATGAGCCAGAACGCGATGCGCCTGTCGTGGCCGCGCGAGGAAGTCGACGCGCGCCTGCTGGACATCATGCGCGGCATCCATGCGGCCTGCGTGAAGCACGGCCAGCGCGACGACGGCACCGTCAGCTACGTGGACGGCGCCAACATCGCCGGATTCGTGAAGGTCGCCGACGCGATGCTGGCCCAGGGCGTGATCTGATACCGCCCCGCCCGGCTGGGGCCGGGCGACAATCAGACATGCCCCATGTGCTGTTGATCGAGGACGACGACGCGCAGCGCTTCGTCGCCCGCTTTGCCCTGAAGAAGGCCGGACACGAGGTGCGTGAAGCGGCGGACGGTCCCCAGGGCCTGGCCGCTGCGCGCGAGGCCCGCCCGGACATCATCGTCTGCGACGTCATGATGCCCGGCATGACGGGCTACGAGGTGCTGGCGGAATTGCGCGCCGACGCCGACCTGGCCACCGTGCCCTTCATCCTGCTGACCGCCATGTCCGACCGCAAGCACATGCGGCAGGGCATGACGGCGGGCGCGGACGACTACCTCACCAAGCCCTACCGGCCCGACGAGCTCTGCGAAGCGATCAACGCGGTCCTCGCGCGGCGGCATGTGCACGAGGAAGCCTTCCGCAGCTCCTTGTCGGGCGTGGTCGAAAGCGCGCTGGAGCAACAGAAGGAAGCGCTGGGCCGCCAGTACGAGGGACAGCTGCTGCGCGAGATCAGCTCGCGCTGGGAGCAGGCGCGTGCGACCGGCGACGTGCACTACCGGCGGGCCTTCGTGCTGCTGGCCGACCTGTTCGGTGGCGCTTCGGGCGGCCAGGACGCCGGGCTCGCGGAACAGGTCAAGCAGGCGCAGAAGTCGGCGCGCGACACGCTGTACGTGTTCGGCGCGGCCCAGGTGCTGCCCTACGGCACCCGCCTGATGGCGGTCTTCGACGCCGAAGCCGCAAGCCACACCACCCCGCCCGAGCTGCGCGTGCTGCGCGCGGCGATTGCGCTCGCCAAGGCGGCGCCTCGCGAACGGTTCGTGAGCGTGGCCCTGCACACCGGGCCCGTGTCGCTGGTGTCCCTCACCGACGGCGTGCACGGCGACCAGGGCTACGCACTGGTGCCCGGTGAGGCCGTGCAGACGGTGGCGGCGTTGGAGGAATTCGGGGCGGCCAGCGGTTGGCGCATCTCGGCCTCCCTGGCGATGGCCGACCTGCTGCGCGAGCAGGCGAGCTTCGGGCGGCGGGGCACGGCCTCGAGCAACGAGATCGCGGTGGAAGTCACGGGGCTTGCCGCCAGCTGAGGCGCGGCCCACCCTGGCCAGGCGGCCGGCACCGGTGGGCGCGTGCCGCGCAGGGCCCCCCACTGCCAATTGACGAGACTCTCACAAAAGTACACGTCACTTTGGTCGTTTGATCAGCTACGCTCCCGGCCTGTGACTGCTCGACGGCAAATGCGTCGTGCAGCAACCCCCAGAAGGGCGCGCACGGCGTAAGCCCTCTCCGTTCGGGCACCGGTTCCTGCAGGGGCCAGTGCATCAGATCCTCGCTTCATTCGCGCAGCGGACCCACGTCCCTGCCGGGCCGCGCCTTTGGCCCTTCACATCCTTTTCTTGGTAGCAGTTCAATGACGCGTCACCCCTTGCGCACGTTCACCGCCCTCGCACTGGCCAGCGTTCTCTCCGCCTGCGGCGGCGGCGGTGGGGGCGATGCCGACGACTCCTCGGCAGCCCCCGCGGCAGCGCCCCCGTCAACCACCACCGGCGCAGTGCCGGACGGCACGGTGTCGACGCCCGAGGCGCCGGCGCCGATCATGATTCCGGCTCCCGCGCCGGCTCCAGCCGGAACCTCGCAGCCGGCCGACCAGGCAAGCACCGCGCCGCGGCCGACTTACGCGCAAGGCTCCGAAGAACTCGCTGCCTTCGACTTCCTCAACGCCGAGCGCGGTCGCTGCGGCTTCGGGCTGCTGGCGCAGAACACGAAGCTCGATGCGGCTGCGAAGGCGCACGCTGACTACCAGCTCGTCAACAACCTGTTCCAGCACACCGAAGACCGGGCCAGCTACCCGACCGGATTCACGGGCACCACGCCCTGGGACCGTTTCGCCTACCAGGGCTACACCAACCTGGGCGGAGGCGTCGACCAGATCACCGGCATCAGCGGGACCGCCGACAAGGCGGGCTTCGGGGTCCAAGGCATTCGCAACCTGCTGAACGCACCGTATCACCTCAAGGGCTTGATGGCGGGCATGCGGGAGATGGGTGTCTCGGTGCGGTCCTCGACCGACACCGCAACCGCCCAGCCGCGCGTGCTCCTGCAATACGACGCAGCCTACACCCAGGCCGCCGGCCCGCAGAACCTCTCGAGTGCGGATGTGCAGACTTATCCCTGCGACGGTTCCGCGGGTGTCAACCGCCAGCTGACCAACGAGAGTCCGGCGCCGGTGCCTGGCCGCAACCTCCAGTCGAACCCGCTGGGCACCTCGGTCTACTTTTCCGTGCGCTCGGGCAACGCGTTGGTCGTCGACAGCGTGACGATGACCGACGCGAGGACAGGCTCCCAGGTGGCGCTGCGCGGCGTGATCACTTCGGCCAACGACCCGAACAGGGAGTTCCTGGCCAACGAAGCCTATGTCGCCGCGGACGCGCCGCTGGCCGCCAACACGTCATACCAGGTGACGGTCACCGGCACGAACAACGGGACGTCGTTCTCGCGCACCTTCACATTCACGACCGGCAGTTGATGGGAACACGGTTGATCCAGCGCGTCAGCGTGGATCAACCTCAAGGGATCCGTCAGGCCTCATGACCGCAGCAGCCCCATGGAGAACGAGTCGAAGTACTCGCCAGCGACAAGGAAAGCACGGCGATGGGTGCCTTCAACCAGGAAGCCGAGCCGTTCGTAGAGCCGCTTGGCCCTGACATTGTCGGTTCGTACGGTAAGTTCGATCCGCGTGAACCCCTTCTCCCACGCGCGATCGATTGCGGCGCTCATCAAGGCAGCACCATTCCCGCTGCCTCGAAACTCAGGCAAGAGGCCAATGCCGAGGTTTCCCACGTGAGCGCGTGACTCACCGTGCGTAGGCAAGACGTCGCACCAGCCCACGACCCGCTCCGAGGCGAGAGCCACGAAGTGAGGGCAATCCCGCTCGATGATGCTGCGGTAAAAGGCGAACGCATCCGCCACGGGTGGCGCTTCCAGGAACGCCAGGTATCGGCCCTCGCGCGCCACGGCATCGAGCACTTCGCGGAGCTCCGCGAAGTGCTCCTCACGCAAGGGCGCAATGTTCGCTTTCATGATGCATGGCGTGGCACGTCGAGGGCAAGTCCCTGTTCCCCCGCCCATTCGCGTAAGGCGGCCTCAACAGCATTCGCCTCGAACTCGTACCAAGCTTCCAGAGATCCCGCGCCTTCGAGCAGGCTCTTGAACTGACCATACGCTCCACGCCTTCCGAAAATTCTCTCCACTCTCTCCTGAGCTTCGGGCAGATGTTCGCGGACGAACCGGAAGACCAAGGGCTTCCCAAGGTCCAGGTCATGCTTGCCCGGAACCGGCGCGTACAGCGTCTCGTCGCCGATGTCTTGCGGCAGTTCGTCTTCAGCGTCTCCGAATTCTCCGGAGGCCGTTGACATGAAGACACGCCCAGTGACCCGGCTGACGTAAGCCTCGGCTTCCATATCGCTGCCCGCACTGACCCACTCGTAAGCTTCGAGCAGTTCGGCAAAGCTGACAATGGGCGTCATTTGGGAAGGCTAACGTAGAAATGACCCGCGGACACCAGACCGGCGAAATGCGGCCGAGAGGACGTCCGTGTCGACTGCCATGTTAAGGCGCACCGTGCCCTACCTTCGCAAGAGCTGCCGACGAGGCGAACAACGCCTGCGTAGCTCTCGCTGGGCTGGCGTATTCAATCGGCTTGCACGGGGTTTCAGCGAGCCGCAGCGCATGCTCCACGAGTGACCTCTCCGGACTCACGTCGAGGCCAACCTGCAACTGGAACATCAGGTCATTCAAAGAGCCCAGTACGCTTCGGCTGGCCGTGCGGCTTACGCGCACAGAATGCATTTCCCTTCTCTCACGTTCGATCGCCGCCGGCTCGATACCCAGGTGACCAAGAACGATGCAAACGGCGTCCGACAGCCGTACGGGTATGGACTTGGCGTCCTTGGCAGGAAGGATTGCTGGCAGGAGCGTTCTCTGGCTCATGCAAAGTACAAGATGCCGCGGCCTGCGAATGAGAACGTTGCCGTACCAATCTCCGAGCAAGGTCGTCGGTGGTTCTTCTGCACCCCCAGAGCTCGCCAGGCCGCGGGCGAGTAGCTTCTGAGTGCAGCGCAGAGTAAGCATGGGACTCGTAGGGCGCTTCAACGCCGGAGTTGACCGGCACGCAGCGGCATTGCGCCGCGAGACGTATGCTCCCGCGCACGGCTTGCGGCGCAATGCCGCTGCGTGTCCCCGTCGAACGACCTGTTAGCGCTCATCGCAGGAAGAACAAGCCGACGAACACGCTCAGCATCCCGAATGCCGCGGCTAGGCTGCCGATCCACATAGCCGCTTTAGATGAGCGCGCAGCAAGCATGAGTGGAAGCAGTCCGAAGAAAAAGATGCTTAGCCCGAAGCCATGAGCTGGAGCGCCGTCTAGGGTGGCAGTATGTCCGTAACGGGTCCAGCGCTCCTCTACGTGGCCCGATATGAGCGCAAGGACGCCGAGCCCTGAAACGACGCAGGACATGACGATTGCCAATAGCCTCACGTAGAGAGGAGCGGGAAGCTGGAGTGGCGGGCGACTTGTCATGAGCGCTAACGTAGAAATGATCGGCGGACAGTAGGCCGGCGCAAGCCGGCCGATAGGACGGGAACTTGCTCCGGTTTAGTTGACACTGGTTTCTCCGTACACGCAGGCCTCATAAGCCGTTGGTGGCAAGTATCGCAGCGATGAGTGCAGCCGTCGATCGTTATAGAAGCGGATGTAGCTGCTCAAGGTGCTGCGTAGCTGTTGCTGCGTGTCGAACTTCTTGCCATACAGCTCCTCGCACTTCATCGAGTGGAAAAACGACTCCATGTGCGCGTTGTCGTTCATCCTCCCGGGACGATTCATGCTCTGCAGCATGCCCAGGCGGCGCAGCTGCGCACGAAAATCGAAGTTAGCGAACTCGATGCCACGGTCGGTGTGGAACACCACGCCGGGTCTAACGCTCCTGCTCGCTGCCGATCGGCGCAGTGCCAGTGTCGTGAGCGCCGCGTCTCGCTTGGCGCCCAGGCTCCAACCCACGATCCGGCGAGAGTGCTTGTCCATCACTGCCGCCATGTAGTGCCATTGGCCGGCCACCTTCAGGTACGTTACGTCGCCGACCCAGACCTGGTCTTGCCTCTGCGTGCTGGCCGACTCCGGCAGATACGGCACGCCGGCGTAGAACGCCCGTTGCAGCACCTTCGAGTGTCGATACAGCCTTGCGCTCCTGCCCTGCAGGCCCGCCTCGCGCATCAGCCTGGCCACGCGCCGCCGGCCCACGCTGCGGCCGTCCAGACGCAGCTGCCCTGCCACCCGGGGACTTCCGTAGAAGCCGCGGCTGTCCGCGTGGATCTGGCACACGCGCGCCAGCAATGCCTGGTCGTCCTGCTGTCGCTGGCTGGGCTGCCGCTTGCACCAAGCGTAGAAGCCCGACCGAGTCACGCCGAGCAGCTCGCACATCACTTGGACCGGGAAGGCTTGCCGGTTTGCCTCGATGAAGGCGAAGACTTCATCTTTCGTTCGGAGGCGAACCGGATAGCTTTTTTTAGCAGGTCGTGCTCCATCTGCAGGCGCTTGAACTTCTTCTCCACCTCGCGCAGCCGTTGCAGCTCCGCCGCCTCCTGTGGCTCCAGTGGTGGTGGATCACCGACCAACTCACCGTCCCTGACCTGCTTGCACCACCTGGAGAGCATGAAAGGATGAACGCAAAGCGAGTCCGCCACATCCTTGATCAAAACCCCGGGATGATTACTCAGTTGAACGGCCTTGAGCTTGAACTCCAGGCTGTACTGCTTGATCTTTGCCGGACCGATTCTCTTTGCCATTGACCACTCTCTCCGTTAGGTAAGAGTGTCAACGAAAGCGAAGCAAGCTCCACGTCCGTGTCGATTGACTTGTTAGATGGCTGGGGCACTCTTTGGAACGTCTCGTCGATAAGACATGGCCGGAAGCAAAACGATGAAAAGAAGCGCCTCCATGACGGGAATCCACCAGAGCGCTTCTCCTCCAGCGGCCTCAGACCAGTATGCCAGCCCGAGGTAAGCCGCTGCAATTGCGGTCGAACTAGCCGCCGCCCAGCGCAGAGAATTCCCAGGAAAGAAAAGCCCATAGAGGCTCCCGAAAACCAGCCCAACCGTCAGGGCGGCGGCGAGGGCGAGCAGGCCCATGTAGGAGTGAAAGCCTACAAGCCTCAGCAAAGCAGCGGGTGCAAGTAGCGGTGCCCATGCCAGCGCCAATACATATGCAACGAAGCCGGCAAGGGAAAGCGCGGCGAAAACGGCTGCCTTCGTCGCTGCCGTAGTTGGGAGCAGTCGGTGGATTGCCATCTAACGTCGGAGTTGACCGGCACGCACCGGCAAGGCGCCGCGAGACGTATGCTCCCGCGCACGGCTTGCGGCGCCTTGCCGGTGCGTGTCCGCGTCGAACGACCTGTTAGACCTCACCGCGCGACTCCCTGGACTCGCTCTCCGGGCGGACCTTCCGCAGCCAGGGGTGTACGACCGTAATGGCAGCTGCAACCATCCCGGCGCTGAACACAGCAAACAGAGCACACCTGGGAAGACTATGTAGCCCAACCCAGATAGTTGCGACCGAGAGAGCAGCAGGATTACGTAGGCGGCAACGAGGACTCGCGTGCGTACGCTCAAGCCAGGCCTCCGGTGATCGAAAGCTCCAAGTGGCTCGCCGTTCCGTCGATGAATAGGCGAGTTCCGTCCGAAAATTCCACGAGAAGTTCGGACTCGCGATGGCGTTCCAGGCGCACTACGATCTTTCCGGCCAATGCGGCTGTTGCGGCCGCGGCCTCCTGAGACAGTTGTTGGGAAGAGAACGTCATGTGAGGTCTAACGTTGGAGTTGACCGGCACGCAGCGGCATTGCGGCGCGAGACGTATGCTCCCGCACACGGCTTGCGGCGCAATGCCGCTGTGTGTCCGCGTCGAACGACCTGTTAGACCGCAGCTGCAGAGCGTTCATGTACGGCCCCTCCAGAAGCCGGGCCTTCGCCGCTGGTGCGCGATGGCAAGGATGCGGACTTCTGAATCGCCAACGTAGTAGACGATGCTGTAGGGGAAGCGTCGGAGAGGGAAGCGTCTAATACGGCCTCTCCATGTGGCGCCAAGCCTCGGATGCTCGCCCAGCAACTTGGCGCAGCGATCGAATTCTGCGATGAACGATTCGCCCAGCTCGCGGTTTGCTTCTCGAGCGTAGTAGGCAGCCCCCTCAACCAGCTCAAGCTCCGCCTGCGCGTTGAGGGAGATCTTCACGAGATGGCGCGACGCGCGCGGGCCACAGCATCCTCAAGAGATACGAGAGGAGCACCAGCCTCGACTTCCGCCAGGCGACGTTCGACCTCTTCGGCCCATGCCCCATCAATATCAGGATCGCTCGACACACTCGCGAGGAGGTGGTCTGCCAAGAGCACGCGCTCCTCTGAGGAGAGTTGCAGCGCTTCGGCTTCAATCTTCGCAAAAGAGGATGCCATTCGTGTGCTCCGTGCGTAGTGAGCAATCTTACTACTCTGCGGTCTAACGTCGGAGATGACCGGCGGGCCATAGGCAGGCGAAGCCTGCCGCGAGAACGTCCGTGTCGATCGACTTGTTAGCCTGCATTGGGCGCACAGCGTACCGCAAAGTCGACGTGGTAATGCTCGTCATGGCGTACCCACGGCTTACCTTTCATGAAGGGAATATTCTGGCGGATGTACGTTCCCCGCGAGCTCGAAAGCAGCTTCGAGTGGTACTGGGGATCGAGGATGACCATTGAGATCCCGACGCCTCGAGCGCGAGCGGCGACGTGCAACTGGTACAGATGCTCGGCGATGGCGTCAAAGTCGATTCTGAGTTCCCCAAGGCGAGCCTCCGCGTCGAACTCCAAGTCGTAGCCCAGCTTGTTTGTGACGCCAATGGGCAAGCTCACAAACTTCCCGTTGGGATCGGTGACCGGAACGAAGAAGTCTACGGAAAGCCCGTTCTGGTGCGACCGGTGTGGCCGAAAGCGCCCTCCGGATACCTCCGGCTTCCCCTTCGCCAATGCATCGTAGGCAGCGACGACCACTTCGGCCACTTTTGAGTGGACAAACGTTCGACCCGCAACGGTCCCGAGAGAGCTATATGCGGAAAAGTTTTGACCGGAACTCGGAAGCTTGACGCCCTTTTCCAGGCGGCCCTTTGCCACCGTGCCGAAGCACTGGCTCTCAGCCGAGTGAGACGCGGTCCACGCCATCGCGGCACCGACGGCCAATGCAAGAACAAGCGGCTTGTGCATGCAGGCTAACGTTGGAGGTGACCGGCACGCACCGGCAGCGCGCCGCGAGGTGCACGATCACCCGCGCGCCTCGCGGCGCGCTGCCGGTGCGTGTCCGTGTCGACCGACTTGTTAGACCGCATCGCGCCCTCGGCTCTCGCTCCCCTCGGCTTTCGCGCCGGCCTTCGGCACCGAGTAGAAATTGCCATACCGGTTCTTGGCCTGGAGCGCCGGGTGCATCCGGTCCGGAAAACTCATCACCCAGAGGGCGAGCAACGGACCGACCACCGGGATGAATGCGACCAACATAGTTCCAAACTTCAAGACTAGTGGATCATGCCTCCGCCAGACCAGCGCGGCTACGACAAGAGAAACCCCGCCGGAGATCCCGAGCACGAGCATCACAGGCGTAGGGATGTCCATCACGCGGCCTCTCCTTGCGGTCTAACGTTGGAGATGACCGGCGACCAAGGAACAGGAGCGCCGCAGGCGCGGACGCCCTTGGGCGGGAACTTGCTTCGCTTTAGTTGACACTGGACGCCCCCTGAATGCGGCTCTCATAGGCCGCTGGCGGCAAGTATCGCAGCGATGAGTGCAGCCGTCGATCGTTATAGAAGCGG
>SEAY01000193.1 GCA_004144865.1 Comamonadaceae bacterium
TTCTTGCTCCCTCCCCCAGGGGGGGAGGGAGCAAGAAAGCTGTTCCTCGGCAACGCCGGCACCGCCATGCGCCCCCTCACCGCGGCGCTCGCCCTCCTCGGCGGCGATTACGAACTCTCCGGCGTGGCACGCATGCACGAGCGCCCCATCGGCGACCTCGTCGATGCACTGCGCCAGCTGGGCTGCCGCATCGACTACCTCGGCAACGAAGGCTTCCCGCCCCTGCGCATCCACCCCGCCGGCGCGTTGAAGCTCGACGCCCCCATCCCCGTGCGCGGCGACGTCTCCAGCCAGTTCCTCACGGCGCTGCTGATGGCCCTGCCCCTGGTGGCCACGCGCGACGTGGTGATCGAGGTCGTCGGCGATCTCATCTCCAAGCCCTACATCGCGATCACGCTGAACATGCTGGAGCAGTTCGGCATCCGCGTCGCGCGCGAGGGCTGGCAGCGCTTCACCATCCCCGCCGGCAGCCGCTACCGCTCCCCCGGCGAAGTGCACGTGGAGGCCGACGCCTCGTCGGCCAGCTACTTCATCGCCTTGGGCGCCCTGGCCGCTACCGCCGACCCCGTGCGCATCGAAGGCGTGGGCGCCGGCTCCATCCAGGGCGACATCCGCTTCGTGGAAGCGGCCCGCCAGATGGGCGCGGACGTCACCAGCGGCCCCAACTGGCTGGAAGTGCGCCGCGGTGCCTGGCCCTTGCGCGCCATCGACCTGGACTGCAACCACATCCCCGACGCCGCCATGACGCTGGCGGTGATGGCGCTCTACGCCGACGGCACGACCACGCTGCGCAACATCGCCAGCTGGCGCGTGAAGGAAACCGACCGCCTCGCCGCCATGGCCACCGAGCTGCGCAAGCTGGGCGCCGAGGTGGAAGAAGGCGCCGACTTCCTGCGCGTGACGCCGCCGGCCTCGTGGCGGGCCGCGTCCATCCACACCTACGACGACCACCGCATGGCCATGTGCTTCGCGCTGGCTGCCTTCAATCCCTCGGGCGTCCACGTGCGCATCGAGGACCCCAAGTGCGTGGGCAAGACCTTCCCGGACTTCTTCGAGGCCCTTTTCTCGGTCTCGCGCACGTCGGTCCCCCACATCCCGGTGATCGCCGTGGACGGCCCGACGGCCTCCGGCAAGGGCACGCTGGCCTCGGAAGTGGCGCGCCGGCTGGGCTACCACTACCTGGATTCCGGCGCGCTCTACCGCATCGCCGGCCTGGCGGCCACCCGTGCCGGGCTGGCACTGGACATCGCGCACGAGCACACGATCGCCAAGATGGCCGAGAGCCTGCCCATCGTCTTCACGGAGGGGCGCGTGCTCCTGGCGGGCGAGGACGTCACCGATGCGATCCGCACCGAAGAGGCCGGGATGAACGCCTCGCGCGTCTCGGCCTTGCCCGCCGTGCGCACCGCGTTGGTAGCCCTGCAGCAGGGCTTTCGCCGGCTGCCGGGGCTGGTGGCGGACGGGCGCGACATGGGCACCGTGATCTTCCCGGACGCCCCGCTCAAGGTGTACCTGACGGCCAGTGCGGCCCAGCGTGCCGAGCGCAGGTATAAGCAATTGATTTCAAAGGGCATTTCCGCTACACTCCCGGCTCTTCGCGCAGACCTCGAGGCGCGCGATGCGCGCGATTCCGGTCGTGCCGTCGCACCTCTCAAGCCCGCGGAAGATGCCCTCCTCCTCGATAACTCGGGCCAGACGGTCGAAGAATCCGTCGCCCAGGTTCTCCGGTGGTGGGACGAAAAGCAGTCTTTCGGCCCCAGGCCAGGAGACTGCTGAATGTAGGCTGGGTTTCGCGCAGCGAACCCCGGCGATTTTGGCCCCCGCCACTCCCTCCGCGCAGCAGCGCACCGGTGACGGGGATCGACAACCTTAACCCCGCGGGGTCAACCCGCAAATCCATGTCTGAATCTTTTGCCGCCCTGTTCGAGGAATCGTTGCAACGCGCCGAAATGCGCGCCGGCGAAGTCATCACCGCTGAAGTCGTTCGTGTCGAACACAACCACGTGGTGGTCAACGCCGGCCTGAAATCGGAAGCCTACATTCCGATCGACGAATTCAAGAACGACCAGGGCGAAGTCGAAGTGCAAGCCGGGGACTTCGTCTCCGTTGCCATCGACGCCATCGAAAACGGCTACGGCGACACCATCCTGTCGCGCGACAAGGCCAAGCGCCTGGCTTCCTGGATGAGCCTCGAGAAGGCCCTGGAATCCGGCGAGTTCGTCACGGGCACCACCACCGGCAAGGTCAAGGGCGGCCTGACGGTCCTGGTCAACGGCATCCGCGCCTTCCTGCCCGGTTCGCTGATCGACACCCGTCCCATCAAGGACCTGACCCCCTACGAGAACAAGACCCTCGAGTTCAAGGTCATCAAGCTGGACCGCAAGCGCAACAACGTGGTGCTGTCGCGCCGCGCCGTTGTCGAAGCCTCCATGGGCGAAGAGCGCGCCAAGCT
>SEAY01000114.1 GCA_004144865.1 Comamonadaceae bacterium
GGGCAGACCGCGTTCACGCGCACGCCGTCGCGGCCGTGGTCGAGCGCCAGCGCGCGGGTGAAGTTGACGATGGCGCCCTTGGAGGCGTTGTAGAAGGACAGGCCCCAGTCGCCGCCGAGGCCGGAGACCGAGGCGATGTTGACGATGCAGCCCTGGCTCTGCACCAGGTGCGGCAGCGCGGCGCGGCAGCCGTGGAACACGCCGCCCGCATTGGTGGCCATGGTCTCCTCCCATTCCTGCAGGGTGGCTTCGGTCGCCTTGCCCTCCGGCGCGACGCCCGCGTTGTTGACCATCACGTCGAGGTGGCCGAAGCGCCGCACCGCGGCTTCCACGAGGGCTTCGACCTGCCGGTACTTCGCGACGTCCGCCACCTTGGCGAGCGTGCGCTCCGCCGGCAGTTCGCCCGCCACGCGGTCGAGCTTGTCCTTGTGCCGGCCCGCCAGCACCACGGCCGCGCCTTCGGCGGAGAACCAGCGCGCGATGCCTTCGCCGATGCCGGAACCGGCCCCCGTGACGATCACCACCTTGCCTTCGAAGCGGCGGTGCACGGGCTGCGGGACGGCGAGGAGCTTGGACGGGGTCATGCGGCGATTCTCGGAGCAGATCGCCGTGGCCGGGGGCGCCGCAACGCCGCATCGGGCGCCGATGAGCCGGGCAGCGTTCCCACGGCGGGAATTTTCCGCGCGCGCATCCTTCCTTGTAGGTGCGAGTGAACTTGCGCCTGTAGGAGCCCTCTGACTCCGTTTGGTGCTTGACGGAGATCGCGCTCACATGTGGAAGTCCCTTGCCGCCGCTGCCATGGCCGCCGCCTCCCTCGTTCCTTCGCTGGGCCAAGCCGCCGCGGCGGATGAGTTCGATCGCGGGATGAACACGATGTGGGAGGTCCTGTGGCACCAGAGCGGCGTTCCCACGCGGCTGGTGCGCTGGGACCGGGACATCAAGGTGCGCATCTCCGGCACCAACCTCGCGGCGCACCGCGAGCACACGCTGCGCGCGCTGCGGGACGTCGCTGCAGAGGCGCGCGTGAAGGTCATCGACGTGAGCGACCTTCCGGACGCGGCGCGGCAAGCCAACGTCAGCATCGAGATCACGCCGGATGCCATGCTTTCCAACAACCAGCCTTGCGAGACGCGCCTCGACTTCGGCGACGAGACGCGCATCGACTCCGTGACCATGCAGATGCGCGACAGCGACGCGCAGCGCTGCGCGTACCACGAGGCCATGCACGTGATGGGCGTGCGGGGCCACCCCGAGGGCCGCACCGTGCTGAGCTACTTCGACGCCCACGTGGACGACCTGCTGCCGCTCGACCGCGCGATGCTGCGCGCCTGGTATTCGCCGCGCGTGCGCGGCGGCATGACGCCCTTCGAGGTGCTGCCGGTGCTGGCCGACGAACTGGTGGCGATCTCGCCGGACCCGGCGGCGGCCCGGCAGGCGCGCGACCGCTTCCTGGCCCGCACCATCCAGGAGATGCAGTCGTTCGCCGGTGGCCAGGGCGACGTGCCGGCGATCGTTCGCCAATCGGGCAAGGCGTCGGAAGCGGGCGTGCGCTTCGGCCGCATGGAGATGAGCTATTTCCTCGGCGTCGCCTACCAGGACGGCGCGACCGTCGCGCGCGATCCCGGCCAGGCCGCGCGCTGGCTGCGGCGCGCGGCCACCATGGGCAGCCGCACCGCGCAGGCCCGGCTGGGCGCGGCGGCGGCACCACTGTCTACGGTGCACTGAGCGGACCGGGCCGATTCAGGCTCGCTTCAGCTTGGCGGTGCGGCCGGCCCTAGAATCCGGCCCTCCTGAGATGCCCAGGTGGCGGAATTGGTAGACGCACTAGTTTCAGGTACTAGCGGGTAACTCCGTGGAGGTTCGAGTCCTCTCCTGGGCACCACGGCCTTGCACCCCGGCCGGCCGCCGGGCGTAGCATGTCTCCGGGCCAAGCACCGGAGAACGCCATGGACGACGAAGCGCTGAACATCAGCATCCGCAAGTTCCTCAAGATGGTGGGCGTGAGCTCGCAGCGCGAGATCGAGCAGGCGGTCGCGAAGGCGCTGCAGCAGGGCGCCATCGCCGGCACCGAGACGCTGCCCGCCACCATGACCCTGGAGATCCCGGGCCTCACGCTGCGCACCACCTTCCATGGCGAAGTGCGCCTGCAGGAGGCGCCCGGCGGCTCAGCGTGAGCGCAGCAGCCGCAGCGGGTTGAAGCCGGTCACCAGCGCGCACGCCAGCAGCACCAGGCCCACGCCCGGCACCATGCCGGCCGTGACGGGCTCGCCCAGGAACAGCGCGCCCCAGGTCACGCCGAACATCGGGATCATGAAGGCCGAGGAAGTCGCCGCGCTCGCGGGAATCTCGCGCATCAGCCGCATGCTGATCCAGTACATGAAGCCGGACGTGAGGGTGCCCAGAACCAGCAGGGCGATGACGGCCTCCGTGCGCACCTGCATGGCGGGTGCGGCGGCCGCGGCGGGCAGCAGCAGCACCAGTGCGCCGGCGATGTGCACCGCGGCGGATGCGGGCAACGGCTGGTGCGCCATCGTCGCGCGCTTCATGAAGATGGCGCCGAAGCCGTAGGCGGCCGACGCGGTGATGCAGGCCAGCACGGCCAGCAGCACGGGCCAGTCGGGTTTCACCGGGCCCAGCCGCACCAGCAGCGCCACCCCGGCCAGCCCCACCGCGCAGCCCGCGAGCCGGCGCATGGTGAGCCGCTCCTCGCCGAACACCGCGCCCGCGAGCACGCCGAACAGCGGCGCCGTGGCGTTGAGCACGGCGGAATAGCCGGCCGGCAGCACCAGCCCGGCCCAGTTGAACAGGATGAAGGGCGCCACCAGGGTCAGCAGGGCCAGCACCGTGATCGAGCGCCAATGGACGCGCGCGGGCCACGCCTTGCGCGTGATGCGCATCAGCAGGCCCAGCACCGCCGCGGCCAGGGCGCAGCGCAGGCAGGCCATCGTCACGGGGCCGAAGGCCGGGGCGGCGATGCGGATCAGCGGGAAGGACGCGCCCCAGACGGCGGAGAGGAAGACGAGCTGGGCGAAGTGGCGGGCGTGCATGCAGGACGAGATTGTCCCGCAGGGCCGCACCGCCCGCCGGGTGCGGCTTCAGCGCGCGAGGAAGCCGCCGTCCACCGGGTAGTAGGCGCCCGTCACGAACGAAGCCGCGGGCGAGCTGAGCCACAGCACCAGCGCGGCCACTTCTTCCGGGGCGCCGAGGCGGCCTATCGGATGCATCGCCACCAGCGCTTGCTGGGTGGCGGGGTCGGCCTCGAGGCCGCTGATCATGGGCGTGTGGATGAAGCCGGGGCCCACGGCGTTGATGCGCACGCCCTGCGCGCCGTATTCGAGGGCGGCGGTCTGGGTGAGGCCCAGCACGCCGTGCTTCGCGGCCGCGTAGGCAGGCGCGTTGGCGAAGCCCACGGCGCCGAGGATGGACGCCATGTTGACGATCGCGCCGCCGCCGGTCTTCAGCATCTGCGGGATCTGGTACTTCATGCAAAGGAACACGCCGGTGAGGTTGATGGCGATGACCTTGTTCCAGCCTTCGACGGTGTAGTCCGCGGTGGGCGCGAGGTCGCCGGCTATGCCGGCGTTGTTGCAGGCGGCGTCGAGCCGGCCGTAGGCCTGCACGGTGCGCTCCACCAGCTTCCTGCAGTCGTCCGGGTTCGCCACGTCGGCTGCGACGAACAGGCCTTCGCTGCCGGCCTGCTTCACCAGGGCGACGGTTTCCTCGCCAGCTTGCGGATTGACGTCGGAGACGACGACGCGCGCGCCGGCCTTCGCATAGGCGATCGCGATGGCGCGGCCGATGCCGGAAGCCGCGCCGGTGACGATGGTGACCTTGTCTTTCAGCATGGAGGGCTCCTCTTTCGAAGGGATGCATCGCACTGTAGGGACGATGGCCCGGGAAGCGGGGACGCGTCGCGCGCTGCGCTTGTCCTGCATCAATTGCCGCGCCGGTCGGGGCATTGCCTGGACTGCCGGCACGGTCCCACGCGCGCGGCAAAGAGGTGTAGGCTGGCCGGCATGCCCGCGGCCGGGCCGCGCGGCAGCAGGAGACTGCCATGAACGACCAATCCATCCTCGAGCGCATCAACGGCCTCATCGACGAGGAGCACCGCCTGCGCGGCGGCGGCGCACCCCCGGCCGATCCGCAGCGGCTGCAGCACCTCGAGCAGGAACTCGACCAGTGCTGGGACCTGCTGCGCCAGCGGCGGGCGAAGCGCGAGTTCGGCGAGGACCCCGACAGCGCCGAGCCGCGCGCCATCGGCACCGTGGAGAACTACGAGGGCTGAGCCTGCGCCATGCACCACTCGCCGGACCAGCTCGAAGTCCTGTGGAACGCGCTCACCGGCGGTGACGACCGGCTGCGCGCGGAGGTGTTGCAGCCTTATGCGAACCCGCAGATGCCGGGCGTGCTGCCACACGTCGCGCGCAACGATGCGCACGGACAGGTGCTGGTGATCCCGACGCCGGACCATCCGGGGCGGCATGCGTATGAGCGGCGGCCGGGTGGCAGGTGGGAGGAGCAGCGCTGAGGGCCTTGTCCCGCTGCTGTTCCAATCGCGCAACGCTGGCGTTGCCGCCCGCCCCAGACTCCGTTACAAAGCGTTTCATGCGCCTGTCCGGGCGCGAGAACGAATCCTGGAGGCGTGCTTGGGAGGTCGACCGGTTGCGGCGAGGGGTGGCGCTTGGCGCTCGTGCGTCGCCATGCTCGCGTGTGTCCTGCTCCTCGCGTGTCGCGCCGCCGCGGCGGTGCCTGCCGAACCCGTGCTCCGGCTGGACGGCGAGCGCCCCGTCGTCGACGATCCCCCCGTGCTCGCATGGTTCGGCCCGCCGGAGCAGGCGGGCATCGAGGCCGCGGCCGCCGGCCGCCTGCCTTTCCAGCGGCTCGATGGCGGCAAGGCGCTTCCCTTCGGTGGCGACCAGGTCCTGTGGATGAAGCTGCGGCTGCGCAGCCCCGCGGTGCTGCGCGAGGCCTGGCAGCTCGAAGTGCCACTGCCGGTGCTGGACCGCGTGACGGTCTACCAGCGGGACGCGGGGGGCCGCTGGGTAGCGCGCACCGCCGGCGATACCGTGCCCATGCGCACGTGGCCCCGGCCCGCGCGCTACCCCGTCTTCGCCCTGCAACTGGCGCCCGGGGCGGTCTCCGACATCTACCTCGAAGTGCGCCACAGCACGCCCAACACCGTGCCGTTGCGGGTGGCGACCGTGGAGGCCCACCATCGCAACGACCAGCGCGAATACCTGGCGCTGGGCGTGACCATGGGGACCATGGCCCTGCTGCTGGCCGCATCCATGCTGCGGGCGTGGCGCCTGCGCGACCCGCTCTACGGCTGGTACGCCCTGCATGCCCTGGTCGCGATGCTCGCGCTGGCGGCGTTCACCGGCGTGGCGGCCCATCTTTTCTGGGGCGACGCTGTCGGCTGGGTGGATGGCGCAGGCGGCACCCTGGCATTGCTGGCCGCGACACTGGCGGCGGGCATCGTCGCGCGCCTGGGCGCCGTGCGCACGCGCATGCGCGGGATTGCCGGCTGGCTGCACCTGCTGTGCGCGCTGGGGCTGCTGTTCGCCGTCGCCTACCTCGTCGTGCCGCGCGGCACCGGCGTGCTGCTGCTGGCGACCCATCTCTTCAGCGTGGCGGCGCTGTGCCTGTGGGCGGCGGCCTCCACCTGGCGGCGCGGCGACCCGGTGGGTCTCTGGCTGGTGCTGGCGATCCTGCCGATGGCCACGGCGGTGGTGCTGGCGATGGCGCGGGCCGTCGGCCTGCTGCCTTCGTTCTGGCTGACCGAGTACGCGCTGGTGCTGGCGCTCGCGCTGGGCGTGCCGATGCTGTTCGGCGCGCTGGACAGCCGCTCGCAGGAACGCCGCGGCGTGGAACTGCGGCGGCTGGCCGCTGCGAACCAGGATGCGCTGACCGGACTGACGAAGCGCGAACCTTTCCTGGCCCGCCTGCACCAGGCCATCGCGCGCTATCAACGCCGTGGCGAAGGCGCCGCCGTCGCGGTGATCGAGGTCGCGAACTACGGCTGGATCCAGAAGACCCGCGGCGCGGAGGTTGCCGAGGAAGCATTGCTGCGCGCCGTGATCAAGCTGCGCCGGCTGGTGCGCGACGTCGACACGACGGGGCGCCTGGGCGAGAACCGCTTCGGCCTCATCCTCGAAGGCGTGGCGATGCGCCGTCCGATGAACAGCGTCGCCTCGCGGCTGGTGGCCGCCGGCCTGATGGAAGAACCCGGGCGGCCGCGCGACGTGGTACTGCATTTCCACGTCGCCGCGCTGGTGCTCCACGAGCATGCGGGCCCGGCGGTCGAACTGCTGCAGGCGCTGGAGGGCATGCTGGCAGAGATGTCGCCCCGCACGCAGCGGCCGCTGCGCTTCCTGGAGGCCGCGGCGGCGGGTGAGCCGCATGCGCAGGCGGGCGCGCCGCGGGCCGAAGCAGAGCCCGCCGGTCCCGAGAGCATGACGACCGCCTGAGCTGGCTGGCGGTCCTGCAAGCCTTGTTGCAGCGGCCCCCGCGCGAAGCAGCCGCTTCCTATACTGGGCCATGCCTTTCCGACGACTGATCACCACGCTGCTGGCCTGCGCGCCTTGCCTCGCCTTCGCCCAGGCTCCCTCGCTCGACGAACCGCTCGCGCCCGAACAGTTCTCGTCCTGCGTGCAGGGGCTGGCCCAGCAGACCGATCGCTCGGGCCGCCCGCTGAGCCGCGCCGATTTCGAGCGCATCGCGGCGAACGCGCGCTACGAAGACCGCGTGCGGCAATCCATGCTGGTGCAGGCCGGCGAGCCGACCTTCTGGTGGGACGAACTCGCCGCCACCACCGACGACGACCGCGTGCAGCAGGGCCGCGCCATCCTCGCGCGCGCCGGCGACGTGCTGGCGCGCATCGAGGCGCAGTACGGTGTGCCGCGCGAGATCATCGTCGCGATCTACGGCATCGAGACCAACTACGGCCCGGCCGGCGGGCGCATCCCGGTGCTGGACGCCACGCTCACGCTGGCGTGCCTGCGGCCCTGCCCGGAATCGGCGACGGCGCCGGGCTCGTGCATGTCGCGCGAGCGCGCCTTCGCCGCGGTGCGCCTGCTGCGCGACCAGCGCGTGCGGCCGGAGACCTTCCAGGGATCCTGGGCCGGCGCGTTCGGCCGCACGCAGTTCGTGCCCGACACCTTCGAGCTGGTGGCGGTGGACGGCGACGGCGACGGCATCGCCGACATCGTCAACTCCGAAGCGGACGCCTGGGCCTCCACCGCCAACCACCTGCGGCAGCGCGGCGGCTGGCGCCTGGGAGAACCCGTCTACATCGAGGTGGAAGTGCCGCAGGCGCAGCGGGCTTCCTTCGCGGCGAAGGGCGATTCGCATCGGCTGCCGTCCGCGGCGCGCAAGCTGTCCGAGTGGGTGGCCGAAGGCTGGCGCGTGCTGCCGGCCGAAGGAGGCCGGCCGGCCACCGTGGCCGACCCGGAGGTCTATCCCTTCCTGCCGGTCGGCCTGCCCGGCCCCGCCTTCCTCGTCTCGCGCAACTTCGACACGGTCCTGCGCTACAACCGCTCGGAGCGCTACGTGATGGAAGTGGCGCTGCTCGCGCACAAGATCGCGGGCGGGCGCGACTTCGCCACGCCGTGGCCGACGGACGACCCCGGCCTGACGCGGGCCCAGGTGCGCGAACTGCAGCAATGGCTGCAGCAGCGCGGCCACGCGCAGGTGACGCCCGACGGCGTGATGGGCCGCCTCACGCGCGACGCCATCGAGAAGGAGTTCGTGGCGCGCGGCCTGCCGCCCGGCCGGCGCGCCGGCCAGCGCACGATGCGCGAGCTGATGCAGCCGTAGGAACGGGCTGGCGCGTCAGCCGGCCTGCGGGCCGAGCGTGAAGCGGAAGACGGCGCCTTCGCCCGGCGCCGACTCGGCCCAGATGCGGCCGCCGTGGCGCTCGACGACCCGGCGCGCACTCGCCAGGCCGATGCCGACGCCGCTGAATTCCTGCACGTCGTGCAGCCGTCGGAAGGGAGCGAACAATTCCTGGGCGCGGGTCATGTCGAAGCCGGCGCCGTCGTCGCGGACGAAGTACACGCCTTGCGGCTCCTGCCCGACCTCGATGTGCGCCGGATCGCGGCCCGCGGAAAACTTCCAGGCGTTGCCCACCAGGTTGTCGACCAGCGTGCGCAGCAGCCCGAGGTCCGCGCGCGCGTGCAGGCCGTCGTGCACGCACACGCGCACGCGGCGTGCGGGATGCGCGGCCTGCAGGGCCTCCGCGGCCTCGCGCGCGAGCGCGGAGAGGTTCACCGGCTGCCACACCAGCTCGGCGCTGCCCACCCGCGAGAGCGACAGCAGGCCCGCAAGCAGTTCTTCCATGCGGCCGGCGCTCGCATCGACCCGGCCGAGGTAGTGCGCCACCTTGGCGTCCCCATCCGGCTGCAGCCGCTCGGCGGCGGCGCGCGTGAAGCCGCGGATGCCCGCGAGCGGCGCGCGCAGGTCGTGCGCCACGGCGAGCGAGAAGGCGGCGAGCTCCTCGTTGATGCGGCGCAGGGCTTCGGTGCGCTCGCGCACCCGCCGCTCGAGCTCCTCGTTCTGCCGCTGCAAAAGCCGCCGCGCGTTGGTCGCCGCGGTGACATCGGTGAACGAGATGGCGATGCCTTGCCCGGAAGGAAAGGCGCTCACCCGGAACCAGGTGTCCAGGGGCGCGTAGTACGCGTCGAAGCGCCGTACCTCGCCGCGGTCCATGGCCGCGCGGTAATGCTCCTCGAACACGGAATCGCGCACGGCGGGGAAGAGTTCACGGAAGTCGCGTCCGAGGGCGTCGCCTTGCGGCATCTGCACCAGCGCGTAGGCGGCCGCGTTGGCGTAAGTGATGCGCCAGTCGCGGTCCACCGTGGCGAAGCCGTCGGTGAGCGAGTCGAGGGTGCTGCGGAAGCGCTCCGCAAGGTCGCGGTAGGCGACCGCCGCGGCCTTGCTCGCGTCGATGTCCTGCACCGCGCCCTGCAGGCGGACGATGCGGCCTTCGGGGTCGCGCACGGCAACCCCGGTCACGCGCACCCAGATGCGGCGCCCGGAGGCGGTCTGCGCCTGCAGTTCGAGGTCGTAAGGCGTGCCGTCGGCTGCGCAGCGCTCGTACGCGATACGCAGGCGCTCCCGGTCGTCCGGGAGATACATGGACATGGCAACAGCCAGCGTCGTTCCGTGCGTGCGTGGCAGCTCGTACAGGGCGCGCGCCTGCTCGGTCCAGTGCACCTGCCCGGTCCGCACGTCCGCGGACCAGGCGCCGAAGCGGCCGACCACCGCGGCCACGCCGAGCAGGGAGTGCGCTTCCTCCAACTGCGTGCGCTGCGCCCAGTGGTCCGTGGTGTCCCGCGTGATGCCGCGGTAGCCGCGGAACTCGCCGTCCGCGCCGAACACGGGCTCACCGGACGCCGACAGGTAGCGGACCTCCCCGTTCAACTCGCGGTGCAGGTACTGGAAGTCGTGGAAGGGGCGGCGTGCCGAAAGCAGCGCGCGGTGTTCTTCCCAGGTCATGGTGAGCGCATGGGCGCCTTCCAGCTCCCAGCGCGTGCGGCCGAGGGCCGCCGGGCTGTGCGGGCGGGCGGGCTGCACCGGGGAGCGGATCAGGGTGAACCGGTAGAGGGCGTCCTGTTCCCAGTACCAGTCGGATCCGAGGACCACCAGGGTTTCGTTCATCGAGGCCGCATTGTCGGGCCGGCAGCGCCGGCACCCAGGGAGCTCGCGCCATCCCGGGCCATTGCATGCTTCGGAATTACAGAAATTTCCCCTGTGGCGCCTTACGCCGTTTCCCGCTTGCCCCCGCGGCCGGTTGAAGCAACACTTTGAAACATTCCGGCCACCCCGGGCCGGGCAAGAACGCTTCTACAGAGGAAGACCCATGCAGCAGACGGACGTGTCAGGAAGTAGCAGCACGATCGCCCCCCACCCCATGCGGGACGCGTTGTCCCAGCGCATGCTGCGCCACTGCGGGGTGAGCGCTTGGCGCGAGGCCTTCCTGGGCGCGGCGAGCGCGACGCTGCGCTTCGAGGCGCAGCAGTACACGCTGCTGGCCAGCGACGCACCGCTGGCGTCCTTCAGCGAAGAAGAGGCCCGGCTGCTGGCCGAGCACCTCGGCGCGCTCCTGCAGCCCTCCGCCACGGTGGACCTGGTGCTGGCGTTCGCGCAGCCCTCGGCGGCGCTGCACGCGGCCATGGTCCTGCAGCGGCTGGGCCACCGTGTGCGCTGCGCACTGAGCACCGCCATGTACACCGAAGCCTGCTACGAAGCGCAGGACGGCACCCGCCGCCTGGTGGTGGGGAGTGCCCTCGACGCCGCGGAGGCCTCGCTGGGCCAAGCCGTCCCGGGGACGATCGTGATGTGCGCGCAGAGCTATGCACTGCTGGCCGAACAGATCGGCGAGCACGCGCCCGACGGCCTGCTCGCCACCGAGATGGAGGACGAGACGGTGCGCCAGGCTTCCATCACGCTGGCACCCCCGGCCTCCGCGGCGCTCAGCACGTTCGCCGGCCTCGGCCTGACCTGATCGCGCGCGTGCCCCGGCGCGGCGGCTTCGCCCCAGAATGGGGGCGGAGCCGCCGCCGCCATGACATCATCGAAACCGCAGTGGGCCGTCTGCATCGGCCGCTTCCAGCTGTTCCACGACGCGCAGCTCGCGCTGATCCGCGCGGGGCTGCGCCTCGCGCCGCGCTGCGCCGTGCTCGTGGGCTCGGCGCACCAGGCGCGGTCGCCGCGCAATCCGTTCACCTGGCAGGAGCGCGTGGCCGCCATCCGGCTGGCGCTGGACGATGACGAAAGGGGCCGGGTCGACTTCCTGCCGATCCGCGACACCTGGGATGCCTCGCGCTGGGTGCAGGCTGTGCGCGGGGCCGTGGCGGTGCTGACCGGATCGGACCGCACGCCCGTGGTGCTGGTGGGACACCGCAAGGACCCGACCAGCGAATACCTGCTCGATTTTTCAGGCTGGCCGCTGCACGACGTGGGGCGGCTGGGCGAAGTGCACGGCAAGGCGCTGCGCGCCGCGCTCTACACGGGCGAGTCGCTGGAAGCCTCGCTCGCCGCCATCGCCCGTACCCGCCGGTGTTCGTCACGGTGGACGCGGTGGTGCGCGTCGCCGACGAGGTGCTGCTGATTCGCCGTGGCCGCGCGCCCGGCAAGGGATTGCTCGCCGTGCCGGGCGGCTTCATCGAGCAGCGCGAGACCGCCTACCAGTCCGCGGTGCGCGAGCTCGAGGAGGAGACGGGCTTGCGCCTGCTGCCTTCGGACATGGAGCACGCCTGCAAGGCAATGCGCGTCTTCGACCACCCCGACCGCAGCCAGCGCGGGCGGGTGATCACGCATGCCTTCCACTTCGACCTCGGCGAGCGACGGCGCCCGGAGATCGCCGGCAGCGACGACGCGGCCGAGGCGCGCTGGGTGCCCATCGCGGAACTGCCCTCGCTGGAGGAGCAGTTCCACGACGACCACTTCCACATCCTGGACGCGTTCCTGGGGATCAGTCCAGCCTGATGTTGGCGGCGGTGACCACCTTGGCCCAGCGCTGGCGCTCCTGCGCGAAGAACTGGTCCTGCTCCTGCGGCGTCATCGTCACCACCTCCGCGCCCTGGCCCGCGAGGCGGGCGCGCACGTCGGGATGGCGGATGGCGCGCACCAGCTCCGCATTGAGCTTGTCCACCACGGCCTGCGGCGTGGCCTTGGGCACCAGCACGCCCTGCCAGGTGCCCGACTCGAAACCGGGCACGCCCTGTTCGGCAATGGTGGGCGTGTCGCCGATCAGCGGCATGCGCGAGCGCTTGGACACGCCCAGCAGCTTGAGCTTGCCGCTCTGCACGTGCGGCAGCGTGGCCAGCATGCCGTTCATGAGGATCTGGGTCTGGCCGCCCACCGTGTCCTGGATCGCCTGGATGCCGCCCTTGTAGGGCACGTATTCCCAGCGCGCGCCGACGGCGCGCTGCAGCGCCACGCCGGCGAGGTGCGGCGCGCTCCCGGTGGCGGTGACGGCGAAGTTCAGGTCCTTCTGCTTCGACAGCGCCACCAGCTCCTTCAGGTTGTTCGCGGGCACCGAGGGATGCACCACCAGCAGGTGCGGCGAGTAGGCGAGCATGGTCACGCCGCGCAGGTCCTTCGAGGGATCGAAGGGCAGCTTCGTGTACACGGAAGGCGTGATGGCCAGCGCGCCCACGTCGCACAGCACGAAGGTGTGGCCGTCGGCCGCCGACTTTGCGACGAAGTCGGTGCCCAGGTTGCCGTTGGCGCCGGCCTTGTTCTCCACGACCACGGTCTGCTTCAGGCCGTCCTGCAGCAGCGGCTGGATGGCGCGCGCGATGATGTCGGAGGAGCCGCCGGGCGGGTAGGGCACCACCAGGCGGACCGTCCTGGACGGGAACGCGGATTGCGCGAAGAGCGAAGGCGCGGCGACCGCGGCAGCGGTGGCGGCAAGGGCATGGCGGCGGGTGAGCTTCATCGGGTCGTCTCCTGGGG
>SEAY01000015.1 GCA_004144865.1 Comamonadaceae bacterium
CGTGGTCTTGCCCATGCCGTTGCGGCCCACCAGGCCCAGCACGCCTTCGCCCAGCGTGAAGCTCACGCCCTGCAGCGCGTGGGCGCGGCCGTAGTACACGTCCAGCTCGCGCACCTCCAGCAGCGGCGCCGTGGAGGCAGGGGTCTTGTCCTTGCCGAAGAGCGCCATCAGTGCTTGCCCCCCATGTAGATCGCCTGCACCTGCGCGTCGTTCTCGATCTCGTCGGGTGTGCCTTCGCGCAGCACGCGCCCGTTGTGCATGACCGTGACGCGCTCCACCACCTTCAGCGCGATGTCGAGGTCATGTTCGATCAGCACATAGCTCATGTGCGTTGGCAGCGAGGTCAGCAGGGCGACCAGCTCGCGCCGCTCCGCCGGCGACAGGCCCGCGGCCGGCTCGTCGAACAGGATCAGCCGCGGCGCGCCAGCCAGCGCCATCCCGATCTCCAGTTGCCGCTGCTGGCCGTGCGCGAGGTTGGCGACCTTCTCGCCGGCGATGTGCGACAGGCGCGCGCGCTCCAGCAGTTCCTCCGTCGCCACGCAGGACGCGTCGTTCCGGTGCGCACGCAGGAAGGCATAGCGGCCGCGGCTCATGCCGCGCACCGCGAGGAAGAGGTTGTCCCGCACCGTGAGTTCGCGGAACAGCAGCGAGGACTGGTAGGTGCGCCGCAGGCCCTTGCGGATGCGCTCGAAGGGCGGCAGCGAAGTGATGTCCTCGCCGAAGAAGCGGATGCTTCCCGCCGTGGGCGGGAAGTCCCCCGTGATCGCGTTGAACAGCGTGGTCTTGCCCGCGCCGTTCGCGCCCAGGATGGCGCGCTTCTCGCCCGCGGCCACCGTCAGCGTCACGTCGTCCACGGCGCGCAGGGCGCCGAAGCTGCGCGTCACGCCCTGCAGCACCAGCGCGTCGTTGGACGCGAGGGCCAGCGGCATGGCGCCCGGCCCCGGCCGCGCGCGCGCGCCGGCCGGACGAAGTGTCGTGATGGAAGCCACGGACGATCCTTCCGCTTACGGGCAGTTCGGCACGTCGCGCGAGCCGATCTTGAACTGCGCCTTGGGCACGCCCAGCGTCTGGGTGACGTTGTCCACCTTGGCCAGCACCTTGTTGTACAGGTTGCCCTGCGCGTCCTTCACCACTTCGGTCACGAAGGTGCTGCCGATCGCCTGGCGGTTCTCGTCCAGCCGCACGTCGCCGGTGGGCGTCTTCAGGACCATCTTCGACAGGGTGTCGCGGTACTTGGCGTGGTTGTTGGACAGGTCGCCCTTCACCGCGTCGAGACCGTCGAGCGCCGCCTTGGTGTTCACGTAGTACACGTACGCGAACAGCGACGGGCTGGGGAAGCCGCCCGCGGAGGCGGGGTAGTTCTGCTTGTAGGCGGCGACGAACTTCTTCCAGTCGGCGCCGTCGTAGGCGTCGGCCAGCGGCCCGGCGGACAGCGTGCCCACCAGCGAGTCGCGCTTCTTGCCGCGGTAGTTCAGCACGTCCTGGCTGACGGTGATGGAGCCGCCCAGGATCGGCTTGTCGCCGCCGGCGTTCTCGTACTGGTTCAGGAAGTTCACCGCGTCGGCGCCGCCCAGCACCAGCAGCAGCGCGTCGACGTCCTTCGGGATGCGCGCGATCACCGAGGAATAGTCCTTGCCGCCCAGCGGCACCCAGGCTTTCACCGGCACCTTGCCGCCGCCGCCGCAGAACTCGGTCATGAAGCCCTGCACCTGCGAGTACGGGAAGGAATAGTCCTCGGCCACGACCATCACCTTCTTGTAGCCCTTGGCCAGCGCCGCCTTGCCCAGGCCCACCATCCACTGGCCGCCTTCGGTGTTGAAGCGGAAGAAGTTGGCGCTGGGGTTCTCCAGCGTGGTGGCCTGCGCGCCCGAGCCGCCGTTGATGAAGGTCACCTGCGGCTGCGTCTTGGAGTAGTCCTTGACGGCGATGCCCTCGCTGCCCGAGAGCGGGCCGACCAGGATGTCGATCTTGTCCTGCTCCACCAGCTTGCGGGCGGAGTTGACGGCGACGTCGGGCTTGGCGTCCGACGAGGCCTTGATCATCTCGATCTTGCGTCCGGCCACCACGCCGCCGCGCTCCTTGATGGCGAGCTCGGCCCCGCGCATCCCGTCCGCGCCGCCGGCGGCGAACGGGCCTTCCAGCGTGGCCAGTACGCCCAGCTTGATGGGAGCGCCCTGCGCCCAGGCGCCACCCGCGAAGGTCGCGGCGAATGCGGCCGCCGCCAGGCCGCTCAGCAGGAATCTCTTGTGCACGCTTGTCTCCTTGGGAATGTTTGCGCTCAGCGCAACGAGGTTGAGACGGCCCGCTGCTTCTGCAGGCGGGCCCGCAGGCTCGCCCACAGGCCCAGCAGGCCGTCGGGGGAAAACAGCACGATGGCGAGGAACACCCCGCCGATCACGAGGTTGAAGCGCTCGCGGTCGATCACGTCGATCGCGAAGGTCTGCAGCAGCACGAAGACGAGTGCGCCGAGGAAGGGGCCGAGCGGGTGGCGCATGCCACCGAGCACGGCGATCACCAGGATGTTGATCAGCCACGAGGTGCCGACCGAGCCGGGGGTGATGAGGCCGTTGTACCAGGTGAAGAGGATGCCGCCGACGCCCGCGATGAGGCCGGCGACGGCGTACGCGGCGACGCGATGCGCCGTCACGTTGTAGCCCAGCGAGTTCATGCGCCGCGGGTTGTCGCGGATGCCCTGCAGCGCGATGCCGAAGGGCGCGCGCGCGATGTACTTCACCGCGAGGTAGCCTGCGAGCGCGAAGGCGAGGGCGAGGAAATAGAACGGGACGGGCGAGCGCCAGTCGACGCCGAACACCGTGGGCGGGTAGACCTTCTGGAAGCCCTGGAAGCCATTGAACACCGAATAGTTCTGCAGGGCCAGGTAGTAGAAGGCCACGCCCATGGCGAGCGTGATCATGATGGTGTAGATGCCCTCGGTGCGTACCGAGAGCCAGCCCACCAGCACCGACGCCGCCACGGCGATCGCCAGCGCGAACACGATGGTCACCGGCCACGGCCAGCCCAGGCTGATGGCGGTGCTGCTGGTGCCGAGGATGGCCACCGTGTAGCCGGCGGCGCCGGCCACCGTCATCTGCGCCAGCGACACCATGCCGCCGTAGCCCGAGAGGAACATCAGCGACAGTGCGACGAGGCCGAGTGCCAGGCTTTGTCCGCCGACCTGGAAGGTGAGGAAGGGCGAGGCGGCGAACGGGAACACCAGAAGCGCCGCGGCGGCGATCCAGTGGCGCGGGGCGAGGTGGCGCCAGAGGAATTTGAGCCAGCGGGGGGCGTCGTGGTCGGCGTAGGGGTCGTCGGCGCTGGGGAGATGTCGGGGTTCGGCTTCGCGCTCACCCCGACCTACACGGTCGGGTTCCGTAGGGCGGGGTGAGCCCGCAGGCGAACCCCGCCATTCGCCAACGGCGGCCGCACCGCTATTCATCGCCTTGCGCCACTTAGCCGCGCTCATTCGAACTCCTCCCCCAGGCTTGCCCGCTTCGCGGCCTGCGCCTCCCCCCTCCGCAAGCGGAGGGGGCGAGCGCCTTCGGGCGGCCGTGCGGCGCTCATGCCGCCCTCCCCAACAAGCCGCGCGGCCGGAACGCCAGCACCAGCACCAGGATCACGAAGGTGAACACCACGCTGTAGGTCGGTGCATACGCGAGGCCATACGTCTCCGCGAGTCCCAGGATCACCGCGCCCAGCGCCGCGCCCACCACGCTGCCCATGCCGCCCACGATCACGACGATCAGCGACGCCAGCAACAAGCGCGTGTCCTCGCCCGGCACCATCGAGAGTTCCACCGCGCCGATCACGCCGCCCAGGCCGGCCAGGCCGGCGCCCAGCGCGAAGGTGATGGCGAACACCAGGTTCACGTTGACGCCGGCGGCCGCGAGCATCGCGCGGTCGTCCACCCCGGCGCGGATCATCATGCCGACGCGCGTGCGATTGAGCAGCAGCCACAGCCCGACGCCGATGACGATGCCCATCCCCAGCAGGCTCAGGCGGTAGGCCGAGTAGGCGTTGATGATGGGGATGCCGCGGATCGGGCCCTGCAGCCACTCCGGCGCTTCCATCTGGTGCACCTGCGCGGTGAAGATCCAGATCAGCAAGTCCGCCACGACCACCGACAGGCCGATGGTCACCATGGTCTGGCGCAGGTCCTGGTTTTGCATGTGGCGCAGGATCAGCACCTGCATCAGGAGCCCGGCAAGGGCAGCGACGGCAAAGCCCGCACCGATCGCGAGCAACCAGTACCCGGTCTTCTCCGCCACGATGAAGCCGACGTAGCCGCCCAGCAGGTAGAGCGAGCCGTGCGCCAGGTTGACGTTGCGCATCAGGCCGAACACCAGGGTGAAGCCGCTGGCAACGATGAAGTAGAGCGAGGCCAGCGTCAGGCCGTTGAGCAGCGTGACGAGGAACAGGCGGGCGTTGTCGAACAGGCCCCAGATCGCGAATACCGCGATCGGTACGCCGATGAGGATCCAGGGCAGGATGCGGCGCCAGGCGACACCCTGGCGCGGCAGGGTGGGTTGAACGGGGAAGACGGCGCTCATGAAGGCACCCCCCGCCTCGTCATTCCCGCGAAGGCGGGAATCCAGGGCGCCCTGGGTCCCCGCCTCCGCGGGGATGACGGAGTGAATGGTGCGCTCATGCCGCCCACCTCATTTCGCGCTCGGCTTCCATCTCCGGCGACTTCGCGAACTTTCCGTCCTTCATCACCGCCAGGATCCGCTTGGGATCGCGCAGGATGGAGATATTCGCCAGCGGGTCGCCGTCCACCAGCAGCAGGTCGGCGAGATAGCCTTCCTTCACCTGCCCCAGCTCGTGGCCGCGCATCATGATCTCGCCGCCGTACACCGTGGCGCAGCGCACCGCCTCGGCCGGCGTGAAGCCCAGGTACTTGACGAAGAACTCCAGGTCGCGCGCGTTCTGGCAGTGCGGCGTGAACGCGAAGCCGTAGTCGCCGCCGAACAGGATGCGGATGCCGCGCTTGTGCATCGCCCGCAGCGATTCCAGCGCCGCCTCCCACTCGACCTGGTAGCCCAGCTCCACCGCCTTCTGGTGGGTGATGCCGTAGGCCTCGGCCTCGTGCAGCATCGCGTAGAGGATCGCGATGCCGGGGGCGACGAACACCCGCGACTTGGCCGCCTCCAGCATGTCCAGCGTTTCCTCGTCGCTGAAGCTGGCGTGGTAGATCACGTCGATGCCGTGCCGCAGCGCCTGCTTCACCGAAGCCGCCGAGCGCGCGTGCGCCGAGCCGCGCTTGCCGCGCACCCGCACTTCGTCCATCGCGGCGGCCACTTCGGCATCGCTCATCCAGGTGGTCTCGGCCGGCGAGTCGGGGGTGAAGTTGTCGCCCGAGAGATTCAGCTTGATCGAGTCCACGCCGTACTTCAGGAACATGCGCACGGCCTTGCGCATCTCGTCCGCCGAGTTCACGTTGACGCCGAAACTGAACTCCGGGAACGGCAGGTGCGGCAGCGTCTCGTCGCCCAGGCCGCCCGGCACCGTGATCTCCTGGCTGGCGGCCAGGTAACGCGGGCCGGGAATCTGCCCGCTGTTGATCGCGTTGCGGATCACCACGTCCAGCCGCGGCTTGGCGCAGGCCGCCCCCACGCAGGAGGTGAAGCCCGCTTCCAGGTAGCGCTTGGCCACCTTGGCGCACCACAGCACGTGCTCCTCCAGCGGCATGGTCTGGATGGCGGCGAGCGTGGCCGCATCGTTCCAGGAGAAGTGCGTGTGCGCCTCGCACATCCCCGGCATCAGCGTGGCGCCGCCGGCATCGATCACCGTGGCCGCGCCGCCGCTGACCGAGCCGCCCGAGCGACTGATGCGCTTGATGCGGTTGCCCTCCACCAGCACGCTGCCGATGTAGGGCGCCATGTTGACCGGGCCTTCGAGGACACGGACGTTGGTGAACAGCGTGCTTTCCATCGTCTTGCTCCTTCAGGCGGCCCAGCGGGTCATCTCGGTGCGGGCGCCGCTGCGCAGCGGGGGCGCGCGGTGGAAGGCGCCGTCCTTCATCACCGCCAGGATGCGGCGCTTGTCCTGCAGCACCGCGATGTCTTCCAGCGGGTCGCCGTCCACCAGCAGGATGTCGGCCAGGAAGCCCTCCTGGATCTGCCCGAGCTGGTTCTTGCCCATGCGCATCATCGGCCCGCCCCACGCGGTGGCCGACAGCAGCGCCTCCGTGGTGGACATGCCCAGGTACTTGACGAAGTACTCCAGGTCCTTGGCGTTGGTGCCGTGGGGCGTCCAGGCGAAGCCGTAGTCGCCACCGGGCAGGATGCGCACGTCGCGCCTGCGCAGCGCCTTCATCGATTCGATGGCGCACTCCAGCTCGCGGAAGTAGCCCATGCCGCGCGCCACCTGCGGCGTGATGCCGTATTCGCTGGCGTGGTGGCAGGTGTTGATCAGCCAGGCCAGGCCCGGCGCGATGAAGTGCCGCTTCTTGTTCTCCTCCAGCAGGTCGAGCGCCTCCTCGTCGGCGAAGCTGGCGTGGTAGATCACCTCGATGCCCAGGTTCACGCACTGCTTGATCGACTTGGTGGAGCGGGCGTGCGCGGCCACGCGCTTGCCCCAGGACTTGGCCTCCTCCACGCAGGTGGCAACCTCCGTTTCGGTGAACTGCGAGTTCTCGCTGGAAAAGCCCGTGATGGATTCGCCGGACAGGTTGATCTTGAGCGTGTCGACGCCGTACTTGGCGAACATGCGCACGCAGCGGCGCATCTCCTCCGCGCCGCTCACCACCGCGCCGAAGGCGAACTCCGGCTGCGGCAGGTGCGGCTGGGTGGTGTCGCCCAGGCCGCCGGGCACGGTGATCTCCTGGCTGGCCGCCAGGTAGCGCGGGCCGATGATGGTGCCGTCGTTGATGGCGTTGCGGATCACCACGTCCAGCCGCGGCTTGGCGGCGGCCGCGCCCACGCAGGAGGTCCAGCCCATGTCGAGGTAGGTCTTGGCCACCTGCGCGCACCACAGGATGTGCTCCTCGGGCGGCATGCGCTGGATGGAATCGAGGCTGGGCTGGTCGTTCCAGGAGAAGTGCGTGTGCGCCTCCACCATGCCGGGCATGAGGAAGGCGCCGGCCGCATCGACCATGGTCACGCCGCCGACCTGCGGCGCGCGCGCGCCCATGCCGCTGCGGGTGACGCGGGTGATGCGGTTGCCCTGCACCAGCACCTCGCCGCGGAACGGCGTGTCGCCGGAGCCGTCGAAGATGCGCGCGTTGGTGAACAGCACGTCGGCCATGTCGGTTTCCTTCGTTTCAGCGCTGGGCCGGCAGGAACTCGCGCAGCTCGCGCGCGCAGTCCTCGGGGCGTTCGATGGGGGTCCAGTGGCCGCAGCGGTGGAGGATCACGGTGCGCACGCTCTTCGTGCCGCCCAGGCGCTCCGCCATCGCGCGCACCGCCTGCGGCGGAGCGACCACGTCCTCGTCGCCGGTCACCAGGAGCACGGGCGCTTCGATGCGCTCGACGGCAGCGGGCACCGTGGCGGCCAGCGCTTCGCAGCTGCGCGCGTAGCCTTCGGGGTCCTGGCGCATCAGGCTCTCGCGCACGAAGGCCACGGAGACCGGCAGGCGCTGGCGCGTGTCGGCCGAGGTGGAGGCGTTGACGAGGGCCAGCGCGATCTCGTGCATGCCGCGCGCGCCCTCGCTGCGCGCCTTCTCGCCGCGGGCCTGGATGTTGGCGCGGGCGGTGTCGGGAGGAGCGATCAGGGGCCCGAACAGGGAGAGGCTGCGCACCAGGCGCGGCTGCGCCACCGCGAGGTGCTGGGCGACGATGGTGCCCATGGAGTGGCCCAGGATGTGGGCGCGGGTGATGTTGAGGCGTTGACAGATGGTCAGCACCGACTGCGCCAGGTGTTCGATCGTCATGGCGGGGTTCGCGGGGCTCACCGCCGCCCTACGAGGGACCGTCTCCCCGTAGGCCGGGGTGACGCCAGGAACCCCGGTGAGCGCGGCCGCCGACCGCCCGCTGCCCGGCAAATCCGGCCGGATCACCCGGTACCCCGCCAGCGCCGGCATCAACGCCGTCCACGTGTTGGACGTCCCGCCCAGCCCGTGCAGGCAGACGACTGCATCGCCCTCGCCCTCGTCCTCGACGAGCATCTTTTCGATGGTGTGGATGGCCATGCGCGCCTCAGGCGTAGTCGAACAGGTTCTCGATGGCGCCGATGCCATCGATCTCGATGCGGAAGCGGTCGCCCGCGCGCAGCCATTTCGGCGTCGAGAAGCCCATGCCCACGCCGGCCGGCGTGCCGGTGGCGATGATGTCGCCGGGCAGCAGCGTGATGCCACGCGAGCAGGTCTCGATGAGCGTCGGGATGTCGTACAGCAGGTCGCGCGTGTTGCCGTCCTGGCGCAGCTCCGGCTGGCCATCCTTGGGAATGCACCACCCCTGCACCCGCAGCGCCCGCGCATCGAGCTGGTCCGCCGTGACGATCCACGGCCCCATGGGGCAGAAGGTGTCGAAGCTCTTGCCCAGCATCCACTGGTGGTGCCGCACCTGCACGTCGCGCGCGGTCACGTCGTTCACGATGGTGTAGCCGAAGACGTGGTCCATCGCCCGCGCACGGCCGATGTTGCGCCCGCGCTTGCCGATCACGATGGCCAGCTCGGACTCGTAGTCGATCTGCTGCGAGATCGCGGGGTCCGGCAGGCGCACCGTGTCGTGCGGGCCGACCACCGTCTCGGGCAGCTTGGTGAAGACCATGGGCCACTGGTCCTTCTCGGGCAGGACCTCGCGGAACACCGTGGCAGCGAGCTCCTGCGCGTGGGAGCGGTAGTTGCGCCCGATGCAGAAGATGTTGCGGCGCGGCTGGGGAATGGGCGCCGCGAGCGTGACGGCCGCGAGCGGCAGGCGCGGCCCGGCCTCGCGCGGCAGCCCCTCGCCGCGCGCCAGGCGCTCGACGATCTCCAGCACGCCGCGCGCGCCATCGGCCACCGCCAGGGGCGTGACCTCGAGGCCGTCGTCGGACACCGTTCCGGCCTGGAGTCGTCCGCCCCAGTGCCAACTGCCAATGCGCATGGACTTGTCTCCCCCATCGCCGGTACTTCGCCGCCTTGCGCTTCGGGCGATGGTGAGACACCATGACCATATTGAGACGGCTGTCTCAAAAGCACCGGAGCATCTTATGCACAAGGTTTCTTGATCGGCAACAAGGAAAATGCGGGGCAGACCCCCGGAGTTACCCTTGCCAAGAAAAAAGTTGCAACCGACGCAGCCTCTCGTACCGCCGAGCAGCGGCGTGCGGGCGTCGACCTTCAAGCTGCTGCTCGATACCGCGATGGAGCTGATCCAGCAGGACGGCCACATCCCCACGGTGGCCGAGGTGGCGGTGCGCTCCAACGTCTCGCGCGCCACCGCCTACCGCTACTTCCCCAGCCGCAGCGCGCTGATCACCAGCGTGATCGACGCGTCGCTCGAGCCGGTGCGGTCGCTCGCGCCCGACGAGCGCGGCGGCCGCGAGCGCGTGCACGAACTGTTCAAGAAGACGTTCCCGCGTTTCAAGGAGTTCGAGCCGCAGCTGCGTGCCGCCGCGCAGCTCGCGCTCGAGCAGTGGGCGCTCGAGCGCGCCGGCCTGCTGGAGGAGGAGCCCTACCGCCGCGGCCACCGCATCCGCATCCTCGAGCACGCGATCGCGCCACTGAAGGGCGAGCTCACGCCCGTGGCGCGCGATCGGCTGCACCGCGCGCTCTCGGTGCTCTATGGCATCGAGTCGTACACCATCCTGCGCGACATGTGGGACCTGAGCGACCGCGAGATGGAAAAGACCCTGCTCTGGATGGCCGACGCGCTGATCGATGCGAGCGTGCGGGAGTCGGGCGAGGCGCCGGGCGCGCGAAGGCAATCCCGCAAGTAGCCGCACGTGACGCGGTGGACATGTTTGTCACGCCCTGTCCATCGCTGGACGGTCGCGCATCGGCGAAGCCGCCTTGATAAGGGTCAACCTTTGCGCAGGGCGAGCGTCTAATGTCTGCATACCCAAGGAGGCCGACATGTTCAGGCAACTCGCTGCGCCTTTCACACTCGCTCCCATGATCCTCCGGGCTCCCGGTGGCAGCCCGGCACCGGCAGTCACGGGCCAGTTGCTGGCGGCCATGGATCGCGCCGGGAAAGACAGGGCGCGTGCCGACACGCCGTCGCGCGCGCTGCAGGCCCTGGTGCAGGCCAACGCCCGGCTGGTACGCGACGCGCGGCAGTCCGAGCAGGATGCGGCCGAAGCAAGGCGGCGGCAGGCGGCGTTCCTGGTGACCATCGCGCACGAACTGCGCAACCCGCTGCTGCCGCTGCGGCTCGCGGCCCGCTCCCTCGAGCACGCCCACCACGACGCGGCGCAGATGGACACCCTGCTGGCCACCATCAACAGCCAGGTCGATCACATCGGCCGCCTGATCAACGACCTGCTCGACAGCGCAGCCGCCGATGCGGGCCGCTTGCGGCTGCAGTGCATGCCGGTGGCGCTGGGAGGCGTGCTGGACACGGCGATGGCGGTCTGCCGGCCCGCCATGGAGGCGCGGCGCCACCAGTTCACGAGTTCCTGCACCTCGGCGCCACTCCCGCTGGAGGGCGATCCGGTGCGGCTGGTGCAGGTGTTCGTCAACCTGCTGCAGAACGCGGCCAAGTACACGCCCGAGGGCGGGCGCGTGTCGCTGCGTTGCGAGCGCCGCGGCCGCATCGCGGTCGTCACGATCGCGGACAACGGCATGGGCATAGGCGCGGCGGCGTTGCCGCGCCTGTTCAAGATGTTCGCGCAGGAAGAGGAGGGCCCCGGCGGCCTGGGCATCGGCCTGGCGCTGGTCAAGCAGCTGGTCACCGCCCACGGCGGCAGCGTCAGCGCCCGCAGCGCCGGCAAGGGCAAGGGCAGCGAGTTCGTGGTGACGCTGCCCTGCAGCGCCTGAAGCCGGCGGAAAGCGCGTCTGCGCGGGGCGCGATCGGCGCCGCCGCGCCTAGCGGCGCCGGCGCCAGCTTTCGTGCGTGATGCGCCAGCCGTCGTCGGTGCGCCGCAGCCGCAGCGTCTTGTAGCCGACGTCGCGGTAGCGGCCCTGCTCGAAGTGTTGCAGGAAGCGCGCCTCGGCCACCTCGTTGCTCACCTGTTTCCACTGCACGTCGCTGATGCGCACGGTGATGCCTCCGGCGGCGAACCTCCGCCTTCTGTCCTGCTCCCAGGCCTTGCGCGCCCGGCCCGTCCCTTTGAAGCGCGGGTCATAGGCGCGGACGTAGCGGTCGATGTCGCCGGCCTGCCAGGCTTGCTGCCAGTCCAGCAGCGCCTGCTGCAGCGCGCGTGCACGCGCGGTCTCGGGATCGTCGCGGGCGTCCGTCGGCTGCGGCTTCGGCACCGCTGAAGGCGGGGGTGCCGAAGCCGACTGGCCGGCGGCCACCAGGCTGGGCCCCGCCTCGGGCACCGCCTTCGACAGGGCGAGCAGGCTGTCGGGCACCACCGCCGTCGGCGAGATCGAGGGGCCCTCCTTGGGCGGCAGCCGCTGCTGGGGCGGGTAGGCCACGCAGGCGGACAACGTGAGGAGGAGGGCTGCGATGCCGGTCCATTGCATGCACTTGCGGTCCATGAAGTTGCCTCGATGCGGGCGCGCGGGTGGCCCAGCGGTAAGTTACTCCATCTGCCCGCCTTGCAGGAGATTTCTGCACGGATGAGCACGCCGGGCACGCAGCCGGCGGTGGCGGCGGCGCGCCTACTTGCCGATGCAGAACCGGCTGAAGATCACGCCCAGCAGGTCGTCGGCGCTGAACTCGCCGGTGATCTCGGACAGGGCGTTCTGCGCCAGGCGCAGCTCCTCGGCCAGCAGGTCCAGCGACTGCGCCTGCAGCGCGATCAGCGCCGCCGCTTCCATGAGGTGCGCATCGACGCGGCGCAAGGCATGCAGGTGGCGCTCGCGCGCGATGAACACGCCTTCGGGGGCGGCCTGCCAGCCGGCGATCTCGAGGAGCTTCTTGCGCAGGGCATCGAGTCCGCTGCCTGTCTTGGCCGACAACGTCATTCCCGCGGAGGCGGGAATCCAGGGCTTCCGCTCCCGGTCTTCAACGCCCTGGGTCCCCGCCTGCGCGGGAACGACGACGTCTGCCTTGTTCCACACGTCGATGACGGGGACGTCGGCAGGCAGGCGCTGCGCGATCGCCGCGTCCGCCGCGCGATAGTCGTCGGCCGAGGCCCGCGTCAGGTCGTGCAGGAACACCACCGCGTCCGCCTTCTCGATCTGCCCCCACGCGCGCTCGATGCCGATCTGCTCCACGGTGTCCGCGCCTTCGCGCAGGCCCGCGGTGTCCACCACGTGCAGGGGCACGCCCTCGATCTGGATGGTCTGGCGCACCACGTCGCGCGTGGTGCCGGGAATCGGCGTGACGATGGCGAGCTCCGCGCCGGCCAGCGCGTTGAGCAGCGAACTCTTGCCCGCATTCGGCTGGCCCGCGATCACCACGTTGATGCCCTCGCGCAGCAGCGCACCCTGGTGCGCGCGCTGCATCACGCGCGCCAGGTTGGCCTGCAGGCGATCGAGCTGCCCCTGCGCGTCGGCCTTCTGCAGGAAGTCGATCTCCTCCTCGGGAAAGTCCAGCGTCGCCTCCACCAGCATGCGCAGGTGCACCAGCGCGTCCTTGAGCGCAAGGATCTCGCGCGAGAACTCGCCGGCCAGCGAACGCGTGGCGCTGCGCGCGGCGGCTTCGGTGCTGGCATCGATCAGGTCGGCGATGGCCTCGGCCTGCGCGAGGTCCAGCTTGCCGTTGAGGAAGGCGCGCTGCGTGAACTCGCCGGGCTCCGCCACGCGCAGCGCCATCGCCGCACCGGCCTCGAGGCAGCGCGCCAGCAGCAGCTGCAGCACCACCGGCCCGCCGTGCGCCTGCAGCTCCAGCACGTCCTCGCCGGTGTAGGAGTGCGGGGCTGGGAAGTGGATCGCCAGGCCCTGGTCGATCGCGCTGCCGTCGCTGGCGCGAAAGGGCCCGTACACCGCGCTGCGCGGCGGCAGGTCGCGCGCGCACACCGCTTCGATGATGGGCCGCACATCCTTCGCCGAGACCCGCACGATGCCGACGGCGCCGCGGCCGGGGGCGGTGGCGATGGCGGCGATGGGCTGGTCGAGGCGGGCGAGCATGTTCCTATTCTCGTCATTCCCGCGCAGGCGGGAATCCAGGGCGTCGCAAAGAAAAAGGGCGGCCCGCGCCGCCCTTCCTGGTCGCTGGGGTGCGCTTCCGCGCAACCCAGCCTACGGGGATTACTTCTTTTCCGCCGCCTTGCCCAGTTTCGGCAGGTTGAACTCCGGCGGCACGCCCATGCGGGTGTTGATCAGCCACTGCTGCGCGATCGAGAGCACGTTGTTCGTGATCCAGTACAGCACCAGGCCGGCCGGGAAGAAGAAGAACATCACCGAGAAGATCAGCGGCATGAACCACATCATCTTGGCCTGCATCGGATCCGGCGGCACCGGGTTCAGCGCGGTCTGCAGCAGCGTGGTGAGCGTCATCACCACCGGCAGGATGAAATACGGGTCCGGGCTCGAGAGGTCACGGATCCAGCCGATCCACGGCGCGTTGCGCATCTCCACCGAGGACAGCAGCACCCAGTAGAGCGCGATGAACACGGGGATCTGCACCAGGATCGGCAGGCACCCGCCGATCGGGTTGACCTTCTCCTCGCGGTAGATGCGCATCATCTCCTGCTGCATCTGCTGCGGGTTGTCCTTGTGGCGCTCCCGCATGGCCATCACCTTCGGGTTGATGGCCTTCATCTTGGCCATGCTCTGGTAACCCTTGGCCTGCAGCCAGTAGAAGGCGATCTTGATCAGGAACACCAGGGCCACGATGGACCAGCCCCAGTTGCCGATGAAGCCGTGCAGCTTGTCGAGCAGCCAGTACAGCGGCTTGGACAGGATGGTGAGCATCCCGTAGTCCTTCACCAGGTCGAGGCCGGGATAGATCTGCTCCAGGCGCTTTTCTTCCTGCGGGCCGGCGTAGAAGGTGCTGTCGATGGCCTGCGTGCTGCCCGGCGCCACGGCGGGCACGGGCGCGATCATGCCCACGGAATACAGGTTGGCGTCGACCTTGCGCGCGAACAGGTCGCGCTTGAGGTTGTCCGGCAGGATCCAGGCGCTGGCGAAGTAGTGCTGCACCATGGCCACGTAGCCGGTGTTGGCGCTCTTCTCGAATTCGGCCTTGTTCTTCTCGATGTCGCTGAACTCGATCTTCTGGAACTTCTGCGCCTCGGTGTAGACGGCCGGGCCGGTGAAGGTCGAATAGAAGGACGATTCGCCCGGCAGCGGGTTGCCGTCACGCGTGAGCTGGACGTACAGCTGCGGCGACACGGGCGCGCCGCCGGCATTGACGATCTCGTGGCGCACGCCCACCGCGTACTGGCCGCGCTTCAAGGTGTAGGTCTTCACCAGCTTCACGCCGTTTTGCACCGGCGACTCGAAGCGCACGACCAGGTCTTCGCGGCCGTCCATCAGCGTGCGCTCGCCGGTGGTGACGGTCATCGGCGTCTTGTGGTTGGGGAAGTCGCCGCCGATCAGGCCGCTTTGCGCCAGGTAGACGCGGTTCGCGCTCTGGTCCAGCAGCACGAAGGGCTCGCCGCGCTTGGCGCCGTCGATCTTCGGGAATTCGGTGTGGATCACCGAGCCGCCTTCGGTGTCGAAGGTCACGCGGATCACGTCGGTGCTGACCGTCACGCGCTCGCGCGGGGTGGCGGGCGCACCCGCGGCCGGCGCACCGGGCACGGCACCCGGCGAAGCCGGCGTGGCCGCAGCGGTGGTGGTGGGCGCCGGCACCGCGCCGGGCGAGGCCGACGGCGCGCTGGCGGGCGCCGCGGCGGTGGCCGCCGGTTTGCCCGAGGGGAAGAAGGTCGCCTGCTTGCCGTTGTAGACCTGCCATTGGTCCCACAGCATCACCAGCGAGAAGCCGAAGATCACCCAGAGGATGGTGCGGCGGATGTCGGTCATGGAAGTTTCTTCTCTTGGAGGACCCAGCGGCTGAACAGCCGGGGCTTGGCGTCGGGAACGGGATCATGCCCGCCCTCGCACCAGGGATGGCAGCGCGCCAGGCGCGCCAGCGTGAGGTAGGTGCCCGCACCCGCGCCGTGGCGCTGCAGGGCCTCGAGGGAATACGCGGAGCAGGTGGGCGTGAAGCGGCAGGCCGACCCCAGCCACGGCGAGAGCACCAGGCGGTAGCCCTTGACCAGGGCGATGAGGAGGCGCTGGACCGGGTTCATGGGGAGCCCCGGGTCCCCGCCTGCGCGGGGATGACGGATGGCGCGCGTTCGAACAACTGCAGCAGCTCGCCGCGCACGGCGGCCTTCAGCGCCTCGGACCAGGCGCTGGGGAACTGCTTGCGCGCGAATTCCGACCGCAGCCGCACCACGTGGGCGGCGGCGGGCAGGCGCGCGGCGAAGGCTTCGCTCACGTTGTAGACCTGGCGCTTGATGCCGTTGCGGGTGACCGCGCGTTTCGCCCAGCGCTTGGGCACCACCACGCCCATCCACGGCTCGTCCTGGACAGCAAACAGGAGTCTGTCATTCCCGCGGAGGCGGGAATCCAGGGCATCCGGAAGATCCTGGGTCCCCGCCTGCGCGGGGACGACGGCTTGGGCGGACGGCGCGGGGAACGCTGCGCGGTGCAGCACGAAGTGCGCGGTCCGGGAGACGGTGCCTCCTGCCATCGCTGCCTCGAACTGTGCCCGGGTCTTGAGCCGCTGCACGGCGGGCAGGCGCAGGAAAGCGCTTGCTTGGCGACGCGGGGCGCTTAGGCGGCCAGGCGCTTGCGGCCCTTGGCGCGGCGCGCGTTGATGACGGCGCGGCCACCGCGGGTCTTCATGCGGACCAGGAAGCCGTGGGTACGAGCGCGGCGCACTTTGGAGGGTTGGTAGGTGCGTTTCATGTTGGTTCTCGGGAAAACCCGGCATTATCGTTGAAACCGGTGGCCGCGGCAAACACGGGGCTTGTCAAGTCGCTGCGTAATCCCCGCGTCGCTGCCTCAGCCGCTTGTGTGGATAAGGTGTTTAGCACCTAGAATGCGCCGTTTCGCGCGACAAACATAATCCACAGGAGCGACGGGGCACATGAGCGAGGGGCAACACGGCAGGCTGGCGACCGCACCCAGCCTGGAAGCAGGCGACAGCCTTTGGCAGGCGTGCGTCGACCAGCTGGCGCAGGAACTCCCCGAGCAGCAGTTCAACACCTGGATCAAGCCGCTCACGGCCCAGGTGTCCGACGATTTTTCGCGGGTCACGCTGTTCGTGGCCAACCGGTTCAAGCTCGATTGGGTCCGGGCCCAGTTCGCCGGCCGCGTGGCCGCCGTGCTGGAAAAGCTGTACGGACAACCCGTCCAGCTTGAGTTAGCGATCACTCCGCGCGAAGCCGCGGCACGCACGTACGCGGCGCCGGCCGTGGCGGCCAACGCGCCGATCGCGGAGCCGGCGGAGATCCAGGAAGACCCCAACGCGGGCGGCTTCAAGTCCCGGCTGAACACGGCGCTGACCTTCGACACCCTGGTGGAAGGCACGGCCAACCGCATGGCCCGCGCCGCCGCCATGCACGTGGCGGGCACGCCCGGCCAGCTTTACAACCCGCTTTTCATCTATGGTGGGGTGGGCCTGGGGAAAACCCATCTGGTGCACGCCGTGGGCAACCGCCTGCTGGCCGACAAGCCCAACTCCAGGATCCTCTACATCCACGCCGAGCAGTTCGTCTCCGACGTGGTCAAGGCCTACCAGCGCAAGACCTTCGACGAGTTCAAGGACAAGTACCACTCGCTGGACCTGCTGCTCATCGACGACGTCCAGTTCTTCGCCAACAAGGACCGCACGCAGGAGGAGTTCTTCAACGCCTTCGAAGCGCTGCTGGCCAAGAAGAGCCACATCGTGATGACCTCGGACACCTATCCCAAGGGCCTGACGGACATCCACGAGCGCCTGGTTTCCCGCTTCGACTCGGGCCTGACGGTGGCCATCGAGCCGCCCGAGCTGGAGATGCGGGTGGCCATCCTGATCAACAAGGCGCGCGCCGAGGGCACCGAGATGCCCGAGGAAGTGGCCTTCTTCGTGGCCAAGAACGTGCGCTCCAACGTGCGCGAGCTCGAGGGCGCGCTGCGCAAGATCCTGGCGTACAGCCGCTTCAACCAGAAGGAAATCTCCATCCAGCTGGCCCGCGAGGCGCTGCGCGACCTGCTGTCGATCCAGAACCGGCAGATCAGCGTGGAGAACATCCAGAAGACGGTGGCCGACTACTACAAGATCAAGGTCGCCGACATGTACAGCAAGAAGCGCCCGGCCTCCATCGCCCGCCCGCGCCAGATCGCCATGTACCTGGCCAAGGAACTCACCCAGAAAAGCCTGCCCGAGATCGGCGAACTGTTCGGCGGCCGCGACCACACGACCGTGCTGCACGCCGTGCGCAAGATCTCGGCCGAGCGCCAGCAGCTGACGGAGCTGAACCAGCAGCTGCACGTGCTGGAGCAGACGCTCAAGGGCTGACCGCCCTCGTCACCCCCGCGAAGGCGGGGGCCCAGGGCTCCCCAGTGCGCGCCGCGGGCGCGCCACACCACCGGAAAGCCCTGGATTCCCGCCTCCGCGGGAATGACGGAATGGCTGGGTAAGTGCCTGTGAAATAAGCGAAAATAGGGCCTTACGCCCGTTACACGACAACGAACCGCATCAGAGAAGAGGAAGACATGATTGTCCTGAAGGCCACGCAAGAAAAACTGCTCTCGGTCCTCCAGTCGGTAGCGGGCATCGTCGAGAAGCGGCACACCTTGCCGATCCTGGCCAATGTCCTGCTGCGCAAGACGGGCCCCAACGTGCAGTTCACCACCAGCGACCTCGAGATCCAGATCCGCACGACGGCGGACATGGATGGCGACGCCGGCAGCTTCACCACCACCGTGGGCGCGCGCAAGCTGATCGACATCCTGCGCACCATGCCCAGCGACCAGACGGTGAGCATCGAGTCCAACCAGAACAAGCTGCTGCTCAAGGGCGGCAAGAGCCGCTTCACCCTGCAGACGCTGCCGGCCGAAGACTTCCCGCTGGTGCAGGAAGCCCCCAGCTTCGGCCCCAAGTTCTCGGTGCCGCAAAAGACGCTGAAGGACCTGCTCAACCAGGTCTCCTTTGCCATGGCGGTGCACGACATCCGCTACTACCTCAATGGCATCCTGTTCGTGGCCGAGGGCAAGCAGCTCTCGCTGGTGGCTACCGACGGCCACCGCCTGGCCTTCGCCTCCGCGATGCTCGACGTCGAAGTGCCGCGCCAGGAAGTGATCCTGCCGCGCAAGACGGTGCTGGAGCTGCAGCGCCTGCTGTCCGATGCCGAGGGCGCCATCGAGATGCAGTTCGCCAACAACCAGGCCAAGTTCGCCTTCGGCGGCATGGAGTTCGTGACCAAGCTGGTGGAAGGCAAGTTCCCCGACTACAACCGCGTCATCCCCAAGAACCACAAGAACTCGGTCACCCTGGGCCGGGCGCCGCTGCTGGCCAGCCTGCAGCGCACCGCGATCCTGACCTCCGAGAAGTTCAAGGGCGTGCGCCTGAACATCGAGCCGGGCACCCTGCGCGTGGCAAGCAACAACGCCGAGCAGGAAGAGGCCATCGACGAACTCGACATCGACTATGGCGGCGACGCCATCGAGATCGGCTTCAACGTCACCTATCTCATCGACGCGCTGGCCAACATGGACCAGGACATGGTGAAGATGGAACTGGCCGATTCCAACAGCTCCGCGCTGCTCACCATCCCCGAGAACGCGAGCTTCAAGTACGTGGTGATGCCGATGCGCATCTGAGGGTGCGGCAGCGCGCACCCCGACCCGAACTTTTGTCATTGCGGGCTTGACCCGCAATCCACGACGGCGCTTGGACAGGCCCCGCATGGATCCCGGGTCAAGCCCGGGATGACAGGCAACAGGGCTCGCCGCGGCGGGTCGAGAGAGTAGAGAAAAGCAGGTTATGGCCCAAGATCACACCACCCCCCTCCCGCCCGAAGAGAACAGCGGCAACGGCCAGCCGGCCGTTCCCCCCGCAGGCGGCGGCGACTACGGGGCCAGCAGCATCCAGATCCTGGAAGGCCTGGAAGCGGTGCGCAAGCGCCCGGGCATGTACATCGGCGACACCTCCGACGGCACCGGCCTGCACCACCTGGTGTTCGAGGTAGTCGACAACTCCATCGACGAGGCCCTGGCCGGCCACTGCGACGACATCGTCGTCACCATCCACACCGACAACTCGATCTCCGTCACCGACAACGGCCGCGGCATCCCCACCGGCATCAAGTGGGACGACAAGCACGAGCCCAAGCGCAGCGCCACCGAGATTGCGCTGACCGAGCTGCACGCCGGCGGCAAGTTCAACCAGAACAGCTACAAGGTCTCGGGCGGCCTGCACGGCGTGGGCGTGAGCTGCGTGAACGCGCTGTCCTCCATGCTGCGCGTCGTGGTGCGCCGTGACGGCAAGGTGCACGAGCTGGAATTCAGCAAGGGCTTCGTCGTCAAGAGCGGCGAAGTCAGCGAGCAGGTCGGCCCCGCCGGCGACAAGGCGCTGGTGCGCCCCATGCACGTCCTGGACGAGACCGACAAGCGCGGCACCGAGGTGCACTTCCTGCCGGACACCGAGATCTTCAAGGAAAACAACGACTTCCACTACGAGATCCTGGCCAAGCGCCTGCGTGAACTGAGCTTCCTGAACAACGGCGTGCGCATCCGCCTGCTGGACGAGCGCACCGGCAAGGAAGACGACTTCGCGGGCGCCGGCGGCGTGAAGGGCTTCGTCGAGTACGTGAACAAGGGCAAGCAGATCCTGCACCCCAACGCCTTCACGGCCATCGGCGAGAGCAAGAGCGACCAGAACACGATGATCGGCGTGGAAGTCGCGATGCAGTGGAACAGCGGCTACAACGAGCAGGTGCTCTGCTTCACCAACAACATCCCCCAGCGGGACGGCGGCACCCACCTCACGGGCCTGCGCGCGGCGATGACGCGCGTGATCAACAAGTACATCGAAGACAACGAGCTGGCCAAGAAGGCCAAGGTGGAGATCTCCGGCGAGGACATGCGCGAGGGCCTCACCTGCATCCTGAGCGTGAAGGTGCCCGAGCCCAAGTTCTCCAGCCAGACCAAGGACAAGCTCGTTAGCAGCGAAGTGCGCGGCCCGGTGGAAGACGTAGTGGCCAACAAGCTCAACGACTTCCTGCAGGAGCGGCCCAACGACGCCAAGATCATCGTCGGCAAGATCGTCGAAGCGGCACGTGCGCGCGAGGCCGCGCGCAAGGCCCGCGAGATGACGCGCCGCAAGGGCGTGCTGGACGGCATGGGCCTGCCCGGCAAGCTGGCGGACTGCCAGGAGAAGGATCCGGCCCTGTGCGAGATCTACATCGTGGAGGGCGACTCCGCCGGCGGATCGGCCAAGCAGGGCCGCGACCGGAAGTTCCAGGCCATCCTGCCGCTGCGCGGCAAGATCCTGAACGTGGAGAAGGCGCGCTACGAGAAGCTGCTGACGTCGAACGAGATCGTCACGCTGATCACCGCGCTGGGCACCGGCATCGGCAAGGCCGCGGTCGAATCGGGCAAGAGCGGCGCCGACGACTTCGACGTGGCCAAGCTGCGCTACCACCGCATCATCATCATGACCGACGCCGACGTGGACGGCGCGCACATCCGCACGCTGCTGCTGACGTTCTTCTACCGCCAGATGCCCGAGCTGGTGGAGCGCGGCCACATCTACATCGCGCAGCCGCCGCTGTACAAGGTGAAGTCCGGTAAGGAGGAGCTGTACCTGAAGGACGGCCACGAGCTGGATGCGTACCTGATGCGCATCGCGCTGAACCACGCCAAGGTGGAAACCGGCGGCGCCGACAACCGCACGCTGGAAGGCGAGACGCTGGCGGAACTGGCGCGCAAGCACCAGGTGGCCGAACAGGTGATCAACCGCCTCTCCGGCTTCATGGACGCCGAAGCCCTGCGCGCGATCGCCGACGGCGTGGCGCTGAACCTGGACACGGTGCCGGACGCGGAAGCCAGCGCGGTGGCGCTGCAGGCCAAGCTGCAGGAGATCGACAAGCTGACGAACGCGGCACCGGCGGAAGTGGCGGGCGAGTTCGATGCGCGCACCGACAAGCCGATCCTGCGGATCTCGCGGCGGCATCACGGCAACATCAAGTCGAGCGTGATCACGCAGGACTTCGTGCACGGGGCCGACTACAAGGCGCTGGCCGAGGCGGCGGATACGTTCCGCGGGCTGCTGGGCGAGGGCGCCAAGGTGCTGCGCGGTGAAGGCGAGAAGGCGAAGGAAGAGCGCGTGGGCGACTTCCGGCAGGCGATGCACTGGCTGATTGGAGAAGCCGAGCGCACCACCTCGCGGCAACGCTACAAGGGGCTGGGGGAGATGAATCCCGGGCAGCTGTGGGAGACCACCATGGATCCGACCGTGCGCCGACTGCTCAGGGTGCAGATCGAGGATGCGATCGAGGCGGACAAGGTGTTCACGATGCTGATGGGGGATGAGGTGGAGCCGCGGAGGGACTTCATTGAGACCAATGCGTTGAGGGCGGCGAACATCGACGTATAGATTCCGTTCTTCAGAACTAAGAGGCGCACGCGGCGCCTCTTTTTTTGTCCGCACGACGGACCATGTGTCGTCAACACATGGGCTTCTCTAAGCTCAGTGTGTCGAGCAAGCGAGACACCTTTGAGCCGTCTTCGGACGGGTAGGCTCCGTTTGATTTACTTGAGCGGGTAGGAGCCCGCACAATGGCCGCTTCAATATGCGTTATTGGTGGGTCAATCAAAATCAAACTTACCGCCACGAGATCGCAGGCGGATATCTGTGGTCTCCCAAGCGGACTCGGAACGGTCGCGTCAATCCCTTCTATGAGTTCATGAAGGAAGTGACGGCCGGCGATGTCATCTTCTCCTTTTCAGACACGCGCATTCCAGCGGTCGGACGAGCGATATCTGGCGCCTATGAGGCCCCCAAGCCACTTGAGTTCGGGCAAGTAGGGGCGTATTGGGAACTTGTCGGCTGGCGCATCGATGTGGAGTTCGTGGAACTTGAGCGTCGCATTCGTCCTAGCGAACACATTGATCGCTTGCGGCCGTACCTTCCCAACAGGTATTCGCCTTTGCAGCCGAATGGGAACGGGCTGCAGGCCGTGTATCTAACAGAGCTCGGTGAACTCTTAGCTGCGCAACTCATAGACCTCATAGGCACCGAGGCGCGTGCCGTAGTTCAGGGCTGGAGAATCGGTGAAGGTACCGTCTCGAGGGTACTAGTCGGCCAAGCGCAGTGGGAAGAGCACCAGCTGGAGGAACTCCGAACTAGCACTCTTAGTGAAACCAGCAAGCAGGCGCTAGCGCTTGCGCGCCGTGGACAGGGCCTCTTCCGGGCCCGAGTGGCCGCAGTTGAAAAACGATGCCGCGTAACCGGAATCGAGAACCTGGAATACTTAAGGGCTAGTCACACGAAGCCCTGGCGTGACGCATCGAACGAGGAGCGATTAGACGGCGAAAACGGGCTCTTGCTCTCTCCTGATGTCGATCACCTATTCGATCGTGGTTTGATCTCTTTTGAAGATTCAGGAAGGGCAATCATTTCGCCGGTCGCTGACCTGGTAGCAGTTGAGCAGCTTGGCCTCAAAGAGGCTCTGTCCCGAGACGTTGGCAGCTTCTCGGCTGGGCAAAAGCGCTATTTGGAGTATCACCGCGAGAACATCTTCCTTGAGGCAAAGGTAAATAGAGCATAGGTGCCTCACGCAGTCAGTGCTGCGATCTGCGACCGCGGTAGAACAAGGAGAAGCATGAACTGCGTCCAAGGCTGAAGAGCAGAGGAGTCGAATGCGCTCATGCTGAGCCCCGCGGCGCCGGAGACGCGCGCCTCAGGTAAGAATGTGTCCTCGTGGATCCCAAGACGCTTGCTTACTACGAAACGTTCGGCGAACAGCTGGCGCTTCGCTATGAAACAGTGCCTAGTCCTGTTTCACAGTTCTTCAGGGTCGCGTTCCCCGAAGGCGTCCGCATCCTTGACGTAGGCGCCGGCTCGGGACGTGATCTGGCGGCGCTGTCTGCCGCCGGCTACGACGCGTTCGGCGTGGAACCGAGCTCCACCTTTCGCGAAGCTGCGTTCGCAACGCACCCGGAACTTGCCGGACGGATTGTCGATGGATCGCTTCCCCATATAGGAACGCCCCATGGCGGCAACTTCGAAGGCATCCTTTGTAGCGCGGTGCTGATGCACTTGGGTGAAGCCGACCTGTTCGATGCGGCATTCGCCCTGCGCGGCCTCCTGAAGAAGGGCGGACGCCTGCTGCTGTCGCTCCCGCGCAACCGCACCGATATCCTGGCGGACGGGCGTGATTCGAACGGGCGACTCTTCGCCCCGTACACATCGGAGTACGTGCAACTGCTGTTCGAACGTCTCGGCTTTCAGCTGATCGGACGATGGGACACAGAAGACGCTCTATGCCGGCCAGGCACCGGCTGGTTCACCCTGTTGCTGGAACTTGGCACCGGCGACAAGTTGCGCGCGGTGGACCAGATTGAGGGCATCCTCAATCGCGACAGGAAGGTCGCCACATACAAGCTGGCTTTGTTCCGGGCGCTGGCGGAAATGGCCACCCAGCAACCCAGGGTCGCGACGTGGCGCAGCGACGGCAGGGTGGCCGTTCCGCTTCTGGGTATCGCGGAACGGTGGCTTCTGTACTACTGGCCCATATTCGCCAGCGACCGCTTCATCCCGCAATCCCAGGACGAGGGCCTCAGAGAGGACAGGCAGATCGCCTTCCGCTCGGCACTCGAGGGGTTAATGCGAGCCTTCCAGGATCAGGGCGAGCATGGCGGCTTGTCCTCGTGGCAGGCGGCGGTGTCTCGAGGTGGCCTGCCAGCAGAAGTTCGCCGCGCACACGCGGCTGCGCTGTCCGCAATCGCGCAGGCAATCCGATCTGGTCCCGTTAAGCATTCCGGAGGGTCCCTCGAAACCGGCGCGGTTTTCTCGTACGACAAGAGCAGCCGCTCGGTCGTGATGCCGGCAGAGATGTGGCGCGAGCTCACGCTGCTTGGCCACTGGATCGTCGATGCAGTCATTGTCCGGTGGGCGGCGCTCACAGAACGCTTCGCGGGGCGCGGAGGCGTGAGTTCCGGGGAAGTGTTGCCGCTCTTGCTGGCCCGCCCGTCTTCCGAGCGCATGACCAACCTGGCTCGATCCGTTTTCCGGAAGACTGGCGTCGATCGGTGTACCTGGAGCGGCCGGCCCCTTCACGTCATGTCGTTCGACGTTGACCACGTCATTCCTTTCGCGCTCTGGGCCAACAACGATCTCTGGAACCTCGTTCCAGCGGATCCCAGGGTGAACATGCAGAAGTCGGACCTGCTGCCAGCCACAGAACTCATGCTGGCGCGACGCGGAGAGATCCTGCGACATTGGGACATCCTGCGCGATGAAATGTCCGAAGCGTTCGACGCCGATGCAGTACACCTGCTCGGTCGAAAGCCGGGGGGATATCTAGCTTGGCGGGACGAGCTGTTCGGATGCCTGCGCCAGGCAGTGGAGATCACTGCACTACAGCGAGGCGTTGAGCGATGGTCTCCCAGTGGCTTCGAGTCGCGGTAAGAACTTGCCTGCACACCGGCAGGCTCCGTGAAGGACTGCTCGCGGCTCACGTTCCAACGGCTGCGACAATTGCAGCACAAAGAGGGGACGTAAGGTATGAAGTTCTTGGCTTCGGTGGCGCTACTGGGGTGCCGCCCTGATGTCGCTGCCAGCGGCAGCGATCAACAAGTGCACAGGTGCAGACGGCAAGGTGACGTTCCAGGACGCGCCCTGCAGCACCACCAAGTCTGAGACGATCAACGTGCGTCCGGCATCCGGTCAGGCGATCAGCCCGCGTGTCACAAAGCCGTCGGACGCGGGCGCTCCCGCAGCGCCGCTCACCGAGGCTGCGCGGCTGGAAGGGATCATCGCCGCCAGTCAGCGATCCCGGCGCGCCAATGACCTGCGTGAGCGACTCCTGCCAGACGCCGAGCGCGCTGTGAAGGATCACCGCGAGGCCTGCGAGGCAAGGCAGAAGGAGCTGTCGGCGCAGCAGTACGCGTACCAGAAGAACCTCTATGGCAAAACGCACGCTGCGCAGATCGCCAGTGAAATGGCCGCCGCAGCCGCCCGTTGCGACACCAAGGACCGGGAGCTGAAGGAAACGGTGGACGCGTTTATCAAGGAATGTACCTCCCTCCGTTGCCGCGGGTGACGGACGCCCGCATCAACAATCCTTCCCTTCACGTCCAAGCAGTTCAGGAATGCTGTGATCCACAAAGAGCTTGACTCCTTCTCCGCGTCCGACAAGTTCGCCGTCGCCGGTCGTCGCGCAGAGGAGCAGATGGCGCACTATCTGCGCCGCTTCTTCGCGAGCAGCACGGAAGTAGACGTTTTGAACTGCCTGCGTATCGACTTGCAAGGTGAAGTCGCCCAGATGGATCACCTTGTGCTTCACCCATTCGGGATAACGATCGTCGAGAGCAAGAGCGTCGCAGGCAGCGTTCAGATCAAGGACGACGGACAGTGGATCCGGTGGTTCAACAAGCAACCGCAAGGCATGCGGTCGCCCGTCACACAGGGGAAGATGCAGGCGATGCTGCTGCGCGAGCTTCTGACGCGCACGGTAAAGCAGAAGGGATTCTTCGATGGGATCGACATCGATGTGATCGTCGCGATCTCCGACTCAGGCACGATCCAGTGGCCCTCGTCGGGACCTCTGCCGGAGGTCTGCAAGGCCGACCAGGTGCCTGACCGGATCATGGCCAAGATCCAGACGGATGCGGCAATTCTGACTGCGGAACACCGCCGTGCGATTTGCGATTTTCTGCGCATGGTGCATCGGCCGCTTGCGAATAGGACAGAGGCGAAGGCGGCCGATGACGTCGTGGAGGTTCACTCGGTCGGTGAGCAGAAGCCGCCCGCGGAGGAGCCCCGCGGGTCACTGCCTGCGAAAAGCTGCAAACACTGCGGCGGTCATGACCTGGATGCACAGTACGGGAAGTTCGGCTACTACTTCGCCTGTAGGTCGTGCGCCAAGAACACGGGCATCAAGTTCTCATGCCCCGCGTGCAGCGCTGAGGGGCGCGTGCGAAAGCAGGGGAGAGACTTCTTTGCGGAGTGCAAGGCGTGTGACGCGTCAACCCTGTATCACACGAACGCCTGACGTAGCCTATCCGTTCTTCACGAAGTGAATGATCGCGTCGACTTCTTCGACGCTGGCCCTGAACCACTCTTTCGCGCGCGGCGCGTCGACCCACTTCCCGCGCGCCTTTAAGATGCCGTGAATGGCGGTTTCCATCGCGCCGATGTTGGTGTCATTCCAGACCTTGAGGACAACAGGCGCCTCAGGGTTCGCAGTGCCAAGCTGCTGCTTGATGCGCTCGTGCACCTCTCCCGTCGCCTTGCCTACCTTGATCATGCTGCCTTTCAAAGAGGGAAAGGTGTAGGCATAGATCGAGCCGGAGAGAATGTGCCCCTCCTCTTCCGCCTCCTCCTCTTCCTCCTGCTCAACGGCGACGTCGGACAAGACGAACATGCCCCGGACGTCCGTGGACATAACCTCGCCCCAGCTCTTGAGAAGATGCAACGCGTAGTACCGCGTCAATGCAGCCAAGGTCGCTGTTGCCCCGTTCGCCATTACTTTGGCGCCAGCCTCCAACTGTTGGCGCGTGATGCGGCCGTTCCTGACCTCATCGTCCATGATGGCGTAGATCTCATCGCGCAAGCTGAAGGGCTCGGCGCCTTTCAAAGGAAACACCTCGGCTCGCAGGCGGGGGATGACCACCTCACGCGCGAGCCGGTAGGCCGCGCTACTGCTTACTTCACCCAACTGAAATACTGAGCTCAATGCGATCTCCACGGGAATGGATCGCTCGATATTACGGCTGCAGATCGGCTAGGACCGAACGTGCAGCTGTGAAGTGCCCTAATCCCGCAGGCACAATCCCATCTCCACCAGAACTATCCGGAGACACTCCCAATGAACTCCCCCTCCCGCCGCGCCATTTTGGCAGTTGCCCTCCTGTCGCTCCCTTTCGCCAGCTCGGTCGCAACCGCCCAAACCTGGCCCGACAACAAACCCATCCGCATCATCGTCGGCTTCGCCCCCGGCGGTTTCACCGACGTGCTCGGCCGCCTCATCGGCCAGAAGCTCTCCGAGCGGCTGAACACCGCCGTCGTGGTTGATAACAAGCCCGGTGCCGCGGGCACGCTGGGCGCAGACCTCGTGTCCAAGTCCAAGCCGGATGGCCACACACTGCTGCTCGCGCACAGCAACTCCAATTCCGTGGCGCCGGCGCTGTACCCGAAGCTGCCGTACAACATCCTCACCGACTTCACGCCCATCATCCCGGTGGCCAACACGCCGCTGCTGCTGACTGTCAATCCCAACGTGCCGGCGAAGAACGTGGCCGAGTTCGTGGCGCTGGCCAAGTCCAAGCCGGGCGAGCTGCGCTTCGCCTCCTCCGGCGGCGGCAGCGCCCAGCACTTGGCGGCGGAGCGCTTCCAGCTCGCCACCGGCACGAAGATGACGCACATCCCCTACAAGGGCAGCGGCCAGGCCATCGTCGACCTGCTGTCCGGCCAGGTGGAACTGAACTTCGAGAGCCCGCCCAACGTGATGACGCACGCCAAGGCCGGCAAGCTGCGCCTGCTGGCGATCACCAGCGACAAGCGCTCGCCCCTGCTGCCCGACGTGCCGACGATGGCCGAGGCCGGCGTGAAGAACGCGGAGATGCTGCAATGGTTCGCGGTGATGGGCCCGGCGAAGATGCCCGCGGACATCACGAAGCGCTTGAACACCGAGATCGCGGCCATCCTGAAGATGCCCGAGGTGCAGGAGAAGATTGCGTCGCAGGGCGGCGAAATCATGGGGGGTTCCACCGAGGACTTCGCGAAGTTCCTCACCACCGACAGCGCCGCCTTCGCCCGCCTGATCAAGGAAGCGAAGATCACGCTGGAGTGACGCCGGCATGACGCTCAAGACATCCGACCTCTGCGACGCCTGCGACGAGGCGCTGCCCTGCGCGCTGTCGTTCCGCGGCTGGGGCCAGCGCCGCGCCTTCGCCGGCAACATCCGCACGCTGCGCGTGCACGAGGACATCGCCCTGATGCGCGACGCCGTCAACCAGCCCGGCCACGGGCAGGTGCTGGTGATCGACGGCGGCGGCTCCCTCAGTCGCGCGATCTTCGGCGACGTGATGGCCGGCGTGGCCAGCCGCAACGGCTGGGCCGGCCTGGTGATCCACGGCGCCATCCGCGACGGCCACGAGATCGACGGCATGGACATCGGCGTCAAGGCGCTGGGCACCGTGCCCAAGCGAGGCCAGCGCACGGGCGCGGGCGAGGTGGACGTGCCGGTCACCTTCGGCGGCATCACCTTCGTGCCGGGCCGGCGCCTCGTGGCCGACGACGACGGTGTGATCGTTCTGCCCGAGGGCGTGACCGAGGCCGACATCCGCGTGGACGAGGTCGTCGCCGCCACCGCCGCCTACGCCGGCACCACGGCCGCGAACAAGTAGCCATGGCGCGCACGCTGTACCAGCGCATCGTCGATGCGCACACGGTCCGCACGTTGGGCGACAAGGGCCAGGTACTGCTTTACGTGGACCGGCAGGTCCTCAACGAGTACACCAGCCCGCAGGCCTTCGCGGCGCTGCATGCGGCCGGCCGCACCGTGTGGCGGCCCCGCTCCACCATTGCGGTGGTCGACCACGTGAACCCCACCACGCCCGAGCGCAGCGCGAAGACGATGGTCATCGCCGACGCCGAGCGCTCGCTGCAGGTGCGCATGCTGGCCGACAACTGCCGTCGGCACGGTATCGAGCTGTACGATATGCTGGACGCCAACCAGGGCATCGAGCACATCGTCGCCAGCGAGCAGGGCCTCGTCCTGCCCGGCATGGTGATGGCCGCGGGCGACAGCCACACCACCACGCATGGCGCCATGGGCGCGCTGGGCTTCGGCATCGGCAGCAGCGAGATCGAGCACCTGCTGGCCACGCAGACGCTGGTCTACACCGTGCAGAAGTCCATGCGCGTGGACGTGCAGAGGCGGCTGGGCTTCGGCGTGACGGCCAAGGACCTCGTGCTGGCGCTGATCCGCCAGATCGGCGCGGATGGCGCCACCGGCCACGTCATCGAATACACCGGCGAGGCGATCCGCGCCATGTCGGTGGAAGGCCGCCTGACCCTCTGCAACATGAGCGTGGAAGCCGCGGCGCGCGGCGCCATCGTCGCGCCCGACGACGTGCTGTTCGACTACCTGCACGGCCGCCAGCGCGCGCCGAAGGGGGCCGCGTGGGACGAGGCGGTGGCGCACTGGCGCACGCTGCGCAGCGACGACGATGCGGTGTTCGACCGCACGGTGACGCTGGACGCCGCCGGCATCGCGCCCATGGTCACCTGGGGCACCAGCCCCGACCAGGGCGCGTCCATCGACATGGTCGTGCCCGATCCATCCACCGAGGGCGACGCGACGAAGAAGCGAAGCGCCGAGCGCGCGCTGGAGTACATGGGCCTGCAGCCCGGCCAGCTGCTCGACGGCCTGCCCATCTCGCATGCCTTCATCGGGTCCTGCACCAACAGCCGCATCGAGGACCTGCGCGATGCCGCGCGCGTTCTGCGCGGCCGGCGCGTCGCCGCGGGCGTTCGCGCGCTGGTCGTGCCCGGCTCGACGCAGGTGCGCGCGCAGGCCGAGGCCGAGGGGATCGCCCAGGTGTTCCGCGACGCGGGTTTCGAATGGCGCCAGGCGGGCTGCTCGATGTGCGTCGCCATGAACGACGACCACCTGGTGGCCGGCGACCGCTGCGCGTCCAGCACCAACCGCAACTTCGAGGGCCGGCAGGGACCCGGTGCTCGCACGCACCTGATGAGCCCGGCGATGGTCGCCGCGGCCGCCGTAACGGGCGCGCTGACCGACGCGCGCAAGCTGCTGCCGGAGGGGCGATGAGCATTCAACCGTTCAAAAGCCTCACGGGCGTGGCCGCGCCGCTGCCCATGGCGAACCTCGACACCGACCAGATCATGCCCAAGCAGTTCCTGCGCGGCGTGGACCGCGAAAGCGGACTGGCCGAGGGCTTCCTGCACGACCTGCGCTTCGCCGCACCGGGGCGCTTGCGGCCCGAGTTCGTGCTCAATCGCGCCCCCTGGACGCAGGCGAAGATCCTGGTGACGGGGCCTAATTACGGCTGCGGCTCCAGCCGCGAGCACGCCGTGTGGGGCATGCGCCAGCTGGGCATCGCCTGCGTGATCGGTTCCACCTTCGGCGGCATCTTCGCGGACAACTGCGCACGCAACGGCGTGCCGGCGATCACCCTGCCGCTGGTCGAAGTCGATCGGCTGCTTTCCTTGGCGGCGGATCCGTCGAAGTGCGAGATGACGGTGGACCTGGAGCGGCAGGAGATCGTGACGCCCGGCGATGGCCGCACGCTGCGCTTCGAGTTCGACCCCCTGCGGCGGCACATGCTGCTCAAGGGGCTCGATGCGGTGGGGCTGACGATGGAAAGCGCGGAGACGATCCGGGCGTTCGAGCAGAGGTACTTCGGGGAGCGGCCCTGGCTGGGCGCTGCGTGAGTCGTGGCGGGCGACTTGCCGCTGGCCCGATGGGTCCGACACGAAAGGTCGCCCTTCTCGGGTGGCCGGCGCGCTCCGGTGTTGCCACCATGGGCTCATCTCGAAACAGGAGCCATTCATGAACAAGCGCAACTCGACTCTTTCCGTCGCCGCGGTTCTCGCCGCATCCGTGCTGGCGCTGCAGGCACCGGTGGCCGGCGCGGCCGGCGACACGGCTGCCACGTCAGGCAGCGCCACCACCGCCCAGTCCGCGGACTCGCAGCAGGGCGTCCCCGGGACCGAAGTGAACGTCGGCACGAACGCCAGCGATCGCGGGTTGCCCGGGGTGGAGATGAACATCGGCGCGCAGGGCGACCAGGACAACATGGACACCCGCACCCTGGGAGCCGGCAGCAGCGACACGACGGCCAACGACAACTCGATGCTCAATCCGCGCGCGGACCGCGGCTGACGGCGATCCGAACGGCAAAGCCAATGGCCGCCGCGAGGCCCGGCGCGAGCGAGCCCTCCGGCCCGCCGCGCGGGGCTTTGGCGCGCCAGCGACCCTCGTTCGTACGCTGGCCTGCAGTGTTCAGGGTCTCTGGGTAGCGGCGCTTCCGGCGCCATCGAAGCGCCACCACGCAGGCAGCAGCTGCCGCACCGCCGGCCGCGCGAAGCGGTCGTCGATCAGGTACACCACGCCGCGATCCTCCTGCGTGCGGATCACCCGGCCCGCCGCCTGCACCACCTTCTGCAGTCCGGGATAGAGGTAGGTGTAGTCGTAGCCCGCGCCGAAGACGCCCTCCAGCCGCTCCTTGAGCAGCTCGTTGCGCGCATTCACCTGCGGCAGACCCAGCGTGGCGACGAAGGCGCCGACCAGGCGGTCGCCGCGCAGGTCGATGCCCTCGCCGAAGCTGCCCCCGAGCACGGCAAAGCCGACGCCGACACCACCAGGCACAAAGCGCGCGAGAAATTCATTGCGTTGCCTCTCGTCCATCCCGCGCCCCTGCAGCCACGTAGACACCTGCGGGTGTTCGCGCTGAAACTCCGTGGCGACAAGATCCAGGTACTCGAAGCTACTGAAGAACGCCAGGTAGTTCCCCGGCTGCGCCGCGAACTGGTCGGCGATCAAACGAGCGATCGGCGCGGCGGAGCGCTGCCGATCCGGATACCGGGTGGAGATGCGATTGACGATGCGCACCTGCAGCTGCTCGGAACTAAAGGGTGACTCCACGTCGAGCCACGCCGTATCCGCGGGCAGCCCCAGCATGTCGACCTGGTACTGCGCCGGGCTGAGCGTCGCGGAGAAAAGCGTGACCGTGCGGGCCGCCGCGAAGCGCGGCCTGAGAAAGGGCGCCGGGATCAGGTTCTGGATGCGCAGGGCGATGGCGGTGCGGCCGGTCGCGCCGGCATGCTCCGCGAGCTCCAGCACCGAGTGCGCACCGAACGCTTCAGCCAGGCGCAGGAAGCCCAGCACGTCGAAGTAGAACTGCTGCATCCCCGCATCCGCCGCACCGGGCGTGGATTCAGCGAAGTGGGTTTCCATCGCGGCGCTGGCCTGCTTGAGCGTGGTGACGAAGTTCGCGGGGAGCGCTTCCGGACTAGCGTCCGGCCCGGGATATGCCTTGTGCAGCGCATTGAGCGCGCGGTTCACCTTGTCCAGCGCGCGCCGCACCACCAGCGGCGCCGTCGCCCGCGCGGTGCGCAACGCCGCCTGCTGCAGCGTCGCCGAATACATCGCCCGCCCCCGCTCGACGAGGTTATGCGCCTCGTCGGCCAGCACGCCCACGCGCCATTCATTCGTGAGCGTCGCCGCATACAGCATCGCGCTGCCATCGAACCAGTAGTTGTAGTCGCCCACCACCACGTCGGCCCAGCGCGCGAGCTCCTGCGCGAGGTAGTAGGGGCAGACCTGGTGCGTGCGCGCGATAACGCGCAGCGCCTCGGCATCCGCGCAGCCCGCCTGCACGCTTTCCAGCCGCGCGGCCGGCAGGCGGTCGTAGAAGCCCCGCGCCAGCGGGCACGAGTCGCCGTGGCAGGCCTTGTCGGGGTGCTCGCAGGCTTTGTCGCGCGCGGTGAGCTCCAGCACGCGCAGGCGCAGGGCCGGTGCGCTGGCGGTGATCTGCGCCGCTGCATCCAGTGCCAACTGCCGCCCCGTGCCCTTGGCCGTGAGATAGAAGACCTTGTCCAAGCTGTGCGGCGTCGCGGCCTTCAGCATCGAGAAGAGGGTGCCTATCGTCTTGCCGATGCCGGTGGGCGCCTGCGCCAGCACGCAGCGGCCGCTGGCTGCGCCCTTGTAAACCGCCTCCGCCAACGCGCGTTGGCCCGTGCGGAAGGCCGGGTGCGGGAAGGCGAGGGCCGAGAGCTGTTCGTCGCGGCTGCGGCGGTGGGCCAGCTCCTGCTCCGCCCAGGCCAGGAACTCGCCGCATTGCGCCTCGAAGAAGGCGCGCAGGGATTCGGCGGAGTGCGCCTCGGTGAACGTCGTTTCCTGCTGGCTGGCGATGTCGAAGTAGACGAGCGCCAGTTCTATCGTGTCCAGGCCGCGTGACTGGCAGAGGAGGTGGCCGTAGATCCTGGCCTGGGCCCAGTGCAGGTGGCGGTGATTGGCGGGCTGCTTGGCGAGATCGCCGCGGTGGGTCTTGATCTCCTCCAGCCGGTTCGCCGCCGGGTCGTAGCCGTCGGCGCGGCCGCGGATCACCAGGGGGCCGAACTCGCCGCGCAGGGTGATCTCGGTTTCGTACTCCGGGCCGCGGCGGGAGGTGACCAGCTGGTGGCCCGCGATGCCGTCCTGCGCAGTGGGGGTGGGAGTGAAGCGGAGGTCGAGGTCCCCGCGCCGCGCGGTGAAGTCGCAGAGGGCGCGGACGGGGACGGGGTACTGCATCTCGAAATGGTATGCGAAGCCGGGTGTTCGACGCGACGGCTCAACCAATCAGCCAAGTCGAGCCCCACTACTCTCTGCGAGCGCCCCCCCACGTAGCGTCGCGATTTCATATGGCTGCGCCAACGGACAAGCCTCCCTCAGGCACACCGCAGTCGAAACTGCTCGTCCCTTGCCTTCTTGCGCCTCGCAGCCAGTGCGTCCTGCTCCCACGCTGAAAGAGGCTGCCGGGCACGCGCATCGATGGTTCTGATTTCCTCTTCGAGTGCCGAGCACACTTGCTTGAGATTCGCCGCATGATTGACGCTCGGCAAGGAAGGAGCCGTCACAGGTTCGGCGCGCGCTTGGGCCTCCGCCCGCTGCTGCTTCGCCAGCTTCACCTGCTGTTCGAAGGGCAAGCCGGCCGGGACGTACGCGATGCGCTCAATGTGGGCGCGATGTTGGTTGCAGTGCGCTTGCGCCCAGAACATCTGATCGTCGTATCCGCGGCAAAGGAAGATCTGCCCCGGGTTTCTGCTGGAACCGGATTGTGGCGCTTGCGATGAAGCGAATTCGTTTGCTGCAGGCATCCGCTCCAACACTACGACAGACTCGCCTTTGCACTGCACATCGGAAAACTCCACGGCGCCATTTCGATCGCAACGGCGGATCTTCCCCAGACCGGGCGTCTTCTCCAAAGAAGCTGCCGCCGCCGGAGGTGGTACGACCTGCTTCGGCTCCTCCGTTTGCCGAGCCGGCCCGACAGAAACATTGCCGGACGATGGCGTCAAACGCTGCTCGTACCAGGCGAAGCCTTTGAACAGCAGGAACAAGATGGCTACGCAGGCAAGGACAATCCAGACAAACCACGTCGATGATTGCTCCGGCGGGCGGAATGGCGCTTCCGCATTCGCTCTTCGGTCGCGCATGTAGTCGCGGTCAGCCAGCCCCACCTCTCCTCCCTTGTGACCCATCCTGCTGAGGCGACTCTAACTCATCAGCACTCCTTCTGACCGCCCGGCTGCGCGCCCTGCAGCCAAAGATGAATCACGGGTCCCTAGCGAAGCGCCTCGCCCGACGCCGAGGGCCAGTGCGTCTGCTTCAGTGGCAGCCACTTCCGCCTCTACCCGCGCGACATCCAGTTCCACGATGTCTCCGGCCTGATGGCGGCGGCGCGTCAGCGGGCTTTCGTGCATTGGGCGGCGGAGCTGTTCGCCCGCGCCACGTGATGCCGGCTCAAAGCCCCATCGCCTGCCCCTCCGCCGGCGAAGCAGCCGGCGTGTCCGGCCGCCCGCGGGGCAGCAGGAACATGACCTTCAGCCGCGTTCCCGGCGCGGTTTCGGTCCAGACGGTGCCGCCGTGTGCCTCGATGATCGATCGGCAGATGGACAGGCCCAGTCCCGCTCCGCGCCTGTCCTCGCGGCCGGCTTGCCAGAACGGCTGGAACAGGCGCTCCAGGTCCTCCACCGGCACCGGGGCGCCGCTGTTGGCGATGCTGAACACCACGCCTCCTGGCGCGGGCTCGGCCCGCAGCACCACGCGCCCACCGGGCTCGGTGAACTTGATGGCGTTGTCCATCAGGTTGCCGAACACGCGCATGACGCGATTGGCATCCACGTGGATCAATGGCAGGTTGTTCTCGTGCTGCAGCTCCAGTTGCAAGCCCGCTTCGTTGACCCGCGGCCCCGCCTGCTCCGCGGCCATGGAAAGCAGGTCCGCCGGCTGCACGGGTTCGAGCTTCAACATCGTGCCGCCGGACCGAACGACGGAGATGGCCAGCAGGTCGTCCACCAGCCCGGCCATGCGACGCGTCGCCTCCACGATGGCCGTGGCCGCCGCGGCGCACTCCTGCCCGGCGGCGCCGGCGGCAGCCTTCTTCGCCAGCACGGCCGCGCGCGTCGCGATGTTGCCCAGCGGACTTCGCAGGTCGTGCGCCACCACGGCCAGGATGTGCTCGCGGTCCCGCACGGCCCCGCGCAGCTGCTCCTGCGTGCGCACCAATGCCGTGACGTCCTGGTTGACCGCCACCGCACCCAGGATCTCCCCGCCCTTGGCGCGGATGGGGGCCGCCCAGTTCAGGACCGTCTTGAACGTGCCGTCGAAGCACTGGATGCGGATCAACTCGCTGCGCGACGTCTCGCCGCCTCGCACCGCGCGGGCGAGGGCCCAGTCGTCCGCCTCGAGCGGCAGGCCGGTATCGGCCCACCACGCCTTGTACGCGCCGAACTCCTCCGGCCCCACGTGCCGCAAGCCCTGCCAGATGTTGCGGCCCGCCGCATTGCCGTGGGTGATGTGGCCCTGTCGGTCGCTGACGTAGAGGCCCACCGGCAGCAGCTCGAACGCCGTGCGGAACAGCGCCTCGTTCTGCTGCAGCTTCTGCTGCGCTTCATATAGCTCGGTGATGTCCTGGTTGACGCAGATGGCGCCGGCGAGCTGGCCGTCCGCATCGTGCAGCGGCGCCGCGGAGTTGATGATGGTCTTGAAGGTGCCGTCGAAGCACTGGATGCGCACCAGCTCGCCGACGGACGTCTCGCCCTTGGACAGCGCCCTCGCCAGCGCCCACTCGTCGCCGGCGATGGCCTCGCCGCTGTCGGCCCACCAGCCCTTGTACACGCCGTAGCTCTGCGGCCCCACATGGCGGACGCCGCCCCAGATCCTGCGACCGGCTTCGTTGCCGCGCACGATCGTGCCCTCGCGATCCGTCATCCACACGCCCACGGGCAGCAGCTCGAAGATGGCGGCGAGGGTGCGTTCGCCGGCGTGCGCCTGCTGCTCCAGCCGCTTGCGCTCGCCGATGTCGCGCACGAAGGCCTGCCATTGGCCGTTGGGCAGGATGTTGGCGTTGATCTCCACCGGCACCCAGTGGCCGTCCTTGTGGCGCAGCAGCCATTCCTCCACATGCGCGCGGCCCTCCAGCATCGCGCGCCTGGCGGCATCCAGCCGGATCGCGTCACCTTCGGGGATGAGGTCGAAGATCGTCTTGCCCAGGATTTCATCCGGCTCCATGCCGAGCATGCGGCAGCCCGACTGGTTGACGTAGATGTAGCGGCCGTGCAAGTCCGCGACGAACACGCCGTCGGGCGCGGCTTCGAGGAGGGCATGGGTGTCGGGCTCGCGCAGCGGGGGACGGTTTGGCATCGGGTCGGGCGTGAAGGATGGTGCGGCACCGCCAATATTCCTGCCTGGACAGCCGATCCGTCTGCGCCACATCAAGCGGGGCGCAGCGATTTGCTGCTGGGCTTGCGCCTTTCCCTCGCTTAGGGCCGCGACCTAGGTAGCACTACCTGCGTTCGCGGTGAGCTCCTGGGGTATCACGGAGGGCAATGCGTCGCGGCTTGATCCGCAGCAACCGGGCGCCACCTGCCGCGTGAAAGATTGCGCCTTGCACTGCCCCGAACTCGCCATGGACCAAACGCACGACTGTGAAGCGACCCACGCCCTGCCAGCCGAGCAAGCCCGCAGCCTGGTGGAATTCGCGCCTGAAGCCATCTTCGTTGCCGACAGTTCCGGCCATTGCACCTATGCCAATGCCGCTGCTGCACGGATGCTGGAGCGTGGCAAGGAAGAGATCGTCGGCCTGCCCATGACGGACCTGGTGCGTCCCGGCGATTCGAAGCTGCTGCGCAAGGACGGAAGCTGGCTCGACGTGGAGATCACGGCAACGAGCGCCGCCGGTGGCTACTCGCATTTCTTCGTGCGCGCCCCGGGGCGCCGCGCCGCGCGCGACCTCGAGCGGGAAGCATTGCTCCAGCAGGTCGAAGCCGAGCGCGCCTGGCTCGACGCGGTGATCTATCGCCTGCCCGTAGGCGTCGTGCTGTTCGGGGACGGCGGACGCACGACATTCAACCAGGCCGCCCATGAGTTGCTGGGCGGGCCGCTCTCGCCGGATGCAGGCGTGGAACAGTACGCGGACCGCATCTTCTATCCGGACGGGCGGAAGGTCCCGCTGGAGGATTTCCCTTCCATGCGTGCGCTGCGCCGCGGCGAGAGCCTGGCGGCCACCGAGTTCATCATCCGTCGCGAGGACGGGTCGCAGAGCCACGTCATCACCAGTTCCGGGCCGATCCGTGACGGCGAGGGCCGCGTCCTCGGCGCGGTGGGCGTGTTCCAGGACGTCACGGAGCGCATGCGGCTGCAGCGTGCCGTGCGTGACAACGAGCGGCTGATGGAAGCGGTGTTCGAGCTCATGCCCACCGGCGTGCGCGTCGCGGATGCGCAGGGGACGGTGATCCGTACCAACCGCGCGGCCCGCGAGCTGTGGCGAGGCAACCCGGACGGCCCCACCAAGGGCGAGATGAAGGCTTGGTGGGTGCGCAACGGCGAGGCCCTGGAGCACCAGGACTGGCCGGCCCGGCGCGCGGCGCGCGGCGAGACGGTGGCCAACGAACTGGTGCGCATGCAATGCTTCGACGGCAGCTTTCGCACGGTCATGAAGTGCGCGGCGCCCCTGCGCGACGACGCCGGCCACATCACCGGGGCCGTCGTCGTGGACGAGGACGTCACCGCGCTGTACGAGGCCAAGGAGAAGCTGGAGGCGGGCGAGCGGCTGTTCCGCACCGTGTTCGAGCTGTTGCCGGTCGGCGTGTACATCACGGACCGCGACGGCAAGGTGGTCCTCGGCAACCGCGAGGGCGAGCGGATCTGGGGCGGCCTGCGCTACGTCGGCCCGGACGAGTTTCAAGAGTACAAGGGATGGTGGATCGACACCGGGCAGCCGATCGCCTCCGACGAGTGGGGCGTCGCGCGCGCGGTCCGGCGCGGCGAGACGGCCTTGAGCGAACTGATCCGCATCCAGGCGTTCGACGGCTCGATGAAGGTGGTGATGAACTGGGCGGCGCCGCTGCGGTCGGAGAGCGGCGAGATCACCGGCGCGGTGGCCCTGAACCAGGACGTCACGCCCCTGTACCACACGCAGGAGCAGCTGCGCGGCGCCGTGCGCGAACGCGAGCACATCCTTTCTTCCGTGGCGCACGACCTGCGCAATCCCCTGAACGCCCTCAGGCTGCACGCCGCCGCATGCAGCCGCAGGATGCTGGCACTGCCCGGCGGCGAAGAGCTCCGGCGGCGCGTCGAGTCGCTGGGGGAGATCGCCCGCGACATGTCCGGCCTGGTGGACGACCTCCTGGCGATCTCGGTCGGACATGCCGGACCCTCGATGCTGAAGCTCACCCCCATCGAATCGGAGGCGGTGGTGCGAAAGGCCGCGGAACTGGCGCAGCCGTCGTTCGCGGCTGCGGGCGTCGATCTCGTGGTGCAGGCCGAGCCGGGCATGCCGATCATGATGGTGGACGTCGAGCGCATCCAGCGCGTGTTCGCGAACTTGCTGGACAACGCATGCAAGTTCACCGCGCCCGGCGGCCGCGTGGTGCTGGAAGTCGAGTCGCAGCCCGGCGCCGTCCTGTTCGGCATGGCGAACACCGGTCCCGCGCTGTCGCCCGAGCAGATGGAGCGCATGTTCCAGCCTTTCTGGCAGGCCACGCACGACGACCGTCGTGGCGCGGGCCTGGGCATGTCGATCTGCCGCTCGATCATCGAGGCGCACGGCGGCAGCATCTGGGCCGAAGCGGCTCCCGGCATGCAGGTGCACGTCCGCTTCCTGCTGCCCACCAGCATCCCGCAGGCCTAGAGGATCTCTCCGTTACGCACGGCCACGAGCTCTCCCTCCGCCAACGGGCGCCACCCGTCCGCACTGAGCGGCACGCTGGCGATGCAGGTCACCGCGCGTTCGGCCCCGGCAATCGCCACGCCCCCGGTTCCCTCGGGTGCCATCGCGATCGGTGGGTGGTGGCTTTGCAGCATCCACAGGCCCGGCGGTTCGATGCGACCCGTCTCCGGGTGGATGCGCCGGTGGCCGTGCGCGAAGGCGGCATCGCCGTCGGCGTACAGGATGTTGGCGGGGCCCAGCTGGCGCAGTTCGGCGGCGAAGGAGGCCAGCACTTGCAGCCTCGCCTGCAGCGATGGCACCGTGCCGTCCGCCCACAAGGGCCGCAGGCGCTCGAGCAACACGCAGAAGGCATGCTCCGAATCGGTCTCCCCCGCCGGCCGGTACGCAGCCTCGGGCGACAGGGGCACGCGGTCCTTGATGCCCGGCAGGTCGCCGTTGTGCGCGAAGACGTGGGTGCGGCCGCCCAGTTCGCGCACGAAAGGCTGCGTGTTCGCCAGGCTCACGGCACCGCGGGTGGCGTGGCGGATGTGCGAGATCGCCAGCCGGGTGGCGGGGCCATGCTCCTCGAGGAAGCGCACCAGCGCGCTGTCGGCGGCGGCGCCCGGCTCGCGGAACAGCGCGACGTCGTTGGCTTGGTAGAAGGCCACGCCCCAGCCGTCGCGCGTGCGGCCATCGGCACCACCGCCGCGCGACGCGAGCGTGTGCAGCGAAAAGGTCAGCCGCGCCGGCTCCGACATCGACACGGCCAGCAACTCACACATGGCGAGCTCCGGCGCCGGCGGCAGCGCGCGTCTTCATGCCGGAAGTTGCGCGGCGACCATCTCGACCAGGCTGCGGATCTCCACCGGCCAGGCGTCTTCTTCCGCGCCGGCCATGAAGTTCAGCCGGCAACTGCCGCAGGAGATGACGACCGTGTCCGCACCCGTGGCATCGATCTGCTCGCGCTTGATGGCCCAGGCCTTGTGGCGCAGCGGCGCCGCCCGATTGATCAGGAAGGTGCCGGCACCGCCGCCGCAGCACCAGTTCTGTTCGGCGGTGGGGATGGTCTCGCGCAAATCGACGCCGATCGCCCGCAGCGCGTCCCGCGGTTCCTGCACCACGCCCCCGTGCCGCGCCAGCTTGCAGGCGTCGTGGTAAGTCACGCGCGGGCGACCTTCTACCGGCCGCAGCTTCAGGCGGCCGGCCTGCACCTCGCGGCCCACGTACTCCGAAGCCGCCAGCACCTCGAAAGGCAACGGCCCGCCGTCGTCCAGCCGCGCCTCCCAGCGCAGCGCGGGATAGGCATGGCCGCATTCCGGCAGGATGACCGTCTTCGCGCCTATGGCCAAGGCTTCGTCGATGAGGCGGCGGCTGGCGGCGTGCTGCAAGGCCTCGTCGCCCGCCAGCAGGCCGAAGTTGGCGGCTTCGAAGCCGGCGCTGCGGATCGTCCACCGCACGCCCAGGTGGTTCAGGATCCGGGCCGTGGCGGCCAGCGCATCGTGGTACAGCAGCACATCGATTACCGTGGTGACCATCATGACGTCCGCACGCGGTGCATCCACGGGGATGTCGATGCCTTGCGCCTGCAGGGCCTGCAGCGCCTCCTTCAATTCGTTCGGGCCGACGCCGAACACCGTGCCGGCGCCCGCTTGCTCCTGCGCGACGGCCATCAGCTCCGCCGGCGCGAGGCCCGCCTCGCTCAGCACTTCGCGCATGACGTTCACGCCGCGCGCGGTGTTCACGCCCATCGGGCAGACCAGGCTGCAGCGGCCGCATTCGGTGCAACCGTCGTAGACCAGCTCCTGCCACTCGCGCAACTCCGCGGCGGTGATGTCGGAGGTGAAGAGGCGCTTGAGCGGCGCGAAGGCCGACGACTCGCGCGCATGGAAGCGGCGCAGCAGGTCCAGCTTGCGGCTCGGTGCAAATCGGGCCTCGCCCGTCGCACGCACGACGTGGCAGGCCTCCGAGCAGTAGCCGCAGTTCACGCACGCTTCCAGGTCGAGCGCCAGGGAGCGGTCGATCTTCTTGCGCATCACGCCCTTGGCGCGCTTGACGCGCTCGGCGTCGTCCATGGTCTCGACGCGCGCGGCCTGCGGCAACTGCCGGATGGCGGCGAGGAAGCCATGGAACACGTTCATGTCGGTCATACGCGCACCCCGCGCCGGCCGAAGAAGGTGGCGAGCTGCATGCGGGCCGGCACCGCCAGGAAGGCGTGCATCAGCTTGCCGAAGGGAAACCAGACCAGCAGGAGCTCGAGGCTGAGCAGGTGCAGCGCCAGCGGCGTGCGGTAGATCGCATGGTCGCTGGCCAGGAGCGCGGACGAAGGCTCGCCCACCACCGCCATCCCGGTGACCAGGGGCAGGAAGGTGACCGTCCAGGTGATCATGTCGTCGGCACGCGAGATCTTGCGCAGCACGGGATCGGCCAGCCGGAACATCAGGGCCAGCAGCAGCGAGACGATGGTCACGGCGGCCGCGGCATACATCACCGCGTCCGGCAGGGCCGGCCAGGAGAGGCCGGTGAGCCGGCGGATGAAGGCGATGTGCGGCGCGTAGCCGAAGACGACCACCGCCAGGCCGATGTGGAAGGCATAGGGATTGAGCGTCACGAGCGTGGCGCTGGGAGCGAATCCCTTGGGCACGGCGAACCGGCCCATGGCGCCGCGAAAGGCAGCCCAGCGCCCGAAGTGCTGGCGCGGCATGCCGGCGGGCGAGGCGGCGGGAAGACGGAACAGGGCCCACAGGCGCCAGGCCGTGCCGAGCAGGAAGACCGCGATCGCCACGGTCAGCAGGGGTCCGCGGACCCAGTCGAGGAAGTCCATCGCGACGCGCTCCTGTTCAGGCCGAAGCCGGTGGGAGGACAGTAGCCCCCCGCGGCCGGAACCGGTTGACGTGCGTCAACTGGCGCGCCTCAGGGCGCTGGCGCCGGCAGGTCCTCGACCAGGGCCAGGATGTTCCCCTCGCTGTCCTTGAACCACGCCGCCTTGGCGTCGCCTGCCGTGACCGCGCCCTCCGCGCTCCTCTCGCCGGGCATGTCGTAGTCCTCGAACACGACGCCCCTGGCCTTCAGTTTCCGGATCAAGCCGTCGATGTCCCGGACGGACCAGAACGCCTGGCTGGCTTGCGACGTGCCCGCGTTGGGCGTGGGGTACAGGAAGCAGGCGGTGCCCTTGGCGAACTCGTACACCACGCCGCCGTCGTAGTCCCACTTCGGCCGCAGGCCCAGCTTGGTTTCGTAGAACTGCCGCGCCCGCGCCAAGTCGCGCGCCGGGATGTACGCGTACATGGGAAAGTCCTGGAGCATGGTCGTTCTCCCTGCAGCGCTACTGGCTGACGATCACCTGGAAGCCGCCGTAGATCATCCGCTGGCCGTCGAAGGGCATCGGGTTCATGTCCTTCTGCAACCGCGGGTCCGCCATCGCCTTCTTCATCCCTTCATCGCGGACCGACTTCGACGGCCAGGTGATCCAGGAGAACACCACCGTCTCGTCCGCCTTGCGCTGCACGGCCATGGGGAACGAAGTGACCTTGCCTTCGGGCACGTCGTCGCCCCAGCACTCGACGACGGAAAGCGCGCCGTTCTCCTTGAACACGCCGGCTGCGGTTTCGGCGACACGGCGGTAGGTGTCGCGGTTGGCGCTGGGGACGGCGAGGACGAAGCCATCTACGTAGTTCATCGGGTTCTCCTTGGGTAGCGCGGCTGCGGGGGTGCTGCCGCTCCAGGGGACGACGAAGGAGGGTGGAGGAATTCGACAGGCGTGGGTGTAACGGTGTGCAGGGGCGCCCCTCACCCCAGCCCTCTCCCCGGAAGGGAGAGGGAGATAAGCCGCTAGCCTGGCTTGGCCAGGTGCGCGACCATCTTGCCGTTCAACGGCTGTCCCGGTCCTCCCGGATGATGTCCACGCCCAAGGGACCGCCCCGCACCGGCTCGGGATATCTCTGGCGCCGGTCCTCGATGAAATCTTCGATTGTTCGCGTGCCCCTGCGCCACCCCTGCAATAGCGGACTGGCCACGGGACTGGCAGCGACGCGTGGCGGCTCGGCTGCCGCCGAAATGATGGCCATCAGTTCGCCATGCAGCGATCGATGATTCCGCGCGGCTCTCTGGCGAAGGGCCTCCACGACGCCCTCGGGAACGTCCTTGATCCACAGATTGGGCATGGGAGCTCCTTGATCGTGGATCCATTCTGGATTCGCAATGGATCTCGCGTCAACGATCGCGCCGGGAAAGCGCCCCTCTCTCGAGCCCTCTCCCCGGAAGGGAGAGGGAGAAACTTAGCGCAGCGCGTCGAAGTAGGCCTCGATCGCCTTCGGCAGCGCCTTGCGCTGCGTGCGCTGCAGCTTCACCAGCAGCTCATGCGGCGCCGCGTCCACCTGGTAGTCGCGCTGGATGTCCTGCTGGATGCGCGACAGCAAGGAGGCCGCGACCTCGGCGTCGGCCATCGCACGGTGGGCGCGGCCCGCCGAGGGCAGGGCGTGGAACGATGCCAGCGACTGCAGCCGATAACTGCCGACCTGCGGATACAGCCGGCGCGACAGCAGCATGGTGCAAGCAAAGGGAGGGTCCGCGCCTTCGTCGGGGCCCAGCCGCTCCAGCTCGGCGGCCCAGAAGCGCTGGTCGAACGAGGCGTTGTGCGCCACCAGGGGCACGCCCCGCACGAAGCGGCGCGCGTCGGCCATCACCTCCGCGGCCGGCGGCGCCGTGCGGATCATCTCGTTGCTGATGCCCGTGTACTGCTCGATGAAGGCGTTGATGCGCACGCCCGCGTTCATCAGCGACTGGAAGCGATCGACGACCTGGCCGCCATCCAGCAAGACGATGGCGACTTCGGTCGCGCGGTCGCCCATGGCCGGCGACAGGCCGGTGGTCTCGAAGTCGATCACGCCGACGACGCTCATGGCGCGGCGGCGTCCGATGGCTGCACCTGCACCGCCAGGCCGTACAGGGACAGCAGGCCCAGCACGTGCCCGACGGCCACGCCGGGTTCGCCGGCTTCGATGCGGCCGATGGTCTGCACGTGCACGCCCAGGCGCGTCGCCGCGACGGCCTGGCCCTCGCCGGCCTGGGTGCGGGCCGCCTTCGCCGCGGCGCCGAGGTCCTGGATGGCCTGCACCACAGCGTCGGGGATGTCGGTGGAGATGCGCTTGCCTTGGGCCATGCGCCGATTGTCGCTGCTGCAGAGGCAGGGCAGGCTGGGAG
>SEAY01000115.1 GCA_004144865.1 Comamonadaceae bacterium
CATTGAAAGGAGCGTCATGAGCTTCCAGGTCACTTCCGCCGCGGCGCGCGAGATCCGCGCGGCCGCGGACCGCAGCGGCGCCGCCGGCATGGCCTTGCGCGTCGCGGCCCGCACCACGCACGAGGGCCTCGCCTATGCGCTCGGCTTCGACGAGCCCGCCGACAGCGACGCCGTCACGGTGGTCGAGGGCCTCACGGTGCTGGTCGGCGCCGACAGCCAGGGCCTCCTGGCCGGCACCGTGCTCGATTACGTGCAGCTCGACACCGGCACGCACGACTTCATCTTCGTGGCGCCCGCAGCGGCAGGCGGCTGCGGCACCCAGGCGAGGGGCTGCGGCAGCGGGCGCTGCGGCAGCTGCGGCTGATCCCCAGGAGGACTTCCATGAATGCGTTCGTCGACCTGAAAGCCGTGATCGCCGCCGCGCGGAACGCCTGCGGCACGGTCTACCTGGTGGGTGCGGGCCCGGGCGACCCGGAACTGCTCACGCTGCGCGCGGCGCGGCTGCTGGCGCAGGCCGACGTCGTCGTGCACGACCACCTGGTCGGCCCCGACGTGCTGGCGATGATCGGCCCGCACGCGCGCCGCATCTACGTGGGCAAGGAGCGCAGCCGGCATACGGTGCAGCAGGAGGACATCAACGGCATGCTGGCGCGCCTGGCGCGCGAATACGCCTGCGTGGTGCGGCTCAAGGGCGGCGACCCCTTCGTGTTCGGCCGCGGCGGCGAGGAGTTGCAGGCGCTTGCCGACCACGGCGTGCCCTTCGAGGTGGTGCCCGGCATCACCGCCGGCTGCGGCGTCGCCGCCTATGCCGGCATCCCGCTGACGCACCGCGACTACGCGCAAAGCTGCCTGTTCGTGGCCGGCCACCTGAAGGACGGCAGCTGCGACCTCGACTGGCCCGCGCTGGCGCGGCGCCGGCAGACGGTGGTCATCTACATGGGCCTCGCCGGGCTGCCGAACATCTGCGACCAGCTGGTGGCGCACGGCCTGCCGCCCAACTGGCCGGCCGCGGTGGTGGAGCGCGGCACCCTGCTGGACCAGCGCGTGGTGGCCGCCACGCTCGCCACCCTGCCGGAGGCGGTGGAGAGCGCCGGCCTGCAGTCCCCCTGCCTCACCATCGTCGGCGAGGTCGTCGGCCTGCGCGACCGGCTCGCCTGGTTCGAGCCGCGCACCGGCGTCGCCGCCACCGCCGAAACCCGTCCCCTCGTTGCCGCCGGAGCCTGACCCATGCACCATGCGCTTCCCCTCGTCCTGCTGGCCGCCGCCGCGGCGCTGGCGCAGCCCGCCTCTGCCCAAGGGCAAGCGGCCATGTCCCCGCCGTGGACGCAGCAGCTGTGCGCCGCCTGGAATGCCGACGCCACGCTCACCGACAAGCTGGTGGAAACCGGCTGGGTGCGCAACGACGGCGGCCGCGGCTTCAAGGTGATGCGGCTGTGGCGCGCGGACTGCCAGGACAGCCCCCGCGTGGAGATGCGCATCGTGCTGAAGGACGGCAAGGCGCAGTGCGTCCAGGGCGGCGCCGCCGAGACGCAGGCGCTGGCCGCCGGCGCCGACTACCAGATGTGGGCGGAGACGCCGCGCTGGCGCGAGATGGGCGCGGGCGACTACGGTCCGATGAAAGCCATGATGATGGGCCGGCTGCAGTTCGACGGGCCGCGGATGGAGGCGATGGGCAACATGGGTCCGTTCGGGAACTTCCTGCGGCTGGTCGGCCAGGTGCCCGGCGACTGGTCGGCCTGCCCGAAGTGAGATGGGGCGCGATTCGCCGGTGAAGCGCGGCTCAGCGGCCGGCGGCCGCCGCGGCGCGCGCCTCCACGGCGAATACCGCCGCCTCCACGCGCGAGCTGAGGTTCAGCTTGGCCAGGATGTGCCGCACGTGCAGCTTGACCGTGTCGTGGCTGATGTCCAGCGCGCGGGCGATCGTCTTGTTGCTCTCGCCCCGGGCCAGGTGCTCCAGGATCTGCCGTTCGCGTTCGGTCAGCGAGGCCAGCACGTCCCGCGGCCCCGCGCCCGCGCGGTCGGTCTCCAGCATCTGCGCGAGCTTGAGCATCAGGCGCGGCGCCACGACCAGTTCGCCGCGGGCCGCCCGCCCGATCGCCGCGATCACGTCCTCGGGTTCCATGTCCTTGAGCAGGTAGCCCTTGACGCCCAGCCGCAGGGCGGCGGCGAAGTCGTCCTGCGCATCGCTCATGGTGAGGATCAGCGCCGGCGTCTGCAGGCCGGCGGCGCGCAGCCGCCGCAGCAGCGTGAGGCCGTCGGTGGTGGGCATGCGCAGGTCCAGCACCACGAGGTCCGGCTGCATCTCGCGCAGCAGCTCCGGCACCTTCTCCGGATCGCCGGTGCCGGACACCTGCATCTGGCCGCGCTGCTGCAGCAGGTCGGTCAGCCCGCTGCGGCACAGGGAATGGTCCTCCACCAGCACGATCTTCAGCGGCGGCGCGTTCATGGCGTGTCTCCGGGATGCGGCAGGGGCAGCGAGAGGCGCACCCGGGTGCCGCCGCCGGGCCGCGCCTCCACGGCGAGCGTGCCGCCGATGCGCTGGGCGCGCTCGCGCATGATGTGCAGCCCGTAGTGCGACGCGCCGGCCGCGCCTTCGCTGTTGGGCGCCGTGCTGCCGACGCCGTCGTCCTCGATGCGCAGCTCGACCCGGTCCAGGCCCGGCTCGAGGCCCAGCCAGCCGTGCCGCGCATGGGCATGCCGCTCCACGTTGGCCAGCGCCTCCTGCACGATGTGGAACACCTCCTGCTGCGCCGGCTGCGGCAGGCGCAGTTCCGCCAGGCGGGCATCGACCTGCAGCGCGATGCCGGTGCGCGCGCTGAAGCGCGTCGCCAGGGCATCGAGCGCCACGTCCAGTCCCCGCGGGTCGATCCCGGTGCGGAAGTGCGTGACGATCTCGCGCAGGCTGGCGTGCGCGTCGCCCACCGTTTCGCGGATGTCCTCGAGGAAGGCCAAGGCGCTCTCCTGGTTGCCGGCCTGGATAGCGTCGCGCAGCAAGGGCAGGCGCATCTTGACGAAGGTCAGGTCCTGCGCAATGGAGTCGTGCACCTCGGCCGCCATCAGCTGCCGCTCGTGCGCCACCGTCGAGCGCAGGTTCTCCGCTTCCAGCCGGTGCTTTTCCAGCGCCAGGCCGAGCAGCTCGCCGACCGAACGCAGCACCGCGAGCACCGCCGCATCCGGCCGGTGGCGCTGCTCGAAGAACAGGTTGTAGATGCCGAGGACGCGGCCGCCGTGCCGCAGGGGCACCGCCAGGGCGCCGTGGCAGCCTTCGCCGAAGAACGCGGGCTCGCCGGTGCGGCGCGCGCAGCTGCGCAGGTCGGCGGTCCAGACGATGCGCCCCTCTTCCAGGCCCTGGCCGCAGAAGCCACAGTGGCGGTCGACCATCTGTTCGGTGACGCTCAGGGAGCCGGGCAGGCCGAGCGTGCTGACCAGCTCGAAGCGCTCGCCGTCGTCGGAGACCATGCGCACCGTGCCGGCCCGCGCCCGCGCCAGGCGCACCAGCGGCTCCAGGAACCGCTGCAGCAGCGCGCGCAGGTCCTCGCCCGCCGCGAGGTCGGCGGTGATCTCCGCCAGGATCGCCGGTGGCGCCGGCGCGGCGGTGGAGCGGGGAGCGTGGTCCAAGCGTTGGACGGGCGCCCAAGCGCCCGGTGCTGCATAAGTGGTCACTGATGCAATGCATTCAAGCGCGGTTGCGGTGCCAAGGAACATGGGGCGTACCCGTAGTTCCGGGCATGCGGACGCACTGATCTACCCACATGGGTAGTGGGTTTCCACTCTTCGCGGTGATAGACGCGCCGGCGGGCGCTGCGCCTAATGCCCGGATGCTGCGCAATGTCTTTCTGGTGACCTGCGGCGTGCTGGCCGCCGCGGCGTCCGCGCACGCCGCCACCGGCGCTGCCATGGCCGGGGCGCCGTGGTGGGTCTGGCCGCTGGCGCTGTTCGCCTGCTGCTTCGTGATGGGCATCGTCGCGGTCCCGGCGGGGATAGGCGGCGGCACGCTGTTCGTGCCTATCGTCGGCAGCTTCTTCCCCTTCCACCTCGACTTCGTGCGCGGCGCCGGACTGCTCGTGGCGCTGGCGAGCGCGCTGGCCTCGGGTCCCATGCTGCTGCGTCACGGGCTCGGCAGCCTGCGGCTGACGCTGCCGCTGGCGCTGCTGGCGTCGGCGAGCGCCATCGCCGGTGCGCTGCTCGGGCTGGCGCTGCCGCCCGCGGTGGTGCAGACGCTGCTGGGCGGCCTGGTGCTGGGCATCGTCGCGGTGATGCTGGTGTCGCGGGGCAGCGAGCAGCCGATGGTCGCGCGGCCGGATGCGCTGTCGCGCGCCCTGGCGCTGCACGGCGTGTTCGTCGACCGGGCTTCCGGCCGCACCGTGCAATGGCAGGTGCATCACACGGCCGGCGGGCTGCTGGCCTTCACCGGCATCGGCGTGCTGGCCGGCATGTTCGGCATCGGCGCCGGCTGGGCCAACGTGCCCGTGCTGAACCTGCTGATGGGAACGCCGCTCAAGCTCGCGGCGGGCACGTCGGGCGTGGTGCTGTCGCTGGTCGACTCTTCGGCCGCCTGGGTGTACCTGCACCGCGGCGCCGTCCTGCCGATGATCGCGGTGCCTTCCGTGCTGGGGATGATGCTGGGCGCGCGCATAGGCGCGGGACTGCTGCACCGGGTGGACGCGCGCGTGGTGCGCCGGCTGGTGCTGGGGGTGCTGCTGTTCGCGGGCGCGCGGGCGCTGCTGAAGGGCACGGGGCTGTGGCCATGAGCGCCGTCATGGCGACGACCGGCATGACCGCGCAGAGCGCGCCGCAACTGCGCTACGCGCGGGTGCTGGAGTGGGGTGCGCGCATCGGCATCGGCGTGCTGGCGGTGAGCTTCCTCGCCTACCTGGCCGGATGGCTGCCGGCGCAGGTGGCCCCGCAGGACCTGCCGCGGTACTGGTCGCAGCCGGTCGCGGTGTACCTGGCGCAGACCGGAACGCCCAGCGGCTGGGGCTGGCTCGCGCTGCTGCACCGCGGCGACATGCTGGGCCTGGCCGGCATCGCCATCCTCGCCGGATGCTCGGCGCCGGCGCTGCTGGCGCTGGTGCCGCTCTACCTGGCACAGCGCGACCGCGCCTTTCTCGCCCTGTGCCTGCTGCAGGCGGCCGTGCTGGTCGGCGCTGCCTCGGGAGTGGTGGCGTGAGCGACGCGCTGAAATTCCTGGTGCAGGCCCGTCCCGAGGCCATGGGCCACTACTTCTCCTTCCTCAAGGATTGCGGCACCCGCCTCGACCCGAAGACGCGCAACCTGATCTCGGTGATCACCAAGGTGCACGCCCAGACCGAGCGCGGCCTGCGCCAGTACCTCGTGCGGGCGCTGCGCGAGGGCTGCAGCGGCGAGGAGATCCTCGATGCGCTGCTGATGGCCTTCCCGGCGCTGGGGCTGGCGAAGATCGTGTGGGCGGTGGACGTGATCCTCGCCATGGAGCTGCCGGAGTTCGCGTTCGCTGCCGGCGCTGTGCAAGTGCAGCCGCACTGGCACGACCTGCCCGACGCCGCAGGCATCCCCGAGGGTGCCACGCGCCGCATCGAGTGCGACGGCCGCGCGGTCTTCGTGCACCACGGTGCGCAACGCTGGCGCGTGTTCGACAGCCGCTGCCCCCACCAGTCCACCGACATCCCGCAGCTCGCGCTGGAGGGCGGAACGCTCACCTGTCCCAGGCACGGCTGGCAGTTCGACGCCGCATCGGGCGCCTGCACCGCGCACGGCGACCAGCCGCTGCGCGAGTGGGACTGCCGCCTGCACGAAGGGCGGCTGCAGGTGTTCTGGTAGCGCGCCACCTTTCATCCACAACGACGACGGAGACAACCGCAATGAGAATCCTGAAACGCCTGGCCAGGCTGGCCCCGATCGCCGCGACGCTCGCGGCCCTTCCCGCCTTCGCCACCAACGGCTACTTCCCGCATGGCTATGGCCTCAAGGCCAAGGGCATGGGCGGCACGGCCACCGCGCTGGCGCAGGACAGCATGGGCGGCGCCACCAATCCGGCCAGCATGGTGTGGGCCGGCTCGCGGCTGGACGTCGGGGCCGACGTCTTCAGCCCGCGCCGCTCGGCCGAGCGCAGCGGCGCCGGATTCCCCACGCTCAACGGCCGCGTGGACAGCGGCCGCGAATGGTTCCTGGTGCCGGAGTTCGGCTACAACCGCATGATCAACAGCGACCTGGCGCTGGGTGTCACCGTGTACGGCAACGGCGGCATGAACACCAGCTATCCGCAGGGCGACTTCAATTGCGGCGCCGGCCCGGCCAACATCCTGTGCGGGTCCGGCGGCGCCGGGGTCGACCTGATGCAGCTGGTCGTCGCGCCGACCGTGTCGTACAAGCTGGCGCCGCGTCATTCGGTGGGCGCCTCGCTGCTGCTCGCCTACCAGCGCTTCAAGGCCGAGGGCCTGCAGGCGTTCGACAACGCGCCCGGCTTCCCGCCCTTCACGCAATCGCCCGGCAACGTCACCAACCGCGGCTACGACAGCTCCACCGGCGTGGGCGTGCGCCTCGGCTACATGGGCCGGCTGACCGATGCCGTCACGGTGGGGGCTTCGTACTCGCCGAAGATCAGCATGCGCCGCTTCGACAAGTACGCCGGCCTGTTCGCGGGCCAGGGTGAATTCGACATCCCCGAGAACTACAGCCTCGGCGTGGCCTTCACGCCGGCGCCGGGCTGGACGCTGGCGGCCGACTGGCAGCGCATCAACTACTCCGACGTGCCGTCGGTGGGTAACCCGAGCGCGGCGGCCGCGCCCCTGGGCGCGGACAACGGGCCGGGCTTCGGCTGGCGCGACGTCGACGTGTTCAAGCTCGGGGCGGCCTGGCAGATGAATGCGCGCACCACGCTGCGTGCCGGCTTCAACCGCGGCCGCAACCCCATCACGTCGAACGACATCACCTTCAACATCATCGCGCCCGGCGTGATGACCAACCACTACACCGCCGGCTTCACCTACGCGCTGGCCAAGGACAGCGAGCTCACCGCCGCGTTCATGTACGCGCCCAGCCGCACCGTAAGCGGGCCGTCGCTGTTCAACGCCGTGATGGGGCCGGGCGCGGGCGGCACCGAGACGATCCGCATGCGGCAGTTCTCCTTCGGCGTGGCCTGGGGCAAGCGCTTCTGATGACTGCTCTGCACGATCCCCTGGCGGCCCCGGCCGGCGCCACGCAGGTGAAGACCACCACCTGCTACATGTGCGCCTGCCGCTGCGGCATCCGCGTGCACCTGCGCGACGGCGAGGTGCGCTACATCGACGGCAACCCGGAGCACCCGATCAACAAGGGGGTGATCTGCGCCAAGGGATCGGCGGGCATCATGAAGCAGCAGTCGCCGGCGCGCCTCACGCAGCCGCTGCTGCGCAAGGCGGGCAGCGAACGCGGCGCCGGCGAGTTCGAGCCTATTTCCTGGGAGCGCGCCTTCGAGATCCTGGAGGAACGGCTGGCGCGCGTGCGCGCCACCGACCCCAAGCGGTTCGCGCTGTTCACCGGGCGCGACCAGATGCAGGCGCTCACCGGCCTGTTCGCGCGCCAGTTCGGCACGCCCAACTACGCGGCGCACGGCGGCTTCTGCTCGGTGAACATGGCCGCGGGCATGATCTATTCGGTCGGCGGCAGCTTCTGGGAGTTCGGCGGCCCCGACCTCGAGCGCGCGAAGCTGTTCGTGATGCTCGGCACCGCGGAGGATCACCACAGCAATCCGTTGAAGGCGGCGATCTCCGGCTTCAAGCGCGCCGGCGGCCGCTTCATCTCCATCAACCCGGTGCGCACCGGCTACTCCGCCATCGCCGACGAGTGGATCCCCATCAAGCCCGGCACCGACGGCGCGCTGCTGATGGCGCTGCTGCACGAGCTGGTGCGCACGGGGCAGGTGGACCATGCGTTCCTGCGCCGCTTCACCAACGCGCCGCAGCTGGTGGTGCTGGACGAAGGCGAGCGCGAAGGCCTGTTCGCCTTCGATGCCGCGGCCGGGCCGCCGGGCGACGGCCGCAATCCGCACAACAAGCTGGTGTGGGACCGCGCCAGCGGCCGCGCCGTCGCGGCCTATCCCGAGGGCATCGCCGACGGCATGGAGCCGGCGCTGGAGGGGCACTACACGCTGGCCGACGGCACCCGCGTGGCGCCCGCCTTCCAGCTGCTGATGGACCGCGTCAAGCACTGCACCCCCGACTGGGCTTCGCGCATCACCGGCATTCCGTCGCGGCGCATCGAACGGCTGGCCGCCGAGATGGGCAGCGCCGCCTTCCAGCAAGCCTTCGAGCTGCCGATCCCCTGGACCGACGCGTGGGGCAAGCGGCACGCGAGCACGCAGGCGCGGCCGGTGGCCTTCCACGCGATGCGCGGGCTGGCCGCGCACTCCAATGGCTTCCAGACCGTGCGGGCGCTGGCGGTGCTGATGACGGTGCTGGGCACGATCGATGCGCCCGGCGGCTTTCGCCACAAGGCGCCTTACCCGCGCCACATCGTGCCGAACTACCGGGCCTTCAACGACCCCGAGCAGATCAAGCCGAACACGCCGCTGAACGCCGCGCCGCTGGGCTTTCCCGCCAGCCCCGAGGAGCTGGCGATCCTGCCCGACGGCACGCCGATGCGCATCGACCATGCGTTCTCCTGGGAGCACCCGCTGGCCGCGCACGGGATGATGCACAACGTGATCGCCAACGCCGCGCGCGGCGATCCGTACCGCATCGACACGCTGCTGCTGTTCATGGCCAACATGGCGTGGAACTCCAGCATGGATCCGCTCACCTCGCGCGAGATGCTCACGCGCAAGGACCACGCCGGCGAGTACATGATCCCGTTCATCGCGGTGTGCGACACCTTCCAGAGCGAGACGGTGGCCTTCGCCGACCTGGTGCTGCCCGACACGACCTATCTCGAGCGGCACGACGTGATGAGCATGCTGGACCGGCCGATCTCCGAGTTCGACGGGCCGGTCGATTCCATCCGGCAGCCGGTGGTCGCGCCGCCGCCCGGCTGCAAGCCCTTCCAGGAAGTGCTGGTGGAACTGGCCTCGCGGCTGAAGCTGCCGGCCTTCACCACGCCCGAGGGCGGGCGCAAGTTCATCGGCTACCAGGACTTCATCGTCAACTTCCAGCCGCAGCCGGGTGTGGGTTTCCTCATGGGCTGGCGCGGTGCCGACGGCAGCGAGCACCTGCGTGGCGCGCCCAACCCGAGGCAGTGGGAGATGTACGCGGCCAACAACTGCGTGTTCCAGCACCACCTGGGCGACGAGCTGCAGTACATGCGCAACTGGAACCGCGCCTACCTGGACTTCGCCAAGGACAAGGGCTGGCGGCAGAAGAACGATCCGATCCAGCTCGCGATCTATTCCGACTGCCTGCAAAGCTTTCGCCTGGCCGCCCAGGGCAAGACCCGCGGCCGCCAGCCGCCGGACCACCTGCGCGAACGCATCGCCACCTACTTCGACCCGCTGCCGTTCTGGTACGCGCCCCTGGAGGACGCGGCGACCGACCGGGCCGCCTATCCGCTCAACGCGGTGACGCAGCGGCCGATGGCGATGTACCACTCGTGGGATTCGCAGAACGCCTGGCTGCGCCAGATCCACAGCCACAACTACCTGCACGTGCATCCGTCCACGGCGCGCGCCGCCAGGGTGGAAGACGGCGGCTGGGCCTGGGTGGAAAGCCGCTGGGGCCGGCTGCGCTGCATGCTGCGCTACAGCGAGGCGGTCGAGCCCGGCACGGTGTGGACCTGGAACGCCATCGGCAAGGGCAAGGGCGCGTGGCGGCTGGCGAGCGACGCCGACGAATCGCGCCAGGGCTTCCTGCTCAATCACGTGATCTCCAGCGAACTGCCGGACCCGGCGCGGCCGGGCGGGCGCATGAGCAATTCGGATCCGGTCACGGGCCAGGCCGGCTGGTACGACGTACGGGTGCGCCTGCGCCCCGCGGGCATCGACGACAGCGCGGAGACCTTCCCGCAGGTGGCGCAGGTGCCGCCAGCGCCGGGTACGCGCGGTGGCCGCGACATCCTCGCCTACTTCGCCGGAAGGAGGACGCCATGAGACGCGACCCGGAAGCGGCCCTGGCCCAGGAGGCGGCGGCGCCGACGCTGGCCCGGCAACTGGCGCTGGTGATCGACCTCGACGTCTGCGTCGGCTGCCATGCCTGCGTCACTTCCTGCAAGCAGTGGAACACCTCGGGCGCCGCCGGGCCGCTGGCCGACCTGTCGGCGTATGGCGCTTCGCCCACCGGCACGTTCTTCAACCGCGTGCAGACCTACGAGGCCGGCACTTTCCCGGCCACCGACACGGTGCATTTCCCCAAGAGCTGCCTGCATTGCCAGGATCCGCCCTGCGTGCCCGTGTGCCCCACCGGCGCGAGCTACAAGCGCAAGAGCGACGGCATCGTGCTGGTGGACTACGACAAGTGCATAGGCTGCAAGTACTGCTCCTGGGCCTGCCCCTACGGCGCGCGCGAGTTCGACGAGGAGCGCAAGGTGATGACCAAGTGCACGCTCTGCGTCGACCGCATCTACGACCACGCGCTGCCGGAGGCCGATCGCAAGCCGGCGTGCGTCAAGGCCTGCCCGACCGGCGCCCGCCTGTTCGGCGACGTCGCCGATCCGCAGTCGGCGGTGTCGCGCGCCATCGCCGAGCGCGGCGGCTACGAGCTGATGCCGGAGTGGGAGACGCAGCCGGCCAACCGCTACCTGCCGCGGCGCTCGCCGGCGGCGGCACGCGACGACGGGGAGGGCGCGTGAATCCTGCCTGGTCGGTGGTCTTCTTCACGGTGCTCGCCGGCTTCGGCCAAGGCTTGGCCGTGGTCCTCGCGCTGGCCGTGCTGGCCGGCGGCCTCGCGCCCGCCAGTCCGTTCCTGCTGTCGGGCCTCGCGCTCTCCATGGCGCTGCTGATGGCGGGGCTGGCCGCGTCCTTCCTCCACCTGGGCCATCCGCTGCGCGCCTGGCGTGCCGCCGCGATGTGGCGCACCTCCTGGCTGTCGCGCGAGGTGATCGTGCTGCCGGCCTTCATCGG
>SEAY01000116.1 GCA_004144865.1 Comamonadaceae bacterium
ACCTGCGCGGGCGTGCTCAGCGCATCCCACATGGTGTCGATCTTGTTCAGGACCACCAGCCGCGAGGCGGCGTCGCCGTCGTCCTCGGCGATCAGGTGCTCGCGCCAGATCGCGAGGTCGGACTTGGTCACGCCGGTGTCGGCGGCCAGGATGAACACCACGGCGTGCGCCTGCGGGATCAGGTTGACCGTCAGTTCCGGCTCGGCGCCGATGGCGTTGAGGCCGGGGGTATCCAGGATCACGAGCCCCTGCTTCAGCAGGGGGTGCGCGATGTTGATCAGGGCGTGGCGCCAGCGCGGCACTTCCACCATGCCGTCGGAACCCACCATGGGGTTGTCCTCGGGGGTGTCGTCGTGCCAGAAGCCCAGCGCGCGGGCCTCCTCCAGGGTGACGTGGCGCACCTCGGAAACCTTCTCGAAGGCCTGGGCGAGCTGCGCGGGATCGTTGACGTCGAGGTCCACGCGGTGCCACTTCTCCGGCACCATGCGCCACTCCATCAGCGGCTGCGTCTGCAGGCGCGTCTCGATGGGGAGCAGGCGCAGGCAAGGCGGCACTTCCGCGTCGTAGCCCAGCTCCGTCGGGCACATCGTGGTGCGCCCGGCGCTCGCCGGCATGATGCGGCGCTTGTAGCCGGCGAAGAAGATCGCGTTGATCAGTTCCGACTTGCCGCGCGAGAACTCGGCGACGAAGGCGACCATCACCTTGTCGGAGCGCATCTGGCCCTCGAGGCGGCGCAGGCGCTCCTCGATGGCGGCATCGCGCAGGTCGTGGTCCTTCAGCCATTCCGACAGCAGCTTCAGGCGCAGGGCGAACTCGCGTCGCCACACGCCATGCTGGTCGAACTGCTCGTTGAAGGTTGCTGCCACTGGTTCTCCGCCCCGTCGGCTGACTATAGCATCCGACCCTTTTTCCACTGCGGGTAACCCTCAGTGTTTCTGGCAATGTGGGCAGAAATACGTCGCTCTTTGGCCCTGGCGCATCATCTTCACGGGAGTTCCGCACACCCGGCAGGGGTCGCCCGCGCGGTCGTACACCATGGCTTCGAGCTGGAAGTAGCCGCTCTCGCCCCACGCGTTGGAGAAGTCGCGCAGGGTGCTGCCGCCCTTCTCCACGGCCCGCGCGAGCACGTCGCGGATCGCCTGGTGCAGGCGCGCCGCGCGCGGGCGGCTGATGCGCGCGGCGGACACCGTGGGGCGGATGCCCGCGAGGAACAGCGCCTCCGACGCATAGATGTTGCCGACGCCCACCACCACGTCTCCCGCCAGCAGCACCTGCTTGATCGGCGCCCGGCGCTTCTTCAGGGCAGCATGGAAGGCGTCGAGGTCGAAGTCCTCCGTCAGCGGCTCGACGCCCAGGCTGCCAAGCAGCTTCACGGCTTCGGGCGCCGCCTCGCCGGTGCAGAACACCACCGCGCCGAAGCGCCGCGGGTCGTTCAGGCGCAGCACGCCGTGAGAGGTGACGAGGTCGAAGTGGTCGTGCAGCGCCGCCGCGGGCACGTCGCGGTCGAAGCGCAGGCTGCCGGACATCCCCAGGTGCACCAGCAGCACGCCCTCGTCCAGGTCCACCAGCAGGTACTTGCCGCGCCGGCGCACGCCCGTGACGGTGCGCCCCACCAGCGCCTGCGGATCGCACCCGAGCGGCCAGCGCAGCGGCTTGCCGACGCGCGCCGCCAGCACGCGGGCTCCCGCGATGCGCTCGGCAAAGCTGCGGCGGGTGACTTCGACTTCCGGGAGTTCGGGCATGGCGAAAGGGCTTCGCATTATGATGATTTGATGAAGCGTCTTCCCCACACGGCCGCCGCGGCCGTGCTCGCCGTCTGCGCCATGGCGGCGCCGGCGTTCTCCCAGTCGTCGCCGGTCATCATCAACCGCGCGGACAGCGGCCTGGATGCCGAGCTTTTCTACCAGCTGCTGCTCGGCGAACTCAACGTCCGCACCGACGAGCCATCGGCCGGCTTCGCCCTGATCCTCGACGCCGCGCGCAAGACCGCCAACCCGGCCCTGTACCAGCGCGCCGTCGAACTCGCACTGCAGTCGCGCTCGGGCGACGCGGCCCTGCAGGCCGCGCGCGCGTGGAAGCAGGCCTTCCCGCAGTCACGCGAGGCCAACCGCTACGTGCTGCAGATCCTGGTGGCCCTCAACCGCCTGCCCGAGAGCGTGGAGCCGCTGAAGACCGAGCTGGCGCTCGTCGATGCCGCCGACCGCCCCGCCTTCATCGCCGCGCTGGGCCGCATGTACGCGCGCAGCGCCGACAAGAAGCAGGCCGCGGCGACGGTGGAGAGGGCGCTGGCCGAATACTTGGCAGCCCCTGCGACCGGCGCGGCCGCCTGGAGCACCGTGGGTCGCCTGCGGCTCGCCGCGGAGGACCCGGCCGGCGCACTGGAGGCCGCCCGGCGCGGCCTGTCCGTCGACCCCAAGTCCGAGGGTCCGGTGCTGCTGGCCCTGGAGATGATGGACCCGAAGCAGCCCGAGGCCGAAGTGCTGGTGCGCCGCTACATGGCCGGCCAGCCGCTGCCCGAACTGCGCGTCGGCTATGCACGTGCGCTGCTGGACGCCAACCGCAGCCCAGAGGCGCTGCAGCAGCTGCAGGTGGTCACGCGCGAGCGCCCGGAGTTCGCCGAGGCCTGGCTAGCGCAGGGCACCTTGCTGGCGCAGGAAAACCAGCTCGATGCCGCCGAACCTGCATTGAAGAAGTACCTGGAGCTCGCCGCCTCCCAACCGGCGGAGGAGCGCGGCCGCGCCACCGCCCAGGCCTACCTCTCGCTGGCGCAGATCGCCGAGAAGCGGCGCGATTTCCCGCAGGCGATGGCCTGGCTGGATCGCATCGAGAACTCGCAGGACCTGATCCAGGCCCAGAACCGCCGCGCTTCCATCCTCGCGCGCCAGGGTCGCATGGCCGACGCCCGCAAGCTGCTGCGCGCCCTGCCCGAGCGCACGCCGGCGGACGCCCGCATGAAGCTGTCGGCGGAGGTGGCGCTGCTGCGCGACCACAAGCAGTTCAAGGCGGCGCACGAGCTGCTGGGGCAGGCGCTCGCCAAGGAGCCCGGCGACACCGACCTGATGTACGACCAGGCCATGATCGCCGAGAAGATGGGCGACTTTCCCGGCATGGAGCGGCTGCTGCGCCAGATCATGGCCGCCAAGCCCGACTACCACCATGCGTACAACGCCCTGGGCTTCTCGCTCGCCGAGCGGAACGAACGCCTGCCCGAAGCCAAGGAGCTGATCCAGAAGGCGCTGGAACACGCGCCCGGCGACCCCTTCATCACCGACAGCCTGGCCTGGGTCGAATTCCGCATGGGCAACCGCGCCGAGGCGCTGCGCCTGCTGCAGGCCGCGTACAAGGACCGGCCCGATGCGGAGATCGCGGCGCACATCGGCGAAGTGCTCTGGACGCTCGGCCAGCGTGACCAGGCCCTGTCGGCATGGCGCGACGGGCTGCTGCTGAATCCCGAGAACGAGACGCTGCAGCAAACCATCAAGCGCTTCAAGGCGCGGCCATGATGCGGGTGCTGCGCTCCGGCTCCTGGCTGCTGCTGTGCGCCGTGCTGCTGGCCGGGTGCGCGATTCCGCCGCGCACGCCCACGCCGGCAGGCATGCAGGCCTGGAACGGGCGCCTCGCGCTCACCGTCGAAGGCCAGGCCAGCCAGTCCTTCTCCGCCGGCTTCGAGCTCAAGGGCGCGCCGGAAGCGGGCGAGCTGACGCTGACCAATCCGCTCGGCGGCACCGTGGCGGTGCTGGCCTGGGCGCCGGGCAACGCGACGCTGCGCTCCGGCGGCAATGTGCGCCAGTTCCCTTCCGTCGAAGCGCTGGCGCAGGAAGCCACCGGCGCGGAGATCCCGCTGGGCGCGCTGTTCGACTGGCTTTCCGGCCGGCCGACACCCGTCGCGGGCTGGGAGGCCGACGTCACGCAGGTTGCCGAAGGCCGCCTGCGCGCGCGCCGCAACGCCCCGCCGCCCGCGGCCGACCTGCGGGTGCTCTTCGAGCGCTGAGCCGCCATGCAGGCGCTCCACGACGTCGCCGCGCCGGCGAAGCTCAACCTGTTCCTGCACATCACGGGGCGGCGGGCCGACGGCTACCACCTGCTGCAGTCGGTGTTCATGCTGCTGGACTGGCACGACACGCTGCACTTCGAGCGGCGCGCGGGCGGAAAGCTCAGCCGCGAGGACCTCGCCGCGCCGCTTCCTGAAGACGACCTGACGCTGCGTGCCGCCCGCGCACTGCAGCAGGCCACCGGCTGCACCGAAGGCGCGCACATCCAGCTGGAGAAACGCCTGCCCGCGGAAGCCGGCCTCGGCGGCGGATCTTCCGATGCGGCCAGCTGCCTGCTCGCGCTCAATCGCCTGTGGGGCCTGCGCCTGGGCCTGCCGGCGCTGGAGAAGATCGGCCTCGCGCTCGGCGCCGACGTGCCTTTCTTCCTGCGCGGGCGCAACGCCTGGGTGCAAGGCATAGGCGAGGACATCACCCCCATCGAGGTGCCGCCGGCGCGTTTCGCGGTGGTGAAACCGCCGCGCGGACTGGCCACGAAGGACATCTTCCAGCACCCCGCGCTGAAACGGGACAGCGACAGTGCTACAATCTCGGGCTTTGCTGCAAACCACTTCGGTTTTGGTCACAACGACCTGGAACCGATAGCGCGGCAGCTCTGTCCCGATGTGGAGCAGGCGCTGCAATGGCTGGGTTCGCAGGGGCTGAGCGGCCGGATGACCGGCTCGGGCAGCGCGGTTTTCGCGCTGCTGCCGCGGGGGAAACCCCTGGCGCAGGCTCCCGCGGGCTGGGTGGTGCGGGAATGCGGCAATATGGAGGCTCATCCGCTGGTCGGGTGGGCACCCAGCGACGATTCGGTTTGAGGCTGTTCGCAGCGTCAGACCCGTGTAGGGGAGTCGCCAAGTTGGTTAAGGCACCGGATTTTGATTCCGGCATGCGAGGGTTCGAGTCCTTCCTCCCCTGCCAAACCGTTTAGTTGGGTCACAAGACAGCGTTCCTCATGCAGGCTTCTCCTCCCACCCCCGATTTCATGGTGTTCACCGGCAATGCCAATCCGGCATTGGCGGAAGAGATCGCCGGCCACCTGGGCATCTCGCTCGGGGCCGCGTCGGTGAGCCGCTTCTCCGACGGTGAAGTCACCGTGGAGATCAACACCAACGTGCGGGCGCGTGACGTGTTCGTGGTGCAGTCCACCTGCGCCCCGACCAACGAGAACCTGATGGAGCTGCTGATCATGGTCGACGCGCTCAAGCGCGCCTCGGCCGAACGCATCAGCGCCGTGATCCCCTACTTCGGCTATGCCCGCCAGGACCGCCGCCCGCGCTCCAGCCGCGTGCCGATCTCGGCCAAGGTGGTGGCCAACCTGCTGGAGACCGTGGGCGTGGCGCGCGTGCTGACGATGGACCTGCACGCCGACCAGATCCAGGGCTTCTTCGACATCCCCGTCGACAACATCTACGCCTCGCCGGTGCTGCTGGGCGACCTGCGCCAGAAGAACTACGAGGACCTGATCGTGGTCTCGCCGGACGTCGGCGGCGTGGTGCGCGCCCGCGCGCTGGCCAAGCAGCTGAACACCGACCTCGCCATCATCGACAAGCGCCGGCCCAAGGCCAACGTGTCGGAAGTGATGCACGTGATCGGCGAGATCGAAGGCCGCAACTGCGTGATCATGGACGACATGATCGACACCGCGGGCACGCTGGTGAAGGCGGCCGAGGTGCTCAAGGAGCGCGGCGCCAAGAACGTCTACGCGTATTGCACGCACCCGATCTTCTCGGGCCCCGCCATCGAGCGCATCGCCAAGGGTGCCGCCCTCGACGAAGTGGTGGTGACCAACACCATCCCGCTGTCCGACACCGCGCGGTCGTGCACCAAGATCCGCCAGCTGTCCGTGGCGCCGCTGATCGCCGAGACGATCCAGCGCATCGCCAAGGGCGAGTCGGTGATGAGCCTCTTTTCGGACCAGGTCAACCTGTTCTGAGATCGCCGCCTCCTTCGCGGGAGGCTTTTTGCAACGGAACCGCACTGGTCGCGGTGGGTTCCTGAATGGAGTCAGTCATGAAATTCGTCGCTTTCGAGCGCAAGTCGGAAGGTACGGGTGCGAGCCGCCGTCTCCGCAACGTGGGCAAGACGCCCGGCATCGTCTACGGTGGCGAGGGCCAGCCGCAACTGATCGAGCTCGATCACAACGCGCTGTGGCATGCCCTGAAGAAGGAAGCCTTCCACTCCTCCATCCTCGAGATGGACCTGGCCGGCAAGACCGCCAAGGTGCTGCTGCGTGACGTGCAGTACCACCCGTTCCGCCAGCAGGTCCAGCACGTGGACTTCCAGCGCGTGGACGCCAACACCCGCCTGCACATGAGGGTGCCGGTGCACTACAAGGGCGCCGAGGAGTCCGAGGCCGTCAAGCTGGAGCACTGCCTGGTGAACCCGGTCGTGAACGACCTGGACATCTCCTGCCTGCCCGCCGACCTGCCGGAATTCATCGAGGTGGACCTGTCGGGCCTGAAGAAGGGCATGACCCTGCACCTGAACGACATCAAGCTGCCCAAGGGCGTGAAGGCCGTGACCCACGGCAAGCCGAACCCGGTGCTGGTGTCGGTGGTGACGAGCGCCGCCGAAGAGTCGGCCGAGACGGCTGCCGAAGGCGCCGCCGCTGCCGCTCCGGCCGCCGATGCCAAGGCCGCCCCGGCCAAGGGCGGCAAGGAAGCCGCTGCGAAGCCGGCTGCCAAGGCTCCGGCCGCCAAGGCCCCGGCCGCGAAGAAGTGATACGGCTCGCGCGGCGCCGCCGCGCATGACGTGTCATCCTGGCGAAAGCCAGGATCCACAAAGCCCGCCTCGGCGGGCTTTTTTCTTGCCCGCGTGGTGACAATAGTCGTTCCGCGCCGCGGCGCTTCCCCACTATCTTCCGCAGATCATGATCAAGCTGTTCGTGGGCCTGGGCAATCCCGGGCCCGAGTACGAGGCGACGCGCCACAACGCCGGCTTCTGGTGGGTGGACGAACTCGCGCGCGACCTCAAGGTCCACCTGGTGCACGACCGCGGCTACCACGGCCTGGTGGCGCGCGCCAACGTGCACGGGCAGACGGTGTGGCTGCTGGAGCCGCAGACCTACATGAACCTCTCCGGCAAGTCGGTGGCGGCGCTGGCCCGCTTCTACAAGATCGCGCCCGAGGAGATCCTCGTCGTCCACGACGAACTCGACGTGGTGCCCGGCCAGGCCAAGCTCAAGTTCGGCGGCAGCCACGCGGGGCACAACGGCTTGCGCGACATCCACGCCCAACTGGGCACGGGCGACTACTGGCGGCTGCGCATCGGCATCGGCCATCCGGGCGTGAAGTCCGAGGTGACCAACTGGGTGCTGAAGAAGCCCGCGCCGGAGCAGCGCACCGCCATCGAGGAATGCGTCGCCCGCACGCTCAAGGCGGTGCCGGCCATGCTGGCCGGCGAAATGGACAAGGCGACGGTGGTCGTCCACACGCACAAGGCGCCGCGGCCCAAGCCACCGCGACCCGAAGGAACCTGAGTTCCCCACCACCCGGAGAGGAGGAGACCGTGACCAAGAAGAACCTGATCCTCGCTGCCGCCCTGGCGCTGGCAGCCAGCGCGGCCGGCGCCCAGACCGTCTGGCGCTGCGGCAACAGCTACTCCACGCAGCCCTGCGCGGGCGGCACCAGTTTCGAGGCGGCGGCTGCGCCCAGCAAGGCGGAGGCGGCGCGCGCCGAGAAGGCGGTCCTGGTCGACGAGAAGCGGGCCGCCGTGCTGGAGAAGGCACGGCTGGCGCAGGAGAAGAACGCGCCCAAGACCATCGTGATCGCGCCGGTGGAGGCGCCGAAGGCGGTGCCGGAGAAGAAGAAGGGCAAGGGCAAGGCCGGCGGCAAGCCTGAGACCTTCACGGCATCGGTGCCGGGTTCGGGCAAGAAGAAATAGACGCCCTGGGTCCCCGCCTGCGCGGGGACGACGAGAGTCCTCCTGGGTCCCCGCCTGCGCGGGGACGACGACGTCATTCCCGCGCAGGCGGGAATCCAGGGCTTTCCGGGAGCGGCGCGGCCGCGGCTTCCTGGTCCCCCGCCGCCGGGACCGGCGACGCATCCTTCCTCGCCTGGCCAATCAGCCGCTGGTACTTCTGCCACAGCGTCTCGCGGCTTTCCACGCGCTGCGGGTCCAGCGGGATGCAGGCGACCGGGCACACCTGCACGCACTGCGGCTCGTCGAAGTGGCCCACGCATTCGGTGCACCGGTCCGGGTCGATCTCGTAGATCTCCGGGCCGAGGAAGATCGCTTCGTTCGGGCACTCCGGCTCGCACACATCGCAGTTGATGCACTCGTCGGTAATCATCAATGCCATGGCGGGCGGGACTCCTGGTACGGTTCTGGCATTATCCGCCGCTGCATGGGCTTGTTCCTCTTCAAGCGGCTGATCACCCTGGTCGCGACCCTGGTAGGCACCTCGGTGGTGGTGTTCCTGGTGCTGGAGATCCTCCCCGGCAACGCGGCACAGATCATCATGGGCCCGGACGCCGCTCCCGATGCCGTGGAGGCGATGGCGCGCAAGCTGGGCCTGGACCGCCCCGGCTGGGAGCGCTACTGGGACTGGATGGGCGGCATGCTGCGCGGCGACCTGGGCACGAGCTACGCGTACAGCACGCCCGTGGCCGAACTGGTGCTCGAGCGGCTGTCGCTCACCGTGCCCCTCGCCCTCCTCGCGATGGCGTTCACCACGGTGCTGGCGCTGGCCGCCGGCATCTACGCGGCGTCGCGCCACAACAAGCTGGGCGACGTGGGCGTGATGGGCCTCACCCAGGTCGGCATCGCGATCCCGAACTTCTGGTTCGCCATCCTGCTGATCCTGCTGTTCTCCGTGCACCTCGGATGGTTTTCCGCGGGCGGCTTCCCCGGCTGGGAGGAAGGCATCCTGCCGGGACTGCGCGCCCTGCTGCTGCCGGCGCTGTCGCTCGCGGTGGTGCAGGCGGCGATCCTCGCGCGCTTCACCCGCTCCGCCGTGCTGGAAGTCCTGCGCGAGGACTTCGTGCGCACCGCGCGGGCCAAGGGCGTCTCGCAGCGCGCGACGCTGTGGGGCCACGTGCTGCGCAATGCGCTGATTCCCGTGATCACCGTGATGGGCCTGCAGTTCGCCGAGCTGCTGGCGGGCACCATCGTGGTGGAAAGCGTGTTCTACCTCCCCGGGCTGGGGCGCCTGATCTTCCAGTCCATCTCCAACCGCGACCTGATCGTCGTGCGCAACTGCGTGATGCTGCTGGCCGCCATGGTGGTGATCGTGAACTTCGTGGTCGACATCCTCTATGCGGTCATCGACCCGCGCGTGAAGGCCAGCGACATATGAGTGCCGTGCTCGAAACGGCGGTGCCTCCGCCTGCGCCCGCCCCCGGCTTCTGGCGCCGCGCGCGCCGCAGCCCCAGCTTCATGATCGGGCTGGTGCTCACGCTGCTGCTGGTGGTCGCGGCCGGCCTGTCGTACGTCTGGACGCCGCACGATCCCTACGGCATCGACATGGACCTGAAGCTGCGCGCGCCGGACGGCACGCACTGGCTGGGCACCGACGCCTTCGGACGGGACATCGCCTCGCTGCTGCTGGTGGGCGCGCGCGCCTCCATCGCCGTCGGCCTGATCGCCGTGGGCATCGGCCTCGTGATCGGCACCGCGTTCGGCCTGCTGGCCTCGGCCCGGCGCGGCTGGGTCGAGGAAGGCATCATGCGCCTGGCCGATTTCGGCTTCGCCTTCCCCGCCATCCTGTCGGCCATCATGCTGACGGCGGTGTTCGGCCCCGGCATGGTCAACGCCATCATCGCGATCGGCATCTACAACATCCCGACCTTCGCGCGCATCACGCGCGCATCGGCCAACGCCGTGTGGGGTCGTGAGTTCATCCTCGCCGCACGGGCCTGCGGCAAGGGGCGCTTCGCGATCACGATGGAGCACGTTCTGCCCAACATCCTTTCCATCCTGATCGTGCAGGCGACGGTGCGCTTCGCGATCGCGATCCTGGCGGAGGCCGCGCTCTCCTACCTGGGCCTGGGCACGCAGCCGCCACAGCCCTCCTGGGGCCGCATGCTCAGCGAAGCGCAGACGCTGCTGTTCCAGGCGCCGATGCTGGCGGTGTTCCCCGGCGTCGCCATCGCGCTGGCCGTGCTGGGACTCAACCTGCTGGGCGACGGCCTGCGCGATCTCTTCGACCCGCGACTGGCGAGGAAGCGCTAGATGGCCTTGCTCGAAGTCCGCGACCTCTCGGTCGAACTGCAGACGCACCGCGGCCCGGCCTTCGCGGTGCGCAACGTGAGCTTCTCGCTGGAGCGCGGCGCCTCGCTGGGCCTGATCGGCGAATCGGGCAGCGGCAAGTCGATCACCGCGATGGCGCTGCTGGGTCTGCTGCCCGAGAACGCGCGCGTGACCGGCAGCATCGTCTTCGAAGGCCAGGAGCTGGTGGGCCGTGGCGAGCGCGCGATGTGCGAGCTGCGCGGCGACCGCATCGGCATGGTGTTCCAGGAGCCGATGACCGCGCTGAACCCGGTGCACACCGTGGGCCGCCAGGTGGCGGAGCCGCTGCGGCTGCACCGCGGGCTTTCGGGCGCCGCCGCGCGCAAGGAGGCGATCGCGCTGCTGGACCGCGTAGGCATTCCGGATGCCGCGAAGCGCATCGATGCCTATCCGCACCAGTTCTCCGGCGGGCAGCGGCAGCGCATCACCATCGCGATGGCGCTGGCCTGCGGGCCCGACCTGCTGATCGCCGACGAGCCCACCACGGCGCTGGACGTCACCATCCAGCGCCAGATCCTGGACCTGATCCGCGAACTGGTGGCCGAACGCGGCATGGCCCTGATGCTGATCTCGCACGACCTGGGCGTGATCGCGCAGAACGTGCAGCGCATGATGGTGATGTACGGCGGCACCGTGGTGGAGAGCGGCTCGACCGCGGAGGTGTTCGGCAACCGCATGCACCCGTACACGCTGGGCCTTTTCGCCGCGCGGCCGGGGCTGCACAGCG
>SEAY01000194.1 GCA_004144865.1 Comamonadaceae bacterium
TAGTTCTTGCCGCCGTAGACGTTGGACAGCCACTGCGCCCATTCGACGTTCTGCAGCTTCGCGTTGATGCCCACCTTGGCGAGCTGCGAGGCGATCACCTCGCCGCCCTGGCGCGCGTAAGGCGGCGGCGGCAGCGTGATCGTCACCTCCAGCGGGCCCGTGACGCCGGCTTCCTTCAGCAGGGCGCGCGCGCGGTCGGGGTTGAAGGGGGTCACGCCGGTCGTGTCGACATAGCCGGGCGCGCTGGGCGGGTAGTGGCTGCCGATCGGCACGCCGTAGCCGTCACCCGCGCCCTGGATCACCGCCTTGCGGTCCACCGCCATGGCGACGGCGCGGCGCACGCGCACGTCGTCGAAGGGCTTCTTCTTGTTGTTGATGGCGAGGATGGTCTTGGCGCGCGAGCCGGACACCACCACCTGGAAGCGGTTGTTGCCCTGGAACTGCGCCACGCTGCGCGGCGTGATGCGCGGGAAGGCGTCCACGTCGCCGGCCAGCATCGCGGCCACCTGCGCGGCCGGGTCCTGGATGAAGCGGAAGGTGGCGCGGTTCAGGCGGATCGCATTCGCGTTGCGGTAGCCCGGCCACTTCTTCAGCGAGATCGAGGAGCCCTTCACCCAGTTGTCCAGCACGAAGGGGCCGGTGCCCACGGGCTTGGTCATGTTGCCGTCCGCGCTCTTGGGCTCGACGATCACCGCGGTGGCCTGTCCCATGAGGAAGGGGAAGTCGGGGTCGATCTCCTTGGTCAGCACCACCACGGTGTGCTCGTCGACGGCGCGCGTGGTGAGGGCGGCGAAGGTGCGCTTGTCCTTGTTGGTGCTCTTTTCCGCGCCGGCGCGGTCGAAGGAGAACTTCACCGCCTGCGCGTTGAAGGGCTCGCCGTTGTGGAACTTCACGCCCTTGCGCAGCCTGAAGGTGTAGGTGGTGAGGTCCGGCGAGACTTCCCAGCTCTCCGCCAGCAGCGGCGTGACGGAGCCGTCGGGATTGATCTTGGTGAGCGTCTCGTAGATGTTGTAGAGCGTGATCTCGGCGATCGAGGAGGCGGCGCCGCCCGTGGGGTCCAGGCCGGGGCTCGGCTCCAGCGTCATGGCCAGCACGATCGAGTCCTTGCGGCCCTGGGCGAGCACGCCCGCGGGCAGGGTGGCCAGGGCGGCGAGGGAGGCGGTGTGCGTGAGGACGCTGCGGCGTTTCATGGGCATGGCTCCAGGGAGAGTGGATCGTTGTTGATGGTTCATCATCGGCCAGATCAGCCGGCTCTTGCAAGAGGGATGACCGGGGGCTCGGCCTCGGGGACGGCGGCAACCAGCGTGCGGGTGTACGGATGTTCCGCCGCCGTGAACAGGCGCTCCGGCGGCCCCTGTTCGACGATGCGGCCCTGCCACAACACCGCGACCTCGTCGCACAGGTGGTGCACCACGGCGAGGTCGTGGCTGATCAGCATGTAGGTGATGCCGAACTCCTGCTGCAGGTCCTGCATCAGGTTGAGCACCTGGGCCTGCACGGAGACGTCCAGCGCGCTCACCGGTTCGTCGGCGACGATCAGGCGCGGCCGCGTGATCAGCGCCCGAGCGATCGCGATGCGCTGGCGCTGGCCGCCGGAGAACTCGTGCGGGTACTTGCCCAGGTCGTTGGCGCGCAGGCCCACGGCCTGCAGTGCCTCGCGGGCGCGCTGGTGCTGCTCGTCGCGCGAGACGCCGCCCTGCGCGGAGAGCGGCTCGCACACGATGCGCTGCACGGTCTGGCGCGGGTCCAGCGAACCGTAGGGATCCTGGAACACCATCTGGAAATCGCGGCGCGCGAGGCGCAGCTCCTCGCGCGGCAGCGCATGCAGGTCGCGCCCCAGCAGCTGCACGCGGCCCGCGGTCGGCGCGTCGAGCGCCATCACCAGGCGCGCCAGCGTGGACTTGCCGGAGCCCGATTCGCCGACGATGCCCAGGCTGCGCCCGGCCTCGATGGTGAAGCTCACGCCGTTGAGCGCATGCACCTGGCCGGGCGCCTGCAGCAGCTTCTCGCGCGGCAACGTGTAGGCCTTGTGGAGGTTCTCGACCTGCAGCAGCGGTGCGCTCATGGCGTGGCTTCCTCCCTCCCCCTTTGGGGGAGGGTTGGGGTGGGGGCGCTCCCGGCCACCGCATCCAGCCGGATGCAGCGTGCGTCATGCCCCGGCTCCACCTCGAAGCGTGGCGGTACCTGCGCATTGCACTCGGGAATGGTCCAGGCGCACCGTCCCGCGAACGGACAGCCCCTGGGCAGGTCCACCAGCTCCGGCACCGTGCCCGGGATCGTCGCCAGCCGCCTGCCCTTGACGCTGTGCAGCCCCGGCCGCGCGGCGAAAAGGCCCAGCGTGTACGGGTGCATGCGGTTGCCGAACACCTCCGCGGTCGAGCCGCTCTCCACCACGGTGCCGCCGTACATCACCATCATG
>SEAY01000117.1 GCA_004144865.1 Comamonadaceae bacterium
ACGATGGTGCCGTCCTCGGCCATCGCCGGCAGCGTGACGGGCAGCGTGGACGGCGGATCGTTCACGGGCGCCACCACGAGAGTGGCCGTGGTGGGCGTGTCGGCCGCACCGTCGCTGATGGCGTAGCTGAAGGTGACGGTGCCGTTGAAATCGGCGGCTGGCGTGAAGCTCCACGTGCCGTCGGCGTTCGCCACCAGCGTGCCGGAATTCGCCACGAGGCCCGTGAGCGTGAGTGGATCCCCCTCCACGTCGCTGGCGTTCGCGAGCAGGCCGGCGGGCGTGATCAGAATGGTGCCGCCGTCCTCCGCCATGCCGGGCAGGCTCACCGGAGTGGTGACAGGGGGATCGTTCACGGGCGTGACGGTGATGGTCACGGTCCCCGTCGTCTCGTTGACGCCGTCGGTGACCACGTACGTGAACGTCGCCGTTCCATGGAAGTCAGGGGCGGGTTCGAACTGCACGGTGCCATTGACGCCATTGCCGTTCAGGCGCACCGTTCCGTTGGTGGCGTCACCGACGCTGACGATGCTCAGTTCGGCACCTTCCAGGTCGGTGTCGTTCCCCAGCAAATCAGACGGGCTGAGGATGAGCTTGTCGTCCTCCGCCGTGGTGAAGGCGTCGGACACGGCGACGGGCGCCTCGTCCGCCGCCACGGCAGCCATCGCCGCGTACTCACCTGCGCTGTCCAGGGTACGCACTTCTGCAGCTGCAGGATCGACGCCAGCCGCCAGCACGCCGCCGAGGTCGGCCGAGAACAGGAGCCGCGCCTCCAGGCTCTCCGCCACCGGCACATGGTGCCGCCGGGGACCGGAGTGCAAGCGGCGCAGCCAGGCGATCATGGTGCGCGCCTCAAGGCCTCGCGCCTTGCGCCTGCATCAGCACCGGCTCCGCCTGCAGGCGCAGTGCGTTGTCGGAGCGCGGTGGCGGCGCCAGGCGCGGCGCGGGCGGGGCGGGTTGTGGACGGACGCCCGCGCCGCCGAAGTCCGCCTTGCAGCGCAACCCCGCAGGCAGCGCGAAGTCCGCGTTCGGCAGTTCCATGCGCACGCGGAAGGTGTTGCTGGCGCCATCGATCACGCGGTCGACCAGGGTTACCTTCGCCTCGCGCGGGCTCGCGCCGGGGAAATCGGGACTGACGCGCACGTTCATGCCCTCGCGCACGGTCGCATAGGCGCTCGCCGGCAGCACGACCTCCACGCGCAGCGGATGGACCAGGGCGACGCGGTAGACCGGCTTCTCCTCCACGCGTTCGCCCGGGGACAGGTAGCGCTCGACCACCACGCCGGAGATGGGGCTGCGGATGGTGCGCAGGCCCAGCTGCGCCTGTGCCAGTTCGTGTTCTCGCGCATAGACGTTGCGCTGCTCGCGGGCCTGCGCAAGCCGGTTCTCGGCGACCAGCGCCTCCGCCCGCGCCTGTTCCAGGGCCTGGCTGGAGATGAAGTTCTGGTCGGCCAGGTCCCTCGCGCGAACCAGCTTCTGCCGCGCCAGTTCGGCATTCGCTTCGGCGGCGCGCAGTTCGCCCACCGCCTGGGCCTTGCTTTCCGCGACCGAAAGGGACTGGCGCTCCACGTCGGAGCGCAGGGTGGCGAGCACCTGGCCTGCGCGCACGCGCTCGCCGCGTTCCACCACGGTGGTCTCGACCACGCCGATGACCGGCGAGCCCACGTCGGACACCCGCCAGGGCTCGATCAGGCACCCCAGCGCCTGCGCGAGCGACACCGCGGGCAGGACTCCCGCGGCGGCCACCACCCAACGACTGTTGATTCTCATTGCTGCACCTGCCGGCTGAACGTCAAGTCGCGCTCCAGCGAATCGGCGACACGGCTGAGTTTCACACGCGCGTAACGATGCGTAAAGGATTCGCGGCCCTGGGCCAGCGAAACCGTGAGGTTTGACAGCTTTGCAAGGGTTTGCCACCGGGCGACGGCCAGCAGCCACCACGCGGGCCACCACCGGCGCAGCACGGGGAAATCCGCCGCCAGCAGGCGCCGCACGCTTCCGGGCTGGGCCTGGCGCGCGGCCCGGCCGAGGAATTGCCGGTCGATGCGCGCCGAAGCGTTCACCTGGCACAGGATGACATGCAAGCCTCCCTTTTCCAGCACCGCCGCATCGCAGGAAATGTCGGTGCCCCGTCCGGCCATGCTGGTGGCGACCGTGATGCGCCCCGGCTGCCCGGCGGCGGCGATCAGCCGGCTCTCGTCGCGGTCCTGGCGCGCGTTCAACACCTCGTGGGCCAGGCCCTGCGCCGAAAGCACGCGGGACAGGGCTTCCGACTGCGCCACGGATTCCGTTCCAACCAGCACCGCGCGGCCGCCACCAGCGATGCGCGCCGCTTCGGCGGCCACCTGTTGCCAGAGCGCCGCACTGTCCGGAAGGATGCGCGTGGGCAGCACCGCGAGGCGCGAAGGCGCGCGCCGCGGGATCCCCACCACGTCCAGCCCGTACACCTCGCGCATCTCGGCGCGCGCCTCGGCCAGCGTGCCGCTGGCACCCGCCAGGCGCAAGTAGCGCGGGAAGAAGCGCTGGAAGGTGATCTGCGTGACCGTGCCGTTGCGCCGCGAGGCGCGCAGCCCCTCCTTGTGCTCCACCAGCTGGTGCAGCCCGGCCGACCATGCGCGGCCCTGCGCGGCCCGGCCGGTGGTCTCGTCCACCAAAACCACTTCGCCGTCCCGCACGACGTAGTCGTGGTCGCGGCGCAGCACGTGCAGCGCGACGAGCGCCATCTCCACGGCGGCCTCACGGTGCGCGCGGTGGCCAAGCAGCGGGTGGGACGCGGCGGGCCATACGGCGAGCTGTTCGCGCCCGCGCGGCGTCAGCACGACCGTGCGGCCATCGCTGCGCGCGACGAAGTGTTCGCCGGCGACCAGGTTCCGGGCCACGGCGAGCGCCTCGCCATGGAAGGCCGCCTCGGCGGCGGAACCTTCCCCCTGCGACAGCACGAGCGGCACCCGCGCCTCATCGATCAGGACCGTGTCGGCCTCGTCCAGGATGGCCATGCACAGGCCGCGCATCACCAGTTGCGCAGCGCACTGTGCCCCGACCGCCGCACGCGCACGCTGCTCCAGCGCGGACAGGTCCGCCGGTCGCCACAGGCCGTCGCGCAGGTAGTCGAAGGCCAGTTCCTTCGCGGTGCAGTAGGTGACATCCGCGGCATAGGCCTGCCGCCGCCGTGCGGCCTGCATGGGCTGCAGGACGCAGTCCACCCGCAGGCCGAGGTGCTCGTAGAAAGGGCGCAGCGCCGTGGCGTCGCGCTCGGCGAGGTAATCGTTGGCCGTCACCACGTGCACGGGCGTGCCGGCGAGCGCCGCGACCGCGGCGGCGATCGCGATCGCCGCGGTCTTGCCCTCACCTGTGGCCATTTCGGCCAGGCGCTCGTCCAGCAGCACCCGTGCCGCCAGCAGTTGCTGGCGGTGCGGCGCATAGCCGCTCGCGAGCGTGAACGCGCTCGCGGCCAGCACCACGGCCTGCAGCAGCCAGTCGTCCGCGGCGGGCGGGCGCTGGCGCAAGGCCTGCAGCCGCCCGGGCAGCTGCGCCGCATCGACCGGGCCCGCGGCCGCCGCGGCGTCGGCGAAACGGTCCAATGCATCCCGCGTGAGACGAGGTTTGCGGGACGGCGCCGCGCGGGTGCGGGACTGCTCCGGGTAGGCGCCCCACACCAATCCGGGGAAAGGCCAGGCAGCGGAACTCATGCCTGCCCGGTGGGATTGAAACCGCGCAGCAGCAGCTGCCGCACGGTGCGCACCGCCTGCCAGCCCAGGGGCTCCGGCGCCAGCACCAGCTTCACCCAGGCCCGGCCGCCCACGTGCGCCGCACGCAGGTCCGGCACCACCACGTCGAACAGGAACACGGGCAGTTGCGTGCGCAGCCCCTCTGCGTCCGCGGGATCCACCGCCACGGGGCCGCCATGCCGGTCCCCCAGCGCGGCGCTGGGCAGCTGGCGCGTGGCCGCGGGAGTCTCCTGGCCCAGCTGCGCGGCGTGGTTCGTCCACGGCGCTCCGGCCAGCCGCACTTCCACGGCGCGCACGCGGCCGCGCAGGCGCAGCAGGTCCTCGTCGCGCAGGACGGCGCGCACCTGCGCGGGCTCGGGGCCGAGCACGTAGCCCACCATCGCACCGCGCTTCGCGTACGTGCCCGCCATGTCGCCCTCGCGCGGCCAAACGGCGCGGCCGGGCGTTTTCGCGCGCACGTCGAGGGCGGCGAGCTGCCCCTGCGCGTGCTGCAGTTCGGCCGCATTGCGATCGAGCTGCTCGTTGATGTCGCCCGCACGCGCGGGATCGTGCAGCAGGGATTGGTACTGCTGCGCCATCAGGCCGGTGCGTTCGCTGGCGGAGCGTTCGTGTTCGGCCACCAGCTCGGGATCGGCGAGCTTCAGCACGACGTCGCCGCTGGCCACGCTTTCGCCGTCGCGTACGAGCTGCTGCTCGATGAAGCCGCCTGCCTCGGGCCGCAGCTGGGCGCGCTCCGGCGGCCACACCACGCCGCGCGCCACGACGCTGCTCGGAGCGGGCACGACGAACAACGCCAGCAGCACGGCAACGGCGATCCCTCCCGCGATGGCGAAAGTCCGCCGCCGCGCGGCGGCATCGGCGGCGCCTGCGGCGGACCGCAGCAGCGCACGCAGGCCCACCGTGAGGCCCCACCCCGCGAGGGCCGCAGCTGCGAGCATTCCCAGCAGCCACGAATGCTGCCCGACCCAGAAGACGAGGGCGATCAGCAGCGCCACCCGGTAGGCCCACGATGCCGGCGCATACGCCACCAGCCACTTCGCCTCGCCCCGGGCGAGCGCGCCGGATGGCAGCGCCTGCCCGGCGCCGGCCAGGCGGTGCCACGCCGAAGCCCACCAGGCCCGGCTGCGCGTCGCCAGGTTCGGCAGCTGGAGGGCGTCGCACAGGAGGTGGTAGCCGTCCAGGCGCAGCAGCGGATTGGCGTTGAAGGCGACGGTGGAGACGGAGCAGATCAACAGCACCACCATGGCCGCGTCGCGCAGGCTGCCCGGGGACAGAAGGCTCCACGCGCCCAGCGCGAGGGCGGCGACCGCCAGCTCCACCATGATGCCGGCGGCGCTCACCAGCGCCCGCTGGCCCGCGCGCGGAAAGGCGCTGGCCGCCCCCGCGTCGACATAGGGGGCCTGCGTCAGCAGCAGAAGCGAAATGCCGACCTCGTGCACGGCCCCGCCGAAGCGACGCACGGCCAGGGCATGCCCCAGCTCGTGCAGCGCCTTCACGAGCGGGTAGGCGATCCACGCGACCGCATAACTGGAAGGAGTGGCCAGCACGCGCAGCGCGTCGGCCTCCAGCTGCGGGAAGGCGATGGCGGCGGCGAGGACGGCCACCAGCACGAGCGCCAGCCAGGCGCCGAACGCCGTCCAGGTCGCGAGCGCCGCGCCCACCGGCGCGAGCCGGTCGAGCATCCGGGTCGGGTCGAACAGGCGCATGCGCAGCATCAGGGGGTTGATGAAGGCGCCGCGGCGCCGCTCCTCGTCCTCCTCGCGGCGCGAGAACATCAGCGACAGGTGCGGCGCCGCATCGAACTGCAGCATGCCCGCGCGGAACATCTGCGCCAGCAGCCGCAGCAGGTCATCCTGGCTGGGCGCATCGTCACCCTGCTCCCGCAGCAGCCGTTGCCAGAGTTCCTCCACGGTCGCCCGGCCGTCGCAACGGCCGGCAAAGGCATAGGCGGCGGGATTGAGGCGCAATTGGCGGCCCGAACCCGGCTCGACCAGGACGTGCCACACCTGGTCCCGCACGCGCTGGCGCACGATGCGCAACCCCGCGACCAGGCCCGGCCGCAAGGCGGCGACACGGTACCAGGACCCGCTGACCAGCGGCTGCGTCACGGCAGGACGGCCCACAGCGCCAGCCGCAGCCAGTCGGTCGCGCGGTGGAACAGCAGCCAGCCCAGCGAGCGGCGCCCGACTTCGATCTTGGCCACGCCGCTGAGGCCGGGCCGCAGGTCCGCATGCGAGCCTTCCAGCGCGGCCTCGACCTCGAAGAAGTTGCGCCCGTCCGCGGTCGTGGCCAAGGGCACGATGCGCCGCGTGGTGAAGCGCAACGTCCCCTCCGGGCGGGCCGCCAGGGCGAGTTGTCCGCCCTGCCCCGCGCGCACCGCGGCGATATCGCCCTCGTCCACCTCGACGATCAGCCGGAAGCTGTCGGTGGGCGACAGCACCATCAGCACCTCGCCCTTCTGCACGGGGGCGCCCAGGTTCTGGGTGAGGTCGCCCTTGATCACCACGCCGTCGAAGGGCGCGACGAGCTGGCTGCGTTCCAGCTGCGTCTCGGCCAGGGCGAGCAGCGCCTGCGCCTCCGCGGCCCGCGACTGGCTCACCACCATCTGCGTGCGGTCGTTGCGCGCCAGCGCGGCGCGGTAGCCGTTCTCGTGCTGGCGCAGCTCGCTTTCGCGGCGGCGGCGTTCCAGCTCCAGGTCCTGCGAGGAAAGCTGCGCGAGCACGGCGCCGGCGCGCACGCGGTCGCCGGGGCGCACGTTGGCCTGCTGCAAGAAGCCGTCGGCGGCGGCGACCACCGCGCGCTGCACCGAGCCTTCGAGCCGCGCCGGTGCGCTCACCCGCCAGGGCAGCGGCACGGCGAGCACGAGCACCAGGGCCAGCAGGCCGCCGCCCCAGGCCGCGCGGCGGCGTCCCGGCGCCGCCAGCCGCTCGCGCACGCGCGCGGCCCAGCGGGCATGCCAGGGCGCTGCGAGCTGGGATTTCAGTTCGAGAAGGGGACCGGCGAAGCTCGCGATGTCCTCGCAGAGCGACAGTTCGCCCGCGGTCCAGGGCCGCTCGGCCGGGCGCTCCAGGGTCAGCGCGCCCATGACACGGCCCGCCGCAACCAGCGGGACGCTGCACGCCTGCGCGGTGCCGGCAAGCTGGCGCTGCGCGATGGAAACCGGCGGCTGCGCGTCCAGCGGCGGCCAGCACACGCTGCGCAACTGGTCGATCGCCTCGTGCATGGCGGCGACGATCGCCGCGGCGGCTTCGCGGCGCGGGTCGAGGTCGGCCGCCTGCGAACAGCCCGCGATGCGCAGGCGCTCGCCCGCCAGCAGGCCGACGCTGGCGCGCGTGCATCCGAGGAGCTCGGCGAGTTCGGCCGCCAGCGCGGTGGCCGCTTCGTCCAGCGCGGGCCGGGCGAACAGCGCCGCCTGGCAGCGCAGCACGGCGTCCGCCGGCGCGAGCGCGGTGGCCGCGGCCATGAGGAGTTGGGACGGCGCCTTGTCCATTGTCGAGTTGGCAGGCATTCTCATCGCGCGCGCGCGATGGCGCCACCCGTGGGCCGCCCGAAGGGGCGCGCGGCTGCCCGAAAGGTGCGGGGACGCGACAGGATGCCCGCCCCGCGCTGCACGGGAGCAACAGTCCGGGCGCGGATCGCGGGTCAAGCCCGCTAGGACAGGCGCGTCAGGTCTGCGGCGCGGCCGCCAGCGCGGCGAAGGCCCGCACGACTTCGGGCGGCGCCTGCACCAGCTCGATCAATACGCCCTCGCCGCCCACGGGGAATTCCTCATTGCCCTTGGGATGGACGAAGCAGATGTCGAAGCCGGCGCCGCCGCGGCGGATGCCCCCGGGCGCGAAACGCACGCCCTTCGCACCGAGCCACTCCACCGCCCGCGGCAGGTCGTCCACCCACAGGCCGACGTGGTTCAGCGGCGTGGCGTGCACGGCCGGCTTCTTGTCCGGGTCGAGCGGCTGCATCAGGTCCACCTCCACCCGCAGCGGACCGGTGCCCAGCGCGCAGATGTCCTCGTCGACGTTCTCGCGGTCGCTGCGGAAGGTGCCGGTGACCTCCAGCCCGAACAGCTCCACCCACAGCTTCTGCAGGCGCACCTTGTCGGGGCCGCCGATGGCGATCTGCTGGATGCCGAGGATCCTGAAGGGGCGCGTCATTTCTCGAACTCCACGATCGGCTGGTCCACCGCGAGCGATTCGCCCTTGGCCGCCAGCACCTTGCCGACCACGCCGTCCGCCGCGGCGAACAGCACGTTCTCCATCTTCATGGCCTCGATCACGGCGATGCGCTCGCCGGCCTGCACCTTCTGGCCAGGCTGCACCGCGACGTCGACCAGCAGGCCCGGCATGGGCGACAGCAGGAAGCGGCTCAGGTCCGGCGGCGCCTTGAAGGGCATCAGCCGGTGCAGTTCGGCGGTGCGCGGCGTGAGCACCAGGGCGTCCAGGCGCGTGCCGTTGTGGACGATGCGCAGCGCCAGCGGGTTCTTGCCGGCCCCGCGCTCCACCTGCGCGGTGAACGCCTCGCCGTTGACCGTGCCGCGGATGCGCGCGCCGCCCAGGTGCCAGCGGCTGCAGATCGCATAGCGCTTGCCGTTCACCTCCACCGCGGTGGAGCCGGACTGCGCCTCGTAGTCGCTCACGCGCGCGGGCAGGTACTGGTGGCGGCCCGCTCCATCGAGCTTGACCACCACGAACTCCCCGCCCACCCGGAACTCGTGCCCGCGCATCTGGCCGCTGATGCCGGTGGAGCGCTCCAGCGCCTTGCGGTTCACGTAGGCGGCCAGCGCGGCCAGGAAATCCTCGTCGTCGTGCGGCACGTCCTCGGCGCGGAAGCCGCCGGCGTAGTGCTCGGCGATGAAGCCGGTGTTGAAGTCGCCGGCCACGAACTTGGGGTGCGCCAGCAGGGCCGCCTGGAACGGGATGTTGCTCGACACGCCGCGGATCACGAAGCCGTTGAGCGCCTCGCGCATCTTCGCGATGGCGTCGTTGCGGTCCGTGCCATGCACGATCAGCTTGGCGATCATCGAGTCGTAGTACATCGGGATCTCGCCGCCCTCGCCCACGCCGGTGTCGACGCGCACGCCCCCGTACTCGATCCCTCCCCCGTCGGGGGAGGGCTGGGGTGGGGGCACACCGGCCCACATGCTCGCCTTCGGCGGCTGGAACCGCACCAGCCGCCCCGTGGACGGCAGGAAGTTGCGGAACGGATCCTCCGCATTGATGCGGCATTCGATCGCCCAGCCATTGCGCTGCACATCCTTTTGCGCGAGCGGCAGCTTCTCCCCCGCCGCCACCCGGATCATCAGCTCCACCAGGTCCAGCCCGGTGATGCATTCGGTCACCGGGTGTTCCACCTGCAGGCGCGTGTTCATCTCCAGGAAGTAGAAGGACTGGTCCTTGCCGACCACGAATTCCACGGTGCCCGCGCTCTGGTACTTCACCGCCTTCGCGAGCGCCACCGCCTGTTCGCCCATGGCCTTGCGCGTCGCATCGCTGATGAAGGGCGACGGCGCCTCCTCGATCACCTTCTGGTGGCGCCGCTGGATGGAGCACTCCCGCTCGTTCAGGTAGATCACGTTGCCGTGCGCGTCGCCCAGCACCTGGATCTCGACGTGGCGCGGCTCCTCCACGAACTTCTCGATGAACACGCGGTCGTCGCCGAAGCTGTTGCGCGCCTCGTTGCGGCAGGACGTGAAGCCCTCGAAGGCTTCCTTGTCGTTGTAGGCCACGCGCAGCCCCTTGCCGCCGCCGCCCGCCGACGCCTTGATCATCACGGGGTAACCGATGTCCTTCGCGATGGCGACGGCCCGCTCGGCGGATTCGATCGCGTCGTTCCAGCCGGGAATGGTGTTGACCCTGGCCTCGTTCGCCAGCTTCTTGGAGGCGATCTTGTCGCCCATGGCCGCGATCGAGTAGTGCTTCGGGCCGATGAAGACGATGCCTTCCTCCTCCACCCGTTTGGCGAACTCCTCGTTCTCCGAGAGGAAGCCGTAGCCGGGATGGATGGCCTGCGCGCCGGTCTCCTTCGCGGCGGCGATGATCTTGTCGGCCGACAGGTAGCTCTCGCGCGAGGGCGCCGCGCCGATGTGCACGGATTCGTCGGCCAGCGCGACGTGGCGCGCTTCCCGGTCGGCGTCGGAGTAGACGGCCACCGTCTTGATGCCCATCTTCTTCGCGGTGGCGATCACGCGGCAGGCGATTTCGCCGCGGTTGGCGATCAGGATCTTGTCGAACATGTCGTCGCTCCTCACAGGGGGATGTTCCCGTGCTTCCTCCACGGGTTCTCCAGCTTCTTGTCCCGCAGCATCACCAGCGAGCGGCAGATGCGCCTGCGCGTTTCGTGCGGCAGGATCACGTCGTCGATGAAGCCGCGCGCCCCGGCCACGAAGGGATTGGCGAAACGGGCTTTGTACTCGGCCTCGCGCGCGGCCAGCTTCGCCGGGTCGCCCTTGTCCTCGCGGAAGATGATCTCCACCGCGCCCTTGGCGCCCATCACGGCGATCTCCGCGTTCGGCCAGGCGAAGTTGACGTCGCCGCGCAGGTGCTTGGAGCTCATCACGTCGTAGGCGCCCCCGTAGGCCTTGCGCGTGATCACGGTGATCTTCGGCACCGTGCATTCGGCATACGCGTAGAGCAGCTTGGCGCCGTGCTTGATGATGCCGCCGTACTCCTGCGCCGTGCCGGGCAGGAAACCGGGCACGTCCACGAAGGTGACCACGGGAATGTTGAAGGCATCGCAGAAGCGCACGAAGCGCGCGGCCTTGATGCTGCTGCGGATGTCCAGGCAGCCCGCCAGCACCATCGGGTTGTTGGCCACGATGCCCGCCGTCTGGCCTTCCATCCGGCCGAAGCCGATCACGATGTTCTTCGCGTACTCGGGCTGCAGCTCGAAGAAGTCGCCGTCGTCCACCGTCTTGGTGATCAGCTCCTTCATGTCGTAGGGCTTGTTCGCGTTGTCCGGCACCAGCGTGTCGAGCGAGAGGTCCATGCGGTCCGCCGGGTCGTTGCTCGGGCGGATGGGGGGCTTCTCGCGGTTGTTCAGCGGCAGGTAGTTGTAGAGGCGGCGCAGCATGATCAGCGCCTCCACGTCGTTCTCGAACGCGAGGTCGGCCACGCCGCTGCGGCTGGTGTGGGTGCCGGCGCCGCCCAGCTCCTCCGCCGTCACTTCCTCGTGCGTCACGGTCTTCACCACCTC
>SEAY01000195.1 GCA_004144865.1 Comamonadaceae bacterium
ATGCCGAGCGCGCCGGCCATCGGCGGCGCCACCACCGACACGCCGGGCACGAACTTCGCCAGGATCAGCGAGAGCCCGCCCCAGCGCCCGAGGATCGACTCGCTGCGCTGCACGCACGAATCGGCCGAGAGCGAGATGCGGCACAGCAGGCGCATCACACGGTAGCCCCAGCGCCGCCCGGCCAGGAACCAGGCGCCGTCGCCGAGGATGTTGCCGACCACCGCCGCCAGCACGGCCGCCGCGAACGACACCTGCCCGCCGACCGACAGGCCGCCCGCCACGATCAGGAACGGCACCGCCGGCACCGGCGCACCGAGGCGCGCCGCGAGCGTGGCGAGAAACACCACGGCGGCGCCATGGGCGGCAAGGAGCGCGAGAAGTTCGTTCATGGCGACTGCTCGGCCGCGGCTGTCTGCGCCGCGACCCCGCCCCGCAACGCGATGTCGGAGAAGAAAGCGAGCCCGTGGCCATGCGTGTTGTCCGCGTCGGCCGAAACCGCGACCGCCACGGCATCGGGCACCGTGTTGCCGGCCTCGCGTCCGAAAGCACGCCGGTAGTCCGCCAGCAGGTTGCGCCGCTCCGACAGCCAGCCGCCGGGCGACGGAGTGGGGCCGGACTCCAGCACCAGCATCCGCATGCGGTCGGTGAACGCGTTGACCAGCAGCGTCTCACGCGGCTCCTTGCTGTCCCAGACGTAGCACAGCACTTCACTCGGAACGTCCTCGCCGGTGGCCGCGCGCGCCAGGGCCAATCGGGCGCGCTCGGCGAACGACAGGCGATCGGCCGGGAAATCGAAGAACACGCAGAGCTTCGCCGCACCGTCGTCTCCGGACCTGGTGCGGAGATCGGCACCCTGCACGAACCGATCGACGCGCCAGCGCCAGGCCAACGTCGGGTCGCTCTGCAGCGGCACGCGGGTGCGATGCACCAGATTGCCGTAGGACTGGTCGCTTTCGACCTTCAACACGCGCTGGCTGCCCTGCTGAACCATCTCGAAGCGGGTCGGAGGCTTGTTCGGCAGGGTGGTGAAGTGCCACGGTGCCGGCGGCTGATCGCCACTGGCCTGGGAAAACGGGCGCAGCGCCTCGGCCGGGTCGGCGCGCGCCATCGCGCAGCCCGCCAGTGCAAGGGCGACTGCGAATATGCGAAACGCGGGAGCAGACATCATCACCATGGCAGTGTGCCCATTCCCGGCCTCGGGATAAAGACGCCCAACGGAATCAGTCTGTCTCCCGTTTCGACACAGTGGCGCTCAGGCGCCGACATCACCGTCGACGTAATACCAGCGCCCCGCTTCGAGCAGAAAGCGGCTGCGTTCCACCAGGCGGCTGGCCCGCCCGGTGGCGTCGCGTTGACGTGCGACGAATTCGACCTCGGCGTGCTCGCCGTCGCGCATGCTGCGCGAGCGCACCTCCAGGCCGAGCCAGCGCGCACCGGGCTCGAACCCGAGCGTTGCCGGCCGCGTTGTCGGGTGCCAGGTGGACAGCAGATAGTCGGCACGCTCCCGCACGAAAGCCGTGTAGCGCGAGCGCATGAGCGACTCGGCATCCGGCGCAGGAAGGCTGTCGAAATGGTCGATGTAGCGGCCGCAGCAAAGCGCGAACGCCAAAGGGCGCGCACGTTGATCCATGCGTCCGCATGGGCAGGAGAGAAAAACAGCCATGGGTTCCATTCTGGACGTCGGCCGCACAGCCCTTTCCGGGTTGACATGGACATTTCAAATATCTATGATGACCATCATTGGAGACCACATATGGAATGGAACATCGCCCAGGCCAAACAACAGTTCTCCGAGGTCGTGCGTCTGGCTGCGGAAGAGCCCCAGGCCATCTACAACCGGGCACGGCCTGTGGCGGTCGTGGTGAGCACCGAGGAGTTCGACGCATTCCAGCAATGGAAAGCAACGCAGAGTGGCAATGCCGTCCTGGAGAGCCTGGCGCGCTTGCGTGCCGAATTCAACGCGGCAGGGTTCGATGGCCTCGAGACGGAGCCGCGGCCCCTCGAAAGCCGGCCGAACACCTTCGACCAGATGCTCGACGAGGAGTATGGCCCCGCGCCGGTGCTGCCGGCCGCGTCCAGAAAGGCCCGGACCCGTGGCACTCGTTGAGACCAACGTCATCAGCGAGCTGATGCGTCGGGCGCCCGACGCGCAGGTGCTCCGATGGCTCGAGCGCACACCGCAGATTGCGGTGTCGGTGATCACGGTCGACGAGATCGTGTTCGGTCTCACCCGTCGCGCGCTGCAGCCGCTGCGTCAGCGCTTCGACGAATTTCTCGCGAATCTGCAGGTGCTGGACATCGACCATCGCATCGCGCGGCGTGCGGGCGAACTGCGCGGCGCACTGGCCGCGCGCGGCATCGCACGTTCGCAGCCGGACATGCTGATCGCCGC
>SEAY01000118.1 GCA_004144865.1 Comamonadaceae bacterium
CGATCGTCGCAGCTTATCGGCGGCACGGCCGCAACCCGGAGGCGGCCCTGCGCCAGGCACAGATCACGCCAGCCCAGCTGCAGAAGCCCGACGCCCGCATGACGGCGCGGCAGATGGAGCTGCTGTCCGCCCTCGCCATGCAGGAGCTGGACGACGAAGGCCTGGCCGCCTTCGGGCGCCGCCTGCCCTGGGGCAGCTACGGCATGCTGGCGCGCGCGTCCCTCACCGGCCCCAACCTCGGCGTGGCGCTCAAACGCTGGTGCCGCCACCATGGCCTGCTCACGGACGACATCGCCCTGGCCCTGTCGGTGAGCGGCCCGGCCGCCATCGTCAGCCTCGAGGAGCGCAAGCCGCTGCCGCGCGACATCCGCGAACTGAGCATCGCCTTCATCCTGCGCAACGTGCACGGCCTCGCGTGCTGGTACGTGGACTCTCGCATCCCGCTGCTGGGCGCGCGCTTCCCCTTTCCCGTGCCGCCGCATGCCGATGCGTACCCGCACATGTTTCCCGGCGCCTTGCAGTTCGATGCGGAGCGGGCGGAGATCCGCTTCGACGCGCAGTACCTGCGCCTGCCGCTGCGGCGCGACGAGAAGGCATTGGCGCAGATGCTGCAGCGGGCGCTGTCGATCACCGTGCTGCAGTACCGCCGCGACCGCCTGCTGGTGCCGCAGGTGCGCCAGGCGCTCGCGGCGCATCCGGAGCGCACGCACAGCGCCGAGGCGCTGGCGGAGCTGCTGCACGTGTCTGCGCGCACGCTGCACCGCCAGTTGAAGGACGAAGGCGCGAGCCTGCAGCAGCTGAAGGACGAGGTGCGGCTGGAGCGCGCCAAGGACCTGCTGTGGCGCACCGACAAGCCGGTGAAGCAGGTGGCCGCGGCGGTGGGCTTCCGCAACGAGAAGAGTTTCGCGCGCGCGTTCCGGCAGTGGGTGGGGACGACGCCGGCGGCGTTCCGGCAGGCGGGGTGATCCGGGGCGTCGCAAGGCTGTCATCCCGGGCTTGACCCGGGATCCATGCGGCGGTGGTTCAGGCGCCGAGTGGATTGCGGGTCAAGCCCGCAATGACAACGGGGGTGCGTGCGATCACACCGCCGCCGTCACCACCACCTCGATCCGCCACTCCGCTTTCGCCAACCCCGCCTGCACCGTCGCCCGCGGCGGCGCGTTGCCCGGCTCCACCCACGCATCCCACGCCTCGTTCATGCCGGCGAAATCCGCCATGTCCGGCAGGAAGACCTGCGCCATCAGGATCTTCGACTTGTCCGTGCCCGCCCGCGTCAGCAGCGCGTCCACGGCGGCGAGCACCTGGCGCGTCTGGCCGTGGATGTCCTGCGTAGCGTCGTCGGGGACCTGCCCGGCGAGGTAGACGGTGCCGTTGTGGATGGCCATTTCCGAGAGGCGGTTGCCCACGTCGAAGCGTTGCACCATGATGATGATTCCCTTTCCTTCAGTCGTGCGGCGGGAAGCGGCTTTCGTCCACGAGGATCGCGGCGGCGAGGTCCTCCAGCGCGTTGCCGACGGACTTGAAGACCGTGCGTTCACCAGGTGAGCCGCGTCCCGCCGTTTCCCCGCGCGACAGCGTCGCGAGCGTCCCCCGCACATCGGCCGGCGAGAAGACGCCTCGCGCCATCGGACCCAGCAGCTCACCGCTTTTCTTCAGCCCCTCCTCCGTGTCGAGGTAGAGCGACGCGCCGGCGAAGCAATCGTCGTCGGCCTCCCGCATCGCCGGCGTGAAGCTACCTATCAGGTCCAGGTGCGTTCCCGCGTTCAGCCAGGCGCCATGGACCACCGGCTCGGTCGCGAGCGTCGCGCAGCTCACGATGTCGGCCTCCCCGCAAGCCGCCTGCAGGTCGGGCACTGCACTCGCCGACAATCCTTCGCTGCGCCACTGCGCCGCCAGCGCCTCCGCCTTCGCCATATCCCTCGCCCACACGCTCACCCGGTCGATCGCGCGCACGGCGCGATACGCATGCGGCAGCAGCCGCGCGATCTGCCCCGCGCCCACCACCAGCAGGTGGCGCGCATCCTCGCGCGCGAGCCACGACGCAGCTAACGCCGAAGCCGCAGCCGTGCGCCGGTGCGTGATCACATCCCCATCCATCACCGCCAGCGGCACGCCCGTGGCGCCATCGAACAGCGTGTACACCGCATGCAGCCCCGGCAGCCCGCGCTTCGCATTGCCCGGTGCGATGTTGATCATCTTGATGCCGTAGTACTGCCCCGGCACCCACGCCGGCATGATCAGCGACGTGAACGGCTCGCTCCCCGGCACGGCCACCTCGTGCACGTGCCGCGCCGGCACCTCGCAGCCGCGCGCGAACATCTCCCGCAGCGCCGGAACCAGCCGGTCGAAAGGCAGCGCCGCTGCGGTGGCGGCCGCGTCGTAGATCTTCATCGCGCGGCAGCATACCGCGGCGCCGCCCTACGGCCGGGCAACTCGTTGCTAGACTGCCCCACCCCTCCCCCAGGAGCTGATCGATGGAGACGGTCTTCGGGCTCGATGCGGTGCTGCTCTCGCGCATCCAGTTCGCGTTCACGATCGCGTTCCACATCGTCTTCCCGGCCTTCACGATCGGGTTGTCGGCCTTCATCGCTACCCTGGAGATCGCGTGGATGCGCACCGGCCACGCGCACTTCCACCTCCTTGCGCGTTTCTGGACCAAGATCTTCGCGGTCTCCTTCGCGATGGGCGTGGTCTCCGGCATCGTCATGGAATACCAGATCGGCACCAACTGGAGCCGGTTCAGCCAGGTGCTGGGCAACACGCTGGGCCCACTGTTCGCCTACGAGGTGCTGACGGCCTTCTTCCTGGAGGCCAGTTTCCTCGGCGTGATGCTGTTCGGATGGAACCGCTTCCCGCGCTGGTTGCATACGCTGGCCAGCGTGATGGTGGCCTTCGGCACGGCGCTCTCGGGCTTCTGGATCCTCGCGAGCAACAGCTGGATGCACACGCCCGCCGGCCACGTGATGCAGGACGGCATCGCCTACCCGGTCGAATGGCTGAAGGTGATCTTCAATCCGAGCTTCCCCTATCGCTTCACGCACATGATGATCGCCACCTACCTCACCACCTCGCTGGTGGTGGTGGCGACGGGCGCACGTTACCTGCTGGAGGGACGCTTCCGCACCGAAGCCCTGACCATGCTGCGCATGGGCCTGGGCATGCTCGCGGTGATGGCGCCGCTGCAGGCGGTGGTGGGCGACTTCCACGGGCTCAACACGCTGGAGCACCAGCCGGCCAAGATCGCCGCCATGGAGGCGCACTGGGACGGATCGCATCCGGCGGCGCTGGTGCTGTTCGCGTGGCCCGACGCCGAGAACGAGCGCAACCTCGCGGAGATCGCGATCCCCAAGCTTGGCAGCCTGGTGCTCACGCACGAATGGGACGGCCGCTTCAAGGGCCTGAAGGATTTCCCGCGCGAAGACCGCCCGCCGGTCGTGCCGGTGTTCTTCAGCTTCCGCGTGATGGTGGGCATCGGCTTCCTGATGATCGCCATCGGCTGGTACGGCAGCTGGCTGCTCTGGCGCCGTCGCATCGAGCAACGCCGCTGGTTCCTGCGGCCCTTGCAGCACGCCTGGCCGATCGGCTTCCTCGCGCTGCTGGCCGGCTGGATGGTCACGGAAATCGGCCGCCAGCCCTGGATCGCGCACGGCATCCTGCGCACCGCGGATGCAGTGTCGCCGGTGGGCGCAACGCAGGTGCTGGTGTCGCTGGTCCTCTTCGGCGTCGTGTACTGCGTCGTCTTCTCCATCGGCATCTGGTACATCCACCGCATGATCGTGAAAGGGCCGCAGCAGGACCTGCCCGGCCCCGAAACGCTGCCCAACCGGCCCCTGGCCGGCGGCCAGCCCGAACGCAAGGAATCGGTGCCGACATGAACGAGATTGGCTTCGACATCCTTCCGGTGGTGCTCGCCCTGGTGCTGGGCCTTTCGGTGGTGCTGTACGTGGTGCTCGATGGTTTCGACCTCGGCATCGGCATGCTCTTTCCCTTCTACGCCGAGGAAGGCGAGCGCGACCAGGTCATGAACTCGGTGGCGCCCTACTGGGACGGCAACGAGACCTGGCTGGTTCTGGGCGGCGTCACGCTGTGGGCGGCGTTCCCGAAAGCCTTCGCGGTGATCCTGCCGGCGATGTACATCCCCGTGCTGGTGCTGCTGCTGGCGCTGGTGTTCCGCGGCGTGGCGTTCGAGTTCCGCTGGGTCGCCAAGCCGCGGCATCGCAAGTGGGATGTGTCGTTCGCCGCGGGCTCCACGCTGGCCGGCTTCGCCCAGGGACTCATCCTCGGCGGCATCCTCGAGGAGATTCCCGTGCGCGATGGCCAGTTCGCCGGGACGGCGCTCGGCTGGCTGAGCCCATTCAGCCTGATGTGCGGGCTCGCGGTGACCGTCGGCTATGCGCTGCTGGGCGCCACCTGGCTGATGCTCAAGACGACCGGGACGGTGGAGGAGCGGGCCCGCAGGCTGGGGCCCGCGCTGCTGGTCGCGCTGCTTGCCTTCATCGCCATCGTGAGCGTGTGGACGCCGCTGCAGTTCTCGCGCATCGCGGATCGCTGGCTGGCCCTCCCCAACATCCTGTTCCTGGCGCCGGTACCGGTGGCCACGGCCCTCTTCGCCTGGCTGTGCTGGCGCAGCATGCGCCGCGGCGGCACGGTGCTTCCCTTCCTCTCGGCCATCGCGATCTTCCTGCTCGCCTTCATCGGCCTGGTGGCGTCCAACATTCCGTACATCGTGCCGCCCGTGATGACCGTGTGGGACGCGGCGTCGCACCCGAAGTCGCAGATGTTCTACCTCGTGGGTGCGTCGATCCTGATCCCGATGATCCTCGCCTACACGGTGACGGTGTTCTGGCTGTTCCGGGGCAAGCTGGGGCCGGGCGAGGGCTACCACTGAAGGTTGGGGGATGATCGTCGGGGTTCGGCTTCGCGCTCACCGCGACCTACGGAATGGCGCGGCCTGTCGTAGGTCGGGGTGAGCGCAGCGCCGAACCCCGACGAATGCCACGCCCCTGCGCTACTTCGCGAGCACCGCTTCGCTCACGGCCTGCCCGTCGGCTTCCCTGGGGATTTCGAACAGCCGGAACGGCGGCTGGTCCGGCCGGCTGCGCTGCAGCAGCGGCTTGGCCACGTTGTAGACCGGCACGCCGTTGAGGGTCTTGCCTTCCAGCGCACCGCGGTGCGCGTGGCCGTGGAACACCGCATCCACCGGATAACGCAGCAGGGGATCCTCCAGCCGGCTGCTGCCCAGGAAAGGGAAGATCTCGACCGGTTCGCCCGCCAGCGTGCCGGCGATCGGCGAGTAGTGCAGCAGCGCGATGCGACGCGGCGTGCGCAGCTTGGCCAGCGCGGCCTCGAGCTTCATCGCTTCGTGCAGCGCCTCCTGCACGAACATCTTGATCGCCGGCTCGCCCCAGGCGCCCAGCGAGCCGCGGCCGAAGCCGCCGGCGAATCCCTTCGCGCCCGCGATGCCCACGCCCTCGATCTCGCAGGCCTCCCCGTCGAGCACGCGCACGCCGGCCTTGGTGAGGACCTCGGTCACGATCTCCGGCGTGCCCGATTCGTAGTCGTGGTTGCCCAGGACGGCCACGATGGGGATCTTCACGCCGCCGAGTTCTTCGGCGAGCACATGCGCCTCTTCGGCGGTGCCGTAGTCGGTGAGGTCGCCGCACAGCAGCAGCACGTCGGCGGCGTCGCAGGCCTGGGCGAAGAAGGCGCGCAGCGTGCCCGCGGAGTCCTTGGTGACGTGGACGTCGCCGACGGCGGCGAAGCGGATGCTGCTGCTGGCTGGCTTGTTGATCATGGGGTCGCAGTGGATGAGACACGCCATGCTGGCGCAGGCCGCGCGGCCCCTCCGTCCCGATCCGCCATCGCTCCGTGTAGGCGCGGGCCGACGGTGCGTGAGGCTGCTCCGCCGTGGGTTTCGGGCTTCCCGCCGAGAGCAGCCCGGAACGCCCTCCCCTTAATGTCCACCCATGGCCCACATCCCGCTCGCACCTTCGCTCGAAGAGGAGGTCCTGCCCGAAACGGCGGCGTTCTACCGCCGCGTGCTGCAGGCCCTCTCCGATGCCGGCATTCCCTTCCTGGTGGGCGGGGCGTTCGCGCACGCCTGCTACACGGGCATCCGCCGATCCACCAAGGACCTCGACCTGTTCATCAAGCGCGAGGATTACGAACGCATCGAGGCCGTGATGCACGCCGCCGGCTGGCGCACCGAGATGACCTATCCGCACTGGCTCGCCAAGGTCTACGCGGGCGAGGATTTCATCGACCTGATCTTCAACTCCGGCAACGGCCTCACCCCGGTGGACCAGCGCTGGTTCCACCAGAACCCCGAAGCCGACATCCTGGGCGTGCCGGTGCGCATCGCCAACCTCGAGGACGGGCTCCTTTCCAAGGCCTTCATCATGGAGCGCGAGCGCTATGACGGCGCCGACGTCGCGCACCTGATCCAGGCGAACGCGGAGCGCCTCGACTGGAAGGGGCTGGTGGAGCGTTTCGGCAACCACTGGCGCGTGCTGCTCGCGCACCTGTCGCTGTTCGGCTTCATCTACCCGGGAGAGCGGCACCGCGTGCCGGCCTGGGTGATGGAGCGCCTGATCGCTCGGATGGCCGACGAGATCCGCCAGCCCCCCGCCAGCGATCCGCGCGTGTGCGCGGGCACGCTGCTCTCGCGCGAACAGTACCTGCACGACGTCGAACGGCTCGGCTACGTGGACGGCCGCCTCACACCGGCGAGCACCATGACGCCGGAGGACGTGGCCACGTGGACCGAGGCCATCCCGTCGCGGCAGGCCGAGCCGGATGAAGCAGCGGACGAGCCGCCGCGGGTGCCCGTCATCGCGGCCGGCGAGATCAGCATCGGCCGCCTGGACTGCTGAGCGCGCGGGAACATCGCCGCGCGCGCGGCCTCCAAGAGGGGACACCCAACCCAGGAGGTGACATGGACCTGCGCCTGCATCTGCTCGAAACCTTCATGGCCACCGGCGCGGACGGCGCCAGCTACAAGGTCTGCGCCTATGAGCGCCTCGCGCCCGACGCATCGCTGGCCGACGGCGAGCACTGGGAGCCCACCGGTGACATCGAGTACCGGCTGGCCGACAACCGCCCGGTCGAGGTGAGCCGCGACGGCAGCATGCGCATCGCGGCTTCGGGCATGGCGCTCACGCCCGCCGGGAACCGCCAGGCTCAGACGAGCAGGGCGACGACGTAGATCCCGATCATCATGAAGGCCAGCACGAACTTGGCGAGCATGCCGGCGAGCAGGCCCAGCCACGTGGCCACGCCGACCCGCAACGCCTGGCCGTGATGGCGCCGGGCGATGTATTCGCCCGCTGCCGCGCCCACCAGCGGCATGAAGAGCACGCCGACCAGGCCCATGAAGATGCCGGCCACGGTGCCGATCGCCGCGCCGATGATCGCCTGGCGGCTGGCCCCCGCCCGCTTCGCACCGAGGGCCGCGGCGACGTAATCCATCAGCCAGGCGAGGATCGCCAGCACCGCCACCGCGGTGAGCGCGATCCAGCCGACCTCCTGGAAGTCGCCTATCCATGCGCCCAGCACGATCCCGGCGAGCACGAGGATGGTTCCCGGCAATGCGGGCAGCACGATGCCGGCGAGGCCGGCCAGGATCAGCAGGATGCTCAGCACCCAGAGGAGCGTCGTCATGTCAGAGGGCCTTGTGCATCAGCAGTTGGTGCAGCGGCTGGCGCGCGAAGCCCAGGCGCTGCAGCGCACGGCCGCCGAGGTCGTCGCGCTGCAGCTGCGGCACGACGATCGCATGGGCGGGGGAGGATAGCAGCAGGTGCCGCACGAGATGGGCCGCGGCGTGCTGGCCTTCCTCCTCGTCCACCAAGCTGTACACCGTGCTCTGCGCGGGCGCGCTCTCGCCCGCCACCAGCACCGCGGCGCCGCAGCGCCATGCCCGCAACGCCACCGGCTGCGCCCGCAGCGATGCGGGCGTGACCTGCAGGGGCAGGCCGGCGCGGCGCCGGCTCGCTTCGTCCAGCCACGCGAACGCCTCTTCGAGCGGCACCTCGCGCACGTCGCCCCTCGCCGGGTCCTGCGTTCCGCCTGCGTGCCGCCACCCGTACAGGGCGCACACCTCCTGGAAGCCGCGGCTGCGATACAGCCGCAACCCGCGCTCGTTCTGCGCGAAGCACTCCAGCTCCACGCGTGCGCAGCCGGCTTCGCGCGCGCGTGCGATGAAGTCATCGAGCAGCAGGCGCGCCGCGCCGGAGCCACGCGCGGGCGGCAGCGCCCCCATGGTGCCGAGCCTCCAGCTCGCGAGTTCGTCGCGCGGCGCAGCGAGCGCGAAAGCCTGCACTTCTTCGCCCGCCATGGCCGCCCGGCTGCGCGCGAGGTCCACGCCCTGCCGGGCGAGGAAGCGCGGCCACTGGTCCACGGGCAGGTTGAAGGGGCCGATCAGGTAGTCGGCGAAGGCCGCCGTGAAGGCGGCGTGCAGGACATGCGGCGCAAGCGAGTCGGCGGGGACGAGGCGGATTCCATTCATCGCCCGAGTATCCCCGGCCGGGCTCGCCGGTGGAGATGCGGGTGCGCGCTCCAGGCGCGCGCCCTCTCTCAGGAACCGGGCCAGGTGAACATCGCGCGCGCCGCCTGCCCGCCGATGCGGACGGTCTTGCGCTGCTCGCGCCCGGCGGACGTGGCGCGGACTTCGTAGCTGCCGTCCGCCGGCAGGTCCACCAGCATCAGCGGCCCTTCGCAGCGCCCCTGCAGCACCAGCCGGCCGCCAGTGCGGATCTCCACGTCGATGTCCGCGAGGTATTCGCCGGACACGGACGCGAAGGTCAGCAGCAGGTCGTGGCTGGCGGCCTCGGCCTTGATGCGTTCCTGGTCGTCCTGGCCGACGCCACCGCAGCGGAATGCCGCCGCCGTGGCGGCAGCCGCCTGGGGTGCGTCCGCCTGCTGCGCGAATGCCCCGGCCGCGGCGAGCGCGGCAGCCGGCAAGAGGAAACTGGCGTTCATACGGCCTCCTTCAGCAGCCCAGCAGGTGGCGCAGCCGGCTGGCCTCGTCGCGCATGAGGTCGAGGTGCCGGCGCAGCGCAGCCAGTGCGGTGGGCTCCGCATCGTCCGCGCCTTCGACCTCGCGCTCGTGCATGGACAGCGCCGCTTCCAGCCTCCGCAGGGCGGCCCGCACATCTTCGGCGGAAGAGCTGTGTCCGCTTTCGTACATAACGCCACTATAGGCCAAGCAATGCGGCTATAACGGCCGTCCGATGCAACAAGCGCCTGCTTCATGAAAAGCGACCTTTCCTGGCTGCGTGCGAACCGCCTGCTCGCACTGCTGGACGACGCTGTCCTCGCCGCGCTCGCACCGCACCTGCAGCCCGTCATGCTGGAGTTGCGCGACACCCAGTACGAGGAACTGCAGCCCATGCGCGATGCATGGTTCCCGGCCGGTTGCGTGCTGTCCATGCTGGCGGTGCAGGCCGGCGCAGACAGCAGCGTCGAAGTGGCGACCATCGGGGCGGAAGGCATGCTGGGCGTGGCGCTGTTCCTCGGCGCGGAGGTGAGCCCGGGCCGCGTGTTCACGCAGGTCCAGGGCGGCGCGCTGCGCATGCCGGCCGATGCCTTCCTGCGCGCCGCGCAGGAACAGCCGGCTTTCGCGCGGGTGCTGCAACGCTACGCCCATGCCTTGATGGTGCAGATCGCGCAGGGCGCGGCATGCAACCGCGTGCACGCGATGGAGCAGCGCTGCGCCCGCTGGCTGCTGCAGACGCACGACCGCGTGCCCGGCGACGCGTTCGACCTCACGCAGGAGTTCCTGGCCCAGATGCTCGGCGAACGCCGCGCCGCCGTGAACCAGGCCGCGGGCCAGCTGCAGCAAGCGGGCCTGATCCGCTACAGCCGCGGCCACATCGAGGTGATCGACCGCCCGGGCCTCGAGCGCGCGGCCTGCGGCTGCTACGCCGTCATCCACGACCAGTACGCGCGCCTGCTTGGTGATGGCCGCGCGGCGCAGGAGTGAACTAACCCTCTTCGCGCGAACCCGAAGGCCGGCCGAGCGGGATCGCAGGGTCGATGCGGCGCTTGTAGTGGGCGTAGTCCGCGGCCGGGTCGCTCACCCCTGCAGCGCCAACGCTCTGCGGCAACTCGGACTGGATGGCCACGTGCGAGATCGCTTCGCCTGCGCGGCGGCGGCCCCGCAATGCTTCGGCGAAGGCAAGTGCGGGCGACAGGGCATCCGCGGGAAAGCTGCGCGCCTGCGGCTGCGCATCCTCGAGCCAGAACACGACGATCATGCGCGCATCTTGCCGCATGCCGGACACCGGCGCGAGCGCCGTGTCAGGAGGAGGAAGGAAGCCGCGCCATGTACTCCCCGCACTCGCGCAGCGCTTTCTGCAGCACGGCGGCGTGCTGCTCGTGGCAGGCGACCACGCGGCCATTGATGCGGCTCGGCGCGGTGCGGCTCCACAGGGCGTGCGTGAGTTCGGCGCGCGTAATCAGCAGTTCGGTCCAGGTGACCGACAGGCGCGGCAGCAGTTCCGCGAGCATCTGCATGCGGTCGAACTGGTCCGACAGCGACCGGTACAGCTCGGGGTCCCAACGGCGCAGCAGGAGTTCGCGCAGTTGCGCCTGGTACTCCTGGAGTTCGCGTGCGAAATCGGCTGCGGCCGCGGCCTGTTCAGGCGAATGGCAATACATGGTGCGACGTCGGTAACGCGGAGACGCATCGACTTTACGGTCCAGACATCAGCGCAACAAGGGGGCTGGTGGTTGCCGGATGTGTCCGATGAGCCACGCGGTGAATATTCCCGA
>SEAY01000016.1 GCA_004144865.1 Comamonadaceae bacterium
TCGGCGACCGCCTTCTTGCCGCCTTGCATGATGACGTTCATGAACTTGGCGAGCTCGACGTTGCCGTACTTGGGATCCGGCAGGATTTCACGCTTAGGGACTTCGCGACGACGTGGCATTTCTAACCTCTCAATTTGCTTCAGCTGGCCCTCGAAGGACCCAGGGCGCCATCCGGCTGCCCGCTTACTCGACCCGAAAGTGGGTCACTACGCTTGCTTCAGCCTGCCAGGCCGAAGAAGCACCGACAAACTACGACTGGCTGCTTAGGCCTTCTTCGGGCGCTTGGCGCCGTACTTGGAGCGGGACTGCTTGCGATCCTTCACGCCTTGCAGGTCCAGGGAACCGCGGACGATGTGGTAACGCACACCGGGCAGGTCCTTCACGCGGCCGCCGCGCACGAGCACCACGGAGTGTTCCTGCAGGTTGTGGCCTTCACCGCCGATGTAGGAGATGACTTCGAAGCCGTTGGTCAGGCGGACCTTGGCGACCTTCCGCAGCGCGGAGTTCGGCTTCTTGGGCGTCGTGGTGTACACGCGGGTGCACACGCCCCGGCGCTGCGGGCTGTTCTGCATCGCGGGGGACTTCGATTTGATCTTCTCGACTTCCCGCCCGTGACGCACGAGTTGGTTGATGGTTGGCATTGAAAAACGTCCCTAAACGTTCAAAGAAAAACGGAAAAGCATTCCCGCCCCAAATTGCGGGAAAGCCCGCGAGTATATCCCGGCTGGTGAAAACCCTCAACGCACCCGAGCCGTCACCACCGCGGAGGCGGGGGCCCGGGCGTGAAAAAGGCCGCCGCGGCGGCCTTCCTGGATCCCGGCCTGCCCCGGGAGGACCCTCATCGCCCGCCGCCGGCGGGCTGGATGAGGGTCATTTGATCCACAGACGGATCGCGTCCCAGGCGCGGCCGAAGATGCCGGCCTGCTCCACCGCCTCCAGGGCCACGAGGGGGACTTCCCGCAGGAGCTGGTCGCCGGCCAGGATCTTGAGCGTGCCGACCTGCTGCCCCTTGCTGAAGGGCGCCACCAGAGGATCGGCCCGGGCGACCTGCGTCTTGATCTTCGAGGCGCTGCCGGCCGGCACGGCCAGCACGATGGGCTGGGTCTGGCCCAGCTTCACGGTATCGGCGTTGCCCTTCCAGACCTGCGGCTCCAGCACCGGCTGGTTGGCGTCGAACAGCTTCAGGCCTTCGTAGGCCGTGTAGCCCCAGTTCAGCAGTTTCTGCGCTTCGTTGGCCCGCGCCAGTTCGCTGCTGGCGCCCAGGACGATGGCCACCAGCCGCCGCCCCTGCAGGTTGGGGAAGTCGCGCTTGGCCGTGGCGATGAGGCAATAGCCCGCCGCGTTCGTGTGGCCCGTCTTCAGCCCGTCGACCGTCGGGTCGCGGAACAGCAGCATGTTCCGGTTGGTGTCGTTGGCCGTCGGCGTGCCCTGGTAGCGGTACTTCTGGATCTTGTAGTACCCGGTGTACTCGGGGAAGTCCTGCATCAGCCGGGTGGACAGGATGCTCAGGTCACGCGCGGTGGTGGTGTGGCCCGGCGCGGTGAGGCCCTCCGGGTTCTTGTAGGCGGTGTTCTTCATGCCCAGCGCCTTGGCCTGCTGGTTCATGAGTTCGACGAAACGCTCCACGGTGCCGCCCACGCCCTCCGCGAGCGCGACCGTCGCATCGTTGCCCGATTGCACGATCATGCCCTTGATGAGGTCCTCCACGGGCACCTGCATGCTGGGGTCGATGAACATGCGCGAGCCCGGCATCTTCCACGCGCGCGTGCTGACCGGCAGCGCCTGCTGCAGCGCGATCTTCTTCGCCTTGAGCGCATCGAACACGAGGTAGCCCGTCATCAGCTTGGTCAGCGACGCGGGCTCCACGGGCGCATCGGGGTCGCGCGCGGCCAGCACCTGGTTGGCGCTGACGTCCATCAGCAGGTAGCTGCGGGCGGCGATCTCGGGGGGTTGCGGAGCCTGGGCAGAAGCGGCCAGGCAGAAAAGGGCCATCAAGGGCGCGAGGAGCGCCTGCATCCAACGATTGGTCATCCGTTTGTTCGCAGGTGGCGGACCACCAGGTTTTTCAAGAGCGGTAATTGTCCGTGAAAGAAATGCTCGACAGCGGGCACCACCGTAACGGGCAGTGTCTGGGGCCGCGCCCAATCCAGCACGGCGGACAGCGGCACCGTCTCGTCCTGCTCGCCGTGGATCACCAAGGTGCGGTCGTGCGCCTCGGGCGGCAGCGGCGGTACGGTGAAGCGTGATGCCGCCGTACCGACGAGCACCACGAAGCGGATATCGCGCGCGGCCCAGAGCGCCTGCACCGCCTGCGCGGTGACGTACGCGCCGAAGGAGAAACCCGCCAGCGCGATGGCGCCCTCGGGCGCGAGGTCGGCAATGAGCGCCTGCAAGTCGGCAGCCTCGCCGATGCCGTTGTCATGCACGCCTTCGCTGGAGCCCACCCCGCGGAAGTTGAAGCGGATCGCCGTCCAGCCGCCTTGCACGAAGGCCCGCGCCAGCGTCTGCACGACCTTGTTGTCCATCGTGCCGCCGAACAGCGGGTGCGGATGCGCGATGAAGGCGATGCCGCGCGGCGTGCCTTCCGGCTGGTCGCGCAGCACCTGGATGCGTCCCGCGGCGCCGGTGCGCTCCAGCCTCTCCGTCTGCGCGTTCATCCAGGGACCTCCCCCAGGCTTGACCGCTCCGCGGCCTGCGCCTCCCCCCTCCGCAAGCGGAGGGGGCGAGCGCCTTCGGGCGGCCGTGCGGCGCTCATCGTCCCAGATGCGGCGGCGTCAGCAAGCGCTCAACGACCTTGCCGTCGCGCAGGTGGGACTCCACGATCTCGTCGATGTCGTTGCCGTCCACGTAGGTGTACCAGGTGCCTTCGGGATACACGACCGCGATGGGCCCGCCCTGGCAGCGATCGAGGCAGCCCGCCTTGTTCACGCGCACCTTGCCCGGGCCGGCCAGGCCCAGCGACTTCACCTTGGCCTTGCAGCGGTCGAAGGCTTCCTGCGCATGGTGGTCGGCGCAGCAGGCCTCGCCGTTGTCGCGCTTGTTCAGGCAGAAGAAGATGTGGTGCCCGTAGTACTGGGGCTGGAGAGGCGCACTCATGCGGGGATTGTAGGAGGGGCCTCCCGGCGCGAGATGCGCTGCAGCACATAGACCAGCACCGCGTAAGGCCAGAGCCATCCGAGCCACTGCGCCAGGCCGTGGAAGCGGATGAAGCGTCCCTGCTCCCAGGCCTGCAGCGTGTCGGCGAAGTAGGCGCTGGCCGGCGCCTGGTTCAACACGCTGAGGTGCACCACCAGGGCGAGCAGCAGCACCGCCGCGCACCCGCGCCGCGGCACGGCCAGCATCAGCAGCGCGAGGATGAGCCCGAACAGCAAACCCAGGCGCACCGGCAGGCTGAGCCACGCCCAGGCATGCGCAGGGCCCCAGCTCAGTGCGGCGGACAGCGCCGTGACGGAGACGCCTGCCCCGATCGCGACGAAGGCGAACACGGCACGGCGCCCCGCCGAACGAAGGATCGAATAACCGAGCAGGCAGGGGACGAAGGCGCCCAGCGCGACGCACAGCAGCTCCGCTGCCGGCACCAGCGGCTGCAATTCGATCTCGCGCACCGGCAGCCACTCGAGGAACGGCGTGTCCTCCAGCCATGCGGCCAGGGCGGTCTCGAGCCGCTCCAGCACCTGCCCCAGGCCCAGCGGAACTGCCGCCGGGAAGAGCAGCGCGAAGGGCCACAGCGCCAGCAGCACCAGCGCACCCCGCGCCTCCGGGATGAACCAGCGGTCGCGAAAGCGGCTCCAGTGGTCGATGGCGCCGCCGACCTCCAGCGCCGTCGCCGCCACCGCCCCGACCAGGGTGCCGGCGATGTTGAGGCCGAGGTCCACGTTGGACGCCACGCGCGACGGCAGGAAGTTCTGCACGCCTTCCATGAGGAAGGACAGGACCGAGCCGGTCACGACGGCGACGGCCACCGCGGCAAGGTTCGGATGGTCGGCGAAATAGCGAACGTTGCCGCGCCGCATGAAGCTCAGGGCGAGCAGGAAGCCGAGGGGTACATAGCCCACGACGTTGGCCGCGAGGTCGAAAACCGTCCAGTAGCGCGGCCAGCCGGCAAACAGGAAGTCCCACGGCGGGATCTCCTGGTTGCGCCAACCGGAGAAGGGATAGAGGCTGGCGTACACCACCAGCAGCGCATAGGCGCCGGCAAGAGGCCAGGCGGAAGTCTTGTGCGCCATGCTCAGAAGGGCTTGACGACCACCAGGATCACCGCGGCGAGAAGGAACAGCACCGGCAGCTCGTTGAACCAGCGGAACCACCTGTGGCTGCGCCGGACTTCGCCGCGCTCGAAGCGCCGCAGCAACATCGCGCAACCGTGGTGGTAGCCGATCGTCAGCAGCACGACAGCGAGCTTGCCGTGCATCCAGCCCGCGCCGCGCCCGATGCCCCAGTACAGCCAGAGCACCAGGCCCAGGCCGACGGCGGGCACCGCCAGCAGGGTCGTGAAGCGCAGCAGCTTGCGCGCCATCAGCAGCAGGCGTTGCCGTTCGGCCTCGGAACCGGCCGGCACCATCGCCAGGTTGACGAAGATGCGCGGCAGGTAGAACAGGCCGGCGAACCAGCTGGCCACGAACACGATATGGAAGGCCTTGACCCAGAGCATGGCCGCGAGTGTACGGAGGGTGCGCGGCGGCGGGGTCGCGGCACGGCGGTGCCAGCGCGGGCAAAAAAAAGCCCCGGCTCCAACGAGCCGGGGTGGGAAGCCTTTTTGCTGTCACACATCAAGGCGCCCGCTCAGGGAGGAAAAGCGGGGGACGGCAAGCCGCCCGGCCCGTAATTTAACAGCGCCGACTTTGCGTTTCAAGCCTAAAGTCTTAAGTTCTCGGCGGCCGCGGCAAACGCGCACTTCCTGCTGACCGGCGGCGCCCACGCGGGCATCGTGCACAATTTTCGCCATGACCTCCTTCTATGCCCCCTACCCGCAGGGCCGCCCGCGCCGGCTGCGGCGCGACGAGTTCACGCGCAACCTCGTGCGCGAGCACGCGCTCACGCCGCACGACCTGATCTATCCGGTGTTCGTGGTGGACGGGCAGAAGCAGCGCCAGGCCGTGGCGTCCATGCCGGGCGTCGAACGCGTCAGCCTCGACCTGCTCCTGCCGGTCGCGGAGGAATGCATGAAGCTCGGCGTTCCCGCGCTGGCGCTGTTCCCCGTCATCGATCCGTCGCTCAAGACGCCGGACGGCCGCGAGGCCACGAATGCGAAGGGCCTGGTGCCGCGCGTGGTGCGCGCGCTGAAAAAGGAGTTTCCCGAGCTCGGCGTGATGACGGACGTCGCCCTGGATCCCTTCACCAGCCACGGGCAGGACGGCCTGCTCGACGAAACCGGCTACATCCTGAACGACGAGACGGTGGAAGTGCTGGTGCAGCAGGCGCTGACGCAGGCCGAGGCGGGCGTGGACATCGTGGCCCCCTCGGACATGATGGACGGCCGCATCGGCGCCATCCGCGCGGGGCTGGAAGAACGCAAGTTCATCCACACGCGCATCATGGCGTACAGCGCCAAGTACGCGAGCGCGTTCTACGGCCCGTTCCGCGACGCCGTCGGCTCCGCGGCCAACCTGGGCAAGAGCAACAAGAAGGTCTACCAGATGGACCCGGGCAACACCGACGAGGCGCTGCGCGAAGTCGCGATGGACCTTTCCGAAGGCGCCGACATGGTGATGGTCAAGCCCGGCATGCCGTACCTCGACATCGTGCGCCGCGTGAAGGACGAGTTCCGCGTGCCCACCTTCGCGTACCAGGTGTCGGGCGAGTACGCGATGCTCAAGGCGGCGGCCGCCAACGGCTGGCTGGACCACGACCTGGTGATGATGGAAAGCCTGTTGGCCTTCAAGCGCGCGGGCGCGGACGGCGTGCTGACCTACTTCGCCCTCGACGCAGCCCGCAAGCTGCGCGCCTGACGGAACCCGGCGCGTGCAGATCGTCGAATTCGGGGCGGGGACGCTGCGCTTCCTGGAGCATCCGCCCGAGCGGGTGCCGGAGGACGGCTTCGTGTGGATCTACCTCGAGCGCGAGGAGCTGGGGACGCTCCTGCCGCAGCTGCAGCGCTCGGCCCATGCGCTCGGCGGCTCCGCGCTGCTCGACCTGCACGTCAAGGACCTCGGCAACCGCTCGCATCCTTCGCACTACGACTACACCTCCATCTACGACCTCGTGATCTTCCGGCGCCTCGCCACCGAGGAGGAGGTCCGCGTGGAACTCGGCGCCGACGCCCCACCCGCCGACCGCGCCCTGGCGGCGTTCAGCCGCATCCGCACGCGGGCCATCGGCTTCGCCGTGTTCGACCGCCTGCTGGTGAGCGTGCATCCCGCCGGCTGCCAGTCGCCGCGCACCTTCATCCAGCGCTACCTGGGCGGGGTGGTGCAAAGCGAAGGCGTGACCGCGGTGGCGCGCACGCGGCTGCCGTCCAACCCCGCGGACCTGATGCTGCGCATGGTCAACATGATGGTCGACAGCTACCTGGAGCTGCGCAAGGTCCTGAGCAACGAGCTGGACCAATGGCAGCAGGCCCTGCTGGCCGCGCGCAGCCGCGCCGCGGACTGGGGCGCGCTCATGATGGCGCGCAATGCGCTGCACACGCTGGAAGACCTCTGCGAGGAGCAGAACGACGCGATGCAGGAATGGCTGGACGCCCACCAGGAGCAGCCGCCGCCCTGGATGGGCGAAGCCGAGCGCGACGGGCTGCTGGCGCGAGGCCGCGACGTCGTCGAACACATCCAGCGCGTGGTGCACCACGTGCGGCGCATGGAGCACGGTGCCGAGACCGCGGTGCAAATCCACTTCTCGGCGCTCGGCCACCGCACCAACGAGATCATGCGCACGCTCACGGCGCTCACGGCCATCTTCCTGCCGCTGAACCTGATCGCCGGCGTGTTCGGCATGAACTTCGAGTTCCTGCCCTTCTCGCACGACGCTACCGGCTTCTGGTGGACCCTTGGCTCCATGGCGTCGATCGCCGTGGCGCTGGGCGTGGTGTTCTGGCGCAAGAACTACCTCGCGCGCACCCGATGATCCTGGTCGGCTGCGCGGGCTGGAGCCTGCCGCGCGCGGTGCAGGACGAATTCGGGCCGGGCGACTCGCACCTCGCGCGCTACGCCACGCGCTTTCCCGTCACGGAGATCAATTCGTCCTTCCACCGGCCCCACAAGCCCGCGCTCTATGCGAAATGGGCGCAGGCCGTGCCGGCGGACTTCCGCTTCAGCGCGAAGCTGCCCAGGACGATCACGCACGAGCGACGCCTCGCCGGCTGTGACGAACCGCTGGCGGAGTTCCTGGCGCAGGTGGGCGCGCTCGGGACGCGCCTGGCGTGCCTGCTGGTGCAGCTGCCGCCCAGCCTGGCTTTCGACCGCAGCGTGGCGCAGCCCTTCCTGGAGTTGCTGCGGACGCGCTTTCCGGGCGCGCTCGCCATGGAGCCGCGCCATGCGACATGGTTCGAGCCGGAAGCGGATGCCCTGCTGCGCGAGCTGCAGATCGCGCGGGTGCTGGCCGACCCGGTGCGGCACGACCCCGGCCGCTGGCCGGGCGGCTGGCCGCAGCGCGTGTACCTGCGCCTGCACGGTTCGCCGCGCGTGTATTACTCGTCTTACGAAAACGACGTGCTGCGGGCACTCGCCGCGCGCCTGCGCGAAGCCGAAGCGCAGGGCGCCGAAGCCTGGTGCATCTTCGACAACACCGCCTCCGGCGCCGCGGCCGGCAATGCACTGGAGCTGCTGCGCCTGCTAGAAGAAGGGCGCTGAGAGCTTCTCGGTGGCGAACACGCGCTGCACCGCCGGGCGCTCGCTCACGCGCTGCAGGTACGGACCCAGGTGCTGGCGGTCCCGGGCCTTGGGTCCGTTGAAATTGCGCGTCCAGCGGCACAGCGTGAACACATAGGCGTCCAGCGCGCTGAACTCGCGCCCCAGCACCCAGGGACCGCCGTTCTTCGCCACCAGCGCGTCGAGCTGGTCGACCAGGCCGTCCACCTTCTCCTGCGCCCGCGCCTTCACTTCGGCGGCGCCCTCCGCATTGCCTTCCTTCACCCAGCGCTCCGGATAGAAGTAGGCGACCAGGGTGGCCTGCAGCGTGTTGGTGCACCACATGAGCCACTTGTAGAAATGCGCCCGCTCCGGGGTGCCGGGTGGCGGCGCCAGTTTCGCCTGCGGATGCGTGTCGCACAGGTGCAGCACGATGGCGGCCGTCTCGTACAGCACGAAGTCGCCATCGGTCAGCACCGGGATCAACCCGTTCGGATTGAGCTTCAGGTAGGCCGGCTCCTTGTGCCTGTTCTGCATGCGGTCGACCAGCACGCGCTCGTAGGGGACGCCCAGTTCCTCCAGCACGATGTGCGGGATCATCGCCGCGGTGCTGGGGTAGTAGTGCAGTTGAATCATGGTTCCTTCAGTCCGAACAGCAGCGCGCCATTCTCCCAGGCGATCCGCCGCGCGACGGCGGCGGGAAGGTCTCCCAGCCAGGTGCGGTAGGCCTTCATGTTGTCGTCGTACGCCTGCCAGCGCTGGTTGACCCAGGTGTCGGATCCAAGCAGGAAGCGGCCGGGATACTTCAGGAGCAGCTGGCGCCACTCGGGACACAGCTTGCCGCCTTCGCAGGTAAGGCCCGGCCGGTAGGAGAGCTCGCCCATCAGCAGGGGATAGCGCGCCATCATCTCGTCGACGCGCGCGGCCGGCGTGCCGCCGATGCCTGTGTGCGCCCAGATCAGCCGCAGCTTCGCGCCCTGGGAGGGCGTGTGCGCCATCAGCAGGTCGACCGCCCTGTCGTCCACGTGCGCGAGCACGGCGAGGTTCTTCTCCTCGGCGAGTTGCATCAGGCGCCGCGCAACGGGGCCGTTCGCATTGGCGGAGTCGTAGAGATGGAACTCACCGAGTCCGCGGTAGGGGCCAGTCGCGGTGCCGCGCGCCAATTCCGCCTGCACCATCTCGTAGATGGAGTCGTCGCGGAACCAGTTGTCGTAGTCGGCGCGGTTGCGGTACAGCCGCACGAAAGGCACCACCGTCACGCCGGCCTGCCGCGCCAGCGGCGATTGGGCCAGCGCCCTGGTGCCGTCGTTCGGCCGCGAATTGGCGATGACCGCGCGCACGCCGTTGCGCTGCATGCGGGCCAGCACGTCCGGCAGAGGGTGCGGCCCCTCGCGGCCGTTCCAGGCCTCTTCGTTGTAGTGCAGGTGCGCGTCGAAGATCGGGCCGGCGTAGTCGGCGGCGCAAGCTGCCCCCGCCAGCACGAAGGCGAGCAAGCCCGCCATCCCCGCCGTCGTGTTCTTCATCCGACGTGCTGGCGGAAGAAGGCCAGCGTGCGTTCGCGCGCGAGCTTCGCCGCTTCGGCGTTCCACGAACCGCGCTGGTCGCAGTTGAAGCCGTGGTTCGCGCTATAGACATGCACCTCGACTTCGGGATGCGCCTTCCTGAAGGCCTCGACGCTTTCGAGCGAGATCCACTTGTCCTGGTCGCCGAAGTGCGCCATCACGGGGCACCGCGGCTTGCGGGCGATCTCGTCCGGGGTGGTGGCGCCCCCGCCGTAGTAAGGCACGGCCGCGCTGAGGCCCTCGAGCTGGCTGGCGGCGCGCCAGGACAGCAGGCCGCCGTAGCAGTAGCCCACGATGCCCACCTTGCCGGCGCTCGCGACGGAGCGGATGGCCGCCTGGATGTCCTGCATCACGCCGGGCGACGGCAGCGCCTCGGTGGCCGCCTTGAGGGCCATGCCCGCGCTCATGTCGTCCGGGCTGTAGCCGAGATCGACGTCCGGCTTCACGCGGTGGAAGATGGCCGGAGCGATCGCCAGGTACCCGTCCTTCGCATAGCCGTCGGCCACCGCGCGGATATGCGAATTGACGCCGAAGATCTCCTGGATCACGACGATGCCACCGCGCGGCTGGCCCTTGGGTTCGGCGACGTAGGCAGGGATGGACTGGCCGTCGGCGGCCTGGAGTTGTCGGAACTGGCCCATGCGGCTTCTCCTGGTGCGAAATGCGAAGGCCGCGAGCTTCCCTCAGCCGGTCGCCAGAGTCAACTTGCGCGCATTTGATCTAATGGCGGCCAGCGCCAGGCAGCGCAGCATTGGAGGCAGCGAGTGAGCGAGATCCTGTTGGTCACCGGCGGCAGCCGGGGCATAGGCGCGGCGACCGCGCTGCTGGCGGCGCGCAAGGGCCATGCCGTCGCCGTGAACTACGCGCGCGCGGAAGAGGCGGCGCAGGACGTGGTGCGCACCATCCGCGAGGCGGGCGGCACGGCGATCGCGGTGCAGGGCGACGTCGCCGACGAGGCGCAGGTGCTGCGGGTGTTCCGCGAAGTGGACGACAAGCTGGGCCGGCTCACGGGGCTGGTCAACAACGCCGGCATCGTGGACCGCAGCGCGCGCGTCGACGAGATGAGCCTGGAGCGCCTCAAGCGCATGTTCGACGTCAACGTGATCGGCAGCTTCCTGTGCGCACGCGAGGCCGTGAAGCGCATGAGCACGAAGCACGGCGGCCGCGGCGGCGCCATCGTCAACGTCTCCAGCGCCGCGTCGCGGCTGGGTGCGCCTGGCCAGTACGTGGACTATGCGGCGTCCAAGGGCGCGATCGACGTGCTGACCATCGGCCTCGCGAAGGAGGTCGCTGCCGAAGGCATCCGCGTGAATGCCGTGCGGCCCGGCCTCATCGAGACCGAGATCCATGCCTCGGGCGGCCTGCCGAACCGCGTGCGCGACCTGGCCCACCTCGTGCCGATGGGGCGCGGCGGCACGGCGGACGAAGTGGCGCAGGCGATCGTCTGGCTGCTGTCGCCCGAATCGAGCTACACCACCATGTCCCTGCTCGAAATCTCGGGAGGACGCTGATGCCCGCCACCCTTCACTGGGAAGACCTGCAGGCCGGCAGCGTGCGCGAGCTGGGCACCACCAGCGTGACCGCCGACGAGATCAAGGAGTTCGCGGGCAAGTACGACCCGCAGCCCTTCCACCTGGACGAGGACGCCGCGCGCAGCTCGCTGTTCGGCAGCCTGTGCGCGAGCGGCTGGCACACCTGCGCGCTGGCCATGCGCCTCACGGTCGACAACATGCTGCGGCATTCCACCAGCCTGGGCTCGCCGGGGCTGGAGAGCCTGAAGTGGCTCAAGCCGGTGTATCCCGGCGACATGCTGTCGCTGCGGCACACGATCCTGGAGTCGCGCGGGCTGCGCAAGCGCCCCGACACGGGCCTGGTGCGTTCGCGCTGGGAGATGTTCAACCAGAAGGGCGAGCAGGTGCTGGAGATGGAGGGCTACGGCTTCTTCCGCCGGCGGGAGCCCGCCACCGAAGAGGAACTGGCGCGCATGGACGCCCAGCGCGCCGCCTGAATGGATTCCTTCAAGGCGCTGATCACCCTGCTGGCGATCGTCAATCCGCCGGCCATCGTTCCTTTCTTCATCCACTACACGCAGGGCTTCTCGCGCGCCAACCGCCGCCACACCATCCTGGTGGCGTCGTTCAGCGCGTTCCTGGTGATCGCGGCCAGCGCGCTGCTGGGCATCCGCATCCTGGAGTTCTTTGGCATCTCGCTGGCGAGTTTCCAGGTCGGCGGCGGCATGCTGCTGCTGACCAGCGCGCTCAACATGCTGAACGCCAAGCCGGCGGAGGTGAAGCCGGCCACCAACGAGCTGGAGGAAGGCGCGGAGAAGGCGGCCATGGGCGCGAGCATCGCGGTCGTCCCGCTCACGATTCCGTTGCTGACGGGCCCGGCGACCATGTCCACCGTGGTGATCTACGCCGAACGCGCGCAGACCATGCTGCAGATGGCGACCCTCGTCGGCTACGGACTCGTGATCGCGGTGGTGACCGCGATCTCGTTCGCGTTGGCGAATCCCATCGCGCGCGTCCTGGGGCAGACCGGCATCAACGTACTCACGCGCCTCATGGGCCTGATCCTCGCCGCCCTCGCGGTGGAGGTGATGGCCGAAGGGCTGGGCAAGCTGTTCCCCATCCTCGGCCGAACCTCCGGCGGCGGGTGACGCCCAGGCGGAGGGAGACCGCCACCTACCCGTTCTGAATCAGAACTCGCGCCACTCGCCTCGCGGCAGTGCGCCGGGCTGCGTGGTGGCCCATGACGGGAGCTTGGGTGCCACGCGGATCGGCTCCACGGGCCTCAGCGGCACGATCGCGGGTTGGGGCTGGGGCTGCGGTTGCACTACGACCTGCGGCGCGGCGTGCGTGTCGCCGATGCGGAAACGCGAGACGGCATGCAGCAGCGAGCCGGCCTGGTCCTTCATGGACTGGGTGGCGGCCGCGGCCTCCTCCACCAGCGAGGCGTTCTGCTGCACCACCTGCTCCATCTGCGTGATGGCGGTGTTGACCTGCTCGATGCCGCTGCTCTGCTCCTGCGACGCCGCGGCGATCTCCGAGACCAGCTCGTTCACCCGCTCCACGGACGCCACGATGCGCTCCATCTTCTCGCCGGCCTGCGCCACCTGCTGCGTTCCGGCCTCCACCCGCGCGGCCGAATCGGCGATGAGGGTCTTGATCTCCTTGGCCGCCTGCGCGCTGCGCTGCGCCAGGCTGCGCACCTCGGAAGCCACCACGGCGAAACCGCGGCCCTGGTCGCCGGCACGCGCCGCTTCCACCGCCGCATTCAGAGCGAGGATGTTGGTCTGGAACGCGATCCCGTCGATCACCCCGGTGATCTCTGCGATCTTGCGCGAGGCGGCGGAGATGCCGTTCATGGTGTCGACCACCTGCCCGACGGCGGCCCCGCCCTCCCGCGCGACGGCCGAAGCGGTGTGCGCGAGTTCGTTGGCCTGCCGCGCGTTGTCGGCGTTCTGCGCCACCGTGGACGTGAGTTCCTCCATGGAACTGGCGGTCTCCTCCAGCGTGCTCGCCTGTTCCTCGGTGCGCTGCGAGAGATCGGTGTTGCCCTGCGCGATCTGCGCGCTGCTGTCCGCCACCGTGCGCGCGCCCTCGGCGACTTCGCGCACCAGGCCGCGCAGGCGCTCGCCCATGTCGCCCAGCGCGCGCAGCAGCTGGCCCATCTCGTCGCGCGAGTGGCTCGTGATGCGCACCGTGAGGTCGCCGTCCGCCACGCGCCGCGCGGCCGCGACGGCCTCGTTCACGGAACCGGTGATCGAACGCGTGATCAGCCAGGCGGCCAGCAGCGCGAGCAGTACGCCGCCCGCGGCCAGGCCCAGCACCATGTTGCGGCCGGTGGTGGCACTGGCGCTCGCGGCCTGCGCCTCGCGACCGACTTCGGCCGTGAAGTGCTCGGACATCGCCTGGATCGAACCGACATAGCGGTCGATCGCGGGCAGCATGTTGCCCTCCATCATCCTGAGCGCGCCCTGCGTGTCGCCGCCCTTCTTCAGTTCCAGCACGGCCTTGCGCGATTCCAGGTAGGCGGCGCGACGCGCGCCGACCTCGGCGAACAGCTTCCTTGCATCGGGCGTATCGAGCAGCCCTTCGAGTTCCTGTTGCAGCGACGAGATGCGCTTGGTGGTCGCCTCCATCGCCGGCGTGAGCAGCCGGCGCAGCTCGGGATCGTCGGAGTGGGTGAGCACCGTGGCGCGCACGGCGTTGGAGCGGGTATGCGACAGCCATTCGCCCACCAGCCGCTCCAGCCGCAGGTGCACGCTGGCCAGGTCGTTGCTGATGGCGCTGAGCTGTGCAAGCCGCCACGCGCCTATGCCAGCGGTGCCCGCCAGCAGCAGGATGAGCGCGGCGAAGGTGATGGCCAGGCGCAGGCGAATGGTGGCGCCGCGCGTGCGGGCTCCAGCGGATACTTCATTCAAGACTGATCTCCTCAACGACGGTCGCCTCACCGGGCGGCTCCGGTCGAGCTTAGCGGCCGCCCGCGGGAACGCTAAGGAAATTGCTCACGCTCGGGGGGGCGGGACAACCCGCATTCCATCAGTCGCATTGAATATGCTGGCTTCGCCAGGGAGGCCCGCGCTAGCGGGCGCGCTTCAGCAGGGACGTGCGCACTTCAGCCGGCACCGCGCCGGCCTTCAGCACCGTGGCGACGTCCTTGCGTTCGTCCACCACCTCCACGCGCGTGATCACGTTGAAGTCGTTGCGGTGGAAGCGCAGCGTGCCGATGTAGACCGCGCTGGCCCCGGGCGGCACGTCGAAATACAGGCCGCCGGGAAACCACAGGCGCTCCTGCTCCATCACGTCGAGGTGCGCCAGGCCGCCATTGACCCAGGTGCGCTGCCGCGGCGCCTTCACCATGAAGGGCACGCCCCACTGCGCCTCCAGGCTGCCCTGGAAATCGGCGACGTCCACCTGCGCGGTTTTCACCGGCCGGTACTCGCCGCCGGTGGACAGCCACACGCGCTGCAGCAGCCGCTTCTCGCCCACCACGTTCCAGTGCGTCTTCTGCTCGCCGCGCTCCAGCGGCGGCACCAGTTCGACCTTGCCGATCACCACCACCTCGCCGTCGCCCGCCCGCAGGTCCGAGGCCTCGGGCAGCGCCCGCGGCATGGCGCAGGCCTGCAGCAGCAGGCACGAAAGGATGGCGAGCCAGGCCTTCATCGCATCTGCGCCAGTTCGCGCTTGATGCGCTCGGCGATCACCGGCACGTCGTTCGCTTCCTTCAGGATCTCTTCGAGCATCTCGCGGCGCGACGGCGCCTGCGTGGCCGGCACCACCTCGAACTTGCCCTGCTCGAACATGCCGGTCTTCACTTCCTTGAGGTTGTACGACCCCATGTGATAGACGCCCGGGTTCCTGATCACGATGGCGCCGACGTCGTCGCCCTGCTTGCCGAACGAATACTTGTAGGTGGTGTTGCTGCACAGGATGCCCAGGCAGCGCTGCCCCGCGGCCGACTCCGTCTTGTGCGCACCGTTCGGCAGCGCCATCGTGTAATAGAGATAGCCGCCCTTGAACTCCTTCACCGCCGCCGGGTAGTACGGCTCCTCGGTGCGCGGGCGGAACTGATAGATCGACACCGCGTGCAGGCGGTTGGCATCCACGTCCTTGATGTTCAGCCAGCCGTAGCCGACGGAGCGGTCGTTGAAGTCGGTGATCTTGGTGTAGCTGGCGCAGCCGGCCAGCGACGCGGCGACGAGCGCCAGGGCAAGGGGCTTGAGCATGGGGATGTCCTTCTTCTTGGTGTGCTTGGAACGGGCCAGTGTCCAGTTGGCGCCGCATCCGTCCGCGCTCCGCATTGCGCACGTCGCCGCGCAGCCCGACCATGGGCGGCTTGCAGCCGACCAGCGGAGCCCGCGACGCAGTGAAAACGACACCTGCGCGCGCGCCCGCATGGCCACGCGACCTGCCACCACGGCCGCGCAGACGCAGCGGTTCCATGCGCATTGAAGCGATTGGTTGCGCGGCCCAACGGGCGCCTCGTTGATTCGCATCAAGTCGAAAGTCGTACAGGCGCGAATACTGGACTCGGGACTTGAACACCGGGTCCTTTCCCCCTCAACTCGCTCGCTCCCAGGAGAATCGAAATGAAACACTCTGTCCTTACCGTCGCCGCCCTCGCTGGCGCCCTGCTTTCCGCGGGCGCCCTGGCCCAGTCCAAGGGCGAGGCCGACTACGACGAAATGTGCCGGGCCAAGCCCATGCAGGGGACTGCCGCCGAAAAGGCTGCCACCCGCCAGCGTTGCATCGAAGAGGCGAAGAAGGCCGCCAAGACCGACGTGCCGGGAATGGCGGACCAGCCCGGCGTCGCGGGCACGAAGACCGCAACGAAGGCCGAGAAGGCAGCTGCGCGCGAGGCCCGCAAGGCAACCGGCGCGCAGGTCGCCAAGCAACCCAAACAGGATCCGAAGCAGCCGACGAACTGACGCGGCTCGTCGCCCTGGAAGACGGACCTTTGCGTCCGTCTTCTTTTTGGGCGAGGCTTCCCGCGAACCAGGGCGGGCCCGTCGCAACGGGGACGGGCCCGCCCTGGACAGCCCTCGTAGGCCAGCGACTACGCCCTGCCCCGCTTGAAACCGACACAAACAGCCTTATCATTAGCACTCGCTGGAACTGAGTGCTAGCAGCAGAGCTGCCCGGCACCCGCGCTTCCACGATAAGTTATTGAGCGCTAACTTCGTTGGCGCTTTTTGGTGTCCACCATGTTTCCATTGAAGGAGATGCAATGAAACTTCGTCCTCTGCACGACCGTGTGATCGTCAAGCGCCTCGAACAAGAAACCAAGACGGCGTCTGGCATCGTGATCCCGGACAACGCCGCCGAGAAGCCGGACCAGGGTGAAGTCCTGGCCGTGGGCCCCGGCCGCAAGAACGACAAGGGCGAAATCCTGGCGCTGAACGTCAAGGTCGGCGACCGCGTGCTCTTCGGCAAGTACTCCGGCCAGACCGTCAAGGTCGATGGCGACGAGCTGCTGGTCATGAAGGAAGACGACCTCTTCGCCGTGATCGAAGGCGCGCCCGCCGGCCTGAAGAAGGTCGCCTGAGCGCCCTCTCCCCCGGAATCAATTCATCTCTTCGAGGTACTGAACAATGGCAGCAAAAGACGTAATTTTCGGCGCTGACGCGCGTCACCGCATGGTCGAAGGCGTGAACATCCTGGCCAACGCGGTCAAGGTCACCCTGGGCCCCAAGGGCCGCAACGTGGTGCTGGAGCGCTCCTTCGGCGCCCCCACCGTCACCAAGGACGGCGTGTCCGTGGCCAAGGAAATCGAGCTGAAGGACAAGCTCCAGAACATGGGCGCGCAGATGGTCAAGGAAGTCGCTTCCAAGACCAGCGACAACGCCGGTGACGGCACCACCACCGCCACCGTGCTGGCCCAGGCCATCGTGCGCGAAGGCATGAAGTACGTGGCCGCCGGCATGAACCCGATGGACCTGAAGCGCGGCATCGACAAGGCCGTGATCCAGCTGACCGAGCAGCTGAAGAAGGCCTCCAAGCCCACGACCACCTCCAAGGAAATCGCGCAGGTCGGCTCCATCTCCGCCAACAGCGACGAGTCCATCGGCCAGATCATCGCGGAAGCGATGGACAAGGTCGGCAAGGAAGGCGTGATCACGGTGGAAGACGGCAAGTCCCTGCAGAACGAACTGGATGTCGTGGAAGGCATGCAGTTCGACCGCGGCTACCTGTCGCCCTACTTCATCAACAACCCCGAGAAGCAGAGCGCCCTGCTGGACAACCCGTTCGTGCTGCTGTACGACAAGAAGGTTTCCAGCATCCGTGACCTGCTGCCCGTGCTGGAGCAGGTGGCCAAGGCTTCGCGCCCGCTGCTGATCATCGCGGAAGAAGTCGAAGGCGAAGCGCTGGCGACCCTGGTGGTCAACACCATCCGCGGCATCCTGAAGGTCGTGGCCGTCAAGGCGCCGGGCTTCGGCGACCGCCGCAAGGCCATGCTGGAAGACATCGCCATCCTGACCGGCGGCAAGGTGATTTCGGAAGAAGTCGGCCTGACGCTCGAGAAGGTGACGCTGGCCGACCTGGGCCAGGCCAAGCGCATCGAAGTGGGCAAGGAAAACACCACCATCATCGACGGCGCCGGCGCCGCTGCCGACATCGAAGCCCGCGTGAAGCAAGTGCGCGTGCAGATCGAGGAAGCCACGTCCGACTACGACCGTGAGAAGCTGCAAGAGCGCGTGGCCAAGCTGGCCGGCGGCGTTGCGGTGATCAAGGTCGGTGCCGCGACCGAAGTGGAAATGAAGGAAAAGAAGGCTCGCGTCGAAGACGCGCTGCACGCCACCCGCGCTGCCGTGGAAGAAGGCATCGTGGCTGGTGGTGGCGTCGCGCTGCTGCGCGCCCGCCAGGCGGCCGGCGAGATCAAGGGCGACAACGCCGACCAGGACGCCGGCATCAAGCTGGTGCTGAAGGCGATCGAGTCGCCGCTGCGCGAAATCGTGGCGAACGCCGGTGGCGAGCCGAGCGTGGTGGTCAACGCCATCCTGAGCGGCAAGGGCAACTACGGCTTCAACGCCGCCAACGACACCTACGGCGACATGATCGAGATGGGCATTCTCGACCCGACCAAGGTGACCCGCACCGCGCTGCAGAACGCCGCCTCCGTGGCGTCGCTGATGCTGACGACGGAAGCCATGGTCGCCGAGGCGCCGAAGGAAGAAGCCCCGGCCATGGGCGGCGGCGGCATGGGCGGCATGGGTGGCATGGGCGGGATGGACATGTAATGTCCGCCTGAACCAGCCGGTTCAAGCAAGGAAAAGGCCCGCGGTGCAAGCCGCGGGCTTTTTTTCTTTGCAGGGCAGCCGGACATCGCCCGCCGCATCGGTGTTGCAGTTGAGCACGCGCTGCTGAGATACTGTGCGCGATGAAATTCCAAGACCTTGCCGCCTTCCATGCGCCGGCAGCTGGAGCAGCCTGGGTCATGTGGGGTCGGTGATCACGCGTTGACAGAAGAAGTCGGCCGCGGCGCAAGCCGCCGCGTTTCCTCGGCTGCGTAATGATGCGCGTGAACGCGGCCCAGGAAATCCCGACCAGGGCCCCGGCATCAAGCTGGTACTGGAGGCGATCGAGTCGCCGCTACGCGAGCTCGTGGCGAACGCGGTGGCGAGCCGAGCATGGTGGTTAATGCCGTGCTGAACGGCAAGGCAACTACGGCTTCAACGCCACGGGGCTGTCTGAATTCTTGTGTTCGAGGCGCTCGGAGACTTCCCCACGGCGGCGTTCGTCGCTTGCGACGAACGCACACAGCGGTGGGCATCACAAAGGCAGAAGCGATACGAGCTGAACACGACTGGCGTTCATCGTGTACTGGATATGCACATGCATCGACCCAATTGCATAGCTGTCCCAAGCAGGCTTCGTCCCAAGAATCGGAAGCTTCGTCACTTCGCCGCTCTTCTTTGGTTCGCCAAGCTTCTTGCGCACCTCTTCGCGACTCATTGCAAACGCAATGCTCCCCGGAATCCGTCCACGATAGGCTGCAAATGACTCGTGGCCTTCGGCATGGAGCTGAATGGCACCCACATGAACATGGTCCGGAAGGACAAACGAAACCCCTTGGTCAATCAATGACACATGGCTGCGATCGTCCATAGGCTCAGGCTCGGGCATGTCAGGACCCAGAACTCCTTCAGCCTTCAAGTCACGGTATCGCCGTCCCAGCAGATCTTCAATTTGAGCCACCATCAGTACAGGCCCCTTTCCTTGTTGGCAGTATGAATTTTGTCGAACGCCGCATCAATCTGCTGCTCACTATACCCACGCGCTCTGAGACTGTGCCGATAGGCTGCCATATCTCGCATGGCAGCGGAGTAGAGGTCCTGTGAGTCTCGGCCAACTTGCATCGGCGTATTTCGGCCACCATACGTCCGAGAGAGCTGCTGGTGCATAGCCGTGTCAATCATTAACGTGGTGGTGCTGTTCCTGAGCTCCGCTTCTTCCCTGAATGTCAAGGGGCGGTTCAAGGTTCTTTCCATGTGCATGCGAATCGCAGCAAACGAAGGAATGTGATCTGGAGACATGCCATCGCGCACGCTGCGTGGTGCCTGCTTTCCATATGGTCCAACATCCAGCGGATTCGCCGGATGCATTCCCAGGCCGCGAACTCTTGAGGCAAGGCTTCCAAGCATCGGAGCAGGAGCCGTCAACGTCTGCTTATAGACCTGCGAGCCCGCGCCACCTAGACGTTCCACCAGGCCTCCCGTCATGAGCAGCGCATCTTGCCGCTGCTGGTTAGCGCCGAAGAGGCGCCCAACGCTTGAGGCGATTGCGCCGATTGGCGAATCGGCCATGCGCTGAACTCGAACAATGTCTGGGTGCTGCGGCGGGAAGCTGCGCTGGATCGCCGCGTCGCGCGCCTGCGGCGAGGCTTCGAAGGTAATGTGCCGCCACATCTCGCTCACGTTCCCAGCAGCCCAGGCCTGGCCAATCTCCCTGTACCGGTCGTAGTTGCCGGTCGTCACCTTCTGGTCATTGACCTCTTGGAAGCTTAAGCCGGGCTCCGCACTTCCAACTCCCGTTACTTCCACTCGGAACTGAGGCGTCAGGGCCGACAATGGAGCACCGCTTTGATTCAGGAATCTGACCGCCTCAAGATACTGGCTCGGGGAGATCGCACCGCTGTCTAGGCCCGTTTGCCCTTGCGCAACAACGCCTTGTGCTCCTTCAAAGAAGAGGTTCTGGTGCTTTCGCACATCCTTGCCGTCGGGCATCTGCATGACGTAGAACGTGGAGCCAGCCTCGTCCCTGGCACCAAAGACTGAGCTAGGGTCAACGCCTTGCGGCAACAAACCGATGGGAATCTGAGCGGCATCCACCAGCGTGGGCTCTCCTACTACGTTGAAGCCATGCTCCGTCACGTACTCTCCGTTGTTCCGCACGAAGTCGGCCACATTCACCCCGGGGTAGCGTTCTGCACCGGCTTTGCTGAATCCGTTGACAGCATCCACAAAGCTTTGGATTTCTGGATTGGCGCTGGACTTGCCAATGCCACTTGAGCTGTACGCGAGACCCTCCCCTAACGCATTGCCAAACGCGTCCACAGCAATCTGTTGCACGACAATCCGTCCTCCCCGCGCAGCAGCCGCTGCCAGCCCACCGACCAGACCAACTGCTGTCGCACGAGCGAGCATCCCGGCGGTGCTCATCGTAGACGGCGAACCAATGCCGCTACCGATGGCCTGTCCGACCGCTGCTCCGATCCCGCTGGCTGCCACGCCGCGCCAGTCAAAGCGTTTCTGCAGCCCCAGGGCAACCGCGATTCCCTGCGTTGCGACGTTGGCAGCAAGTGCCCGCCCGACTACAGCGGGCAACGTCTGGCTGAGCACGCCAGTGGAAGCCAGAACGTGGGCGCCGACCCCCGCGGTTGCGCCCGCCGAGATTGCACTGAGCGCGACGTTCTTCCAACTGAACCCATCGATAACACCAGCTGCGTTTCCTACAAGTTGTGACGCGATGGAACCAGCTGCGCCTCCAACCGTGGCTCCTACCACCGTCGCAGTAGCACCGATGGTGACGCCCCCCGCGGAGCCCCCGGCCAAGGCTGCCAGGCCCGTCGCCCAAGGCGCGGCGGCGGCACCCGCGGGAGCGAACGCTCCTGCCGCCAGGCCCGCGCTGTAGATCGTGACCACGATTGCCACGATCACCATCAACAACTGCCCAACACCCCCACACCCCCCCTCCGGCATCGGCAGATTCGGCGTCACATCCCCCATGACCCTCGTCGGGTCATACGGCTTGAACGTCCCGTCGTTGTTGTGGATCGTGGAGACGCGATTGGGGATGTGCAGCGTCTGCCCCACCTTCAGGTCGTTGCTCGTGGCCAGGCCGTTCGCCTCCGCGATGCGATACCAGAGCGCGCTGTCCCCGTACGCTGCCTTGGCTACGCTTTGCAGCGTGTCGCCGGGCTGCACGATGTACGTTCCCGGTGACGGCGACGGGTACGTCGGCGTGATCGGGGCGTAGCCGAAACTGAAGTCGACGAGGTTGACGAAGTTGGGGTTGTCGTTGGCATCCCGCGGCTTCTCGCGGTCTACGGCTGCGCCGTAGACGCCCAGGACTTCCCCGTTCACGACGAGCTGGCGCTCGATGCGGCCCTGCTGGTTGACGAAGAGCGCCTTGCCCGTCGCGTCGTTCACGAAGACGCGATTGTTGGCGCCTTGCGTGGCATCGGCGATGCCCAGCAGGAATCCGTTTGCGTCGTACTGGTAGGTCGTTGATCCGATCGTTTGCAGGGTCGATGTGACCTGCGTCCTGGAAGCCTGATGCCCCTCGAACCGCACGAAGTCCATCGAATACTCGACCACGCCCCCGGAAGCACCCCGCACGACGTAGCCCTTGACGTTGCCGACACCGTCGTAGCCGGAGGGTGTGAACCCCTCGATGTTCGCCTGCTCGTCCCAGCTCACATCCGTTCTGGCGCCACTTTCGTCCACGATGACCTGGTGCAGCAGCCGGCCGTTCGCGTCGTAGCGGTTGTACCGGCCGGTCGTCTTGACGAGGCGATCCGCGCCGTCGTAGTGGCGGTTCTCCACCGTGACGCCGTCGCGCACGACGGACTCGATGCGGCTGGCGGCGTCGTAGCGATACGTTTCGGTGGAGAGCACGCCGTTGCGCCCCGTCCTGTCCGAAGTACGGTTTCCGTTCTTGTCGTACGTGATCTCATGACCTTGGCCAGCACTGATCGCACCCGCGGCGGACGTTCCATCCACCACGGTCTGCCGGTTCATGGCGTCGTACTTGAAGAAGCGGAATGCCTGCTGCGTGAGTAGCTGCCCGTCGGCCCCACCATAGTTGACGTAGCTTTCCACCGACGTACGATTGCCCACCCGGTCGTACTTCATGGAGAGATGGACCCGTCCGTCGGCCACGTCCCTCAGGTTGCCGACCGCGTCGTACCCGAGGTGGTTCTCCTGGTACGCCACGTCTCCCTGGACCACCCGCTCGAGGATTCGCCGACCTGCCTCGTCGTACCGGTACTCCGTGCGCTGGGCGAGGTTCCCGTCGGTGATCTTCGTCAGCTGGCCGGCTGCGTCATACCCGAAAGTGAGTTCCTGCATCCTCGTGCTCGACTGCGAGACGAGCTGCCAGGCGTTGTCGTAGGTGTACGTGTAGCGGGCGCCTCCCAGGTCGACGTGGTCCCGCAGTCGGCCGAAATAGTCGTACGTCCACGTCGCCGCCATGGAATTCGCGTCGACTTCTGCCGTCTTGCGTCCCATCGCATCGAACGCTGCGCGCGTCCTCTGCCCGAGCGGTTGCCGCGTTTCCACGACGTTGCCGCGCAAGTCGTAGACGAAGGTGAGCTTCTCTCCGTTTCCATTGGTATGGGTCAGCTTCTGCCCGAGCTGGTCGTACGTCCATCGGTCCTTCAATTGTTCGTAGGCGTACGAGGCCACCGCGGTGCCGTTGTACGCATAGACATGGAGGGCGCCCTTGTCCGTGGACAGCAGGTTGCCCATGGCGTCGTAGCTGAAGCCCACGACGTTCCCCAAGGCGTCCACCGTGCGCGTGCGCCGCCCCAGCGCGTCATACGAATGCCGGATGACACCGCCGTCGGCATGCCGCTCCTCGACCAGATTCCCGCCGGCGTCAAAGGCTTGTCCATTCACGTTGCCGTTGGCATCGCGCACGGCCACCTGGCGACCGAGCGCATCGAAATACACCGTGGTAACCGGTGCACCCAGCTCCGGCGCCGCGACAGGTTGCTTCTGCTCCACGACCTGGTTGTTCGCGTTGAACCGGTAGGTGGTCACCCAGTTGGCCGAGCGGGGATCCGTGATCGAGACGACGTTGCCCCAGCGGTCGGTGTTCTGCAACACCGTGGGACGCAACCACTGGCCGCCGGTGGTCGATGCGCCGGAGAGCGTGAGCCCCATGCCGTCGAGCGTACTGATGGCCGGCCCGCTTGCTGCAGTTGTCAGGCTGACGCCGTACTGCGCAGGCACGGGGGCCGTCCAGTACGCTGGGGACCATGGCGGAGTGATGTTCGTCAGGCTGCGCGTTCCGTTGGAGTTCACCACGTAGCGCACCGTCCCGAGCAGGTCGTTGCTGCTCCCCACGCGCCGCACCTCGATGGTGTGCGTGCCCACGCCTAGCGCGCCGAGCCCCGCACGCTGCACACCCCTTTCTTCTGCGTTGCTCGGGTTCGCCAGGACGTTGTTGATCGTCAGGTTCACCCACTGCCCGTTGCGGTAGTACCGGCAGACGTTCGCGCCGACGGAATCCCACAGGAGTGCATGAACGTATCGCTCACCGTCTGCCGTGACCCAGGAGCCGACGAAATCAAAGGTGAGCATCGTCCCGAGCCTCAGCCCCGTGATGGGGGGCAAACCGACCTGGGGAACGAGGACGGCCGGCTTGGCCGCGACGACTGTGAAGTTGCCCGTCGCATGTGAGCTCGGGTAGCCGTCGCCTGCCCGGCTCCAGAGAAGCTCGAATTCGTAGGTAGCCGCTGCGAGGTTCGTGCAGTTCACGCCGTCGCGCTCGCCCTGGTTGAACAGTTGCACGGGTAGGGTGGACCAAGCCTGGGCGCTGCCCGCGAGGCGATACCTGAATTCCTGCAGGACTTGGGAGGACTGATGCGCCCAGGAGAGGGCTCCCGGCACCATCGTCGGGAAGACCGTGCTTGACCCCATCGCCGTGGCCTGCCCATAGCTGATGGGCGTGGTGATGGCGGCAAGGGCGGGCAGCTGGATATCCAGGAAGCCGGTGGAGATCACCGATCCCGCGGTTTCTCCGGGCCGCAGCACGGTCACTCGGTACTGGTACTGGCCGGCGCCCAGCCCGGTGGTGTCGTACCGGTACAGGCGGCCGAAGTCCACCAGCGCTCCCGGTGGCGCAGTGCGCCACGTCGTCTCGCCCGCGCGCAAGGTTTCCAGGCTGACCTTGGCTTGCGGATCCGCCGGAGCCTCGATGCGAATCTCCTGCGCGCCCCTGCCCGGCTCCTGGTCGAAGAGCGTATGGAACACCCCATGGATGTCCTTCTTCAGCAGGCGCACCCGGGTGATCGCCCCGATGCCGCTGGCATTGTGGTCGGTGGAGGTCTCCTGCCACCGCAGCAACATGCCGGAAGGATGCTGGTCGCCGATGACGAGACCGGAGTCATAGACCTTCGGCGCCCCCCCAGTGAACGTGATGGGCGTCCTGGTTCCGGTCTCATCGATGAGGCCTCCCTGCTGCATCACGGGCGTCGTGTAGTCCACGAGCAGGCGGATGTCGCCGCTTCCCAGCTCGCGCAAGCGCTCCCAGGTGAACTGGATCTCGTTGTAGCGCGGGGGACTGGCCCCGTCGCCCTGGAGCTTCGGTGCCTGGCCGGATGTCACGATGGCGGCTGAAATCGCCTGCTGCACATGCACCACTGCGCCATCCGACCGAAGCCTCGGGGCCTCCGCCCGTGACGTGAGCTGGCCGAGCGCGTTGTACTTCAGGTCCACGCGACGGGCGTTCGGGTCGGCATGCGCCGCTTGTGCAGACGCATAGTCGAGGACGTCCCGGTCCGTGCCCCCGGCACCCGCGCTGCGGATTTCCGCCGTGACATTCCCGTGCAGGTCGTGCAGGAGCACCCGGTCCACGCCGTCGCCGCTGTTGGTGCGCCACAGCCGCCCCGCCGAGTTGTAGTGGAAGTACTCCTGCAGTTCGCCCCCGGTGCCGCGGCCCGTCATCTCACCGAAAGCGTTGAACTCCTGGCGCGTGTGAACGACTCCCGCCTCCGCCTGCGTCAGCGTGACGATGCCGGATCCACTGGCCTTGGCGAGTGCGCCCTGCCAGAGCGGCTTCCACTTGCCGCCCTCGAACTGCTCGACCCGGATCTGCTCGACGCGCTCCGTCTCGACGGACCAGGTCAATTCCGTTCCGCCCGCGAACGCGGTCGCGGTGTCTTGCCTCGACACCGTCTCGAGCCGCGAGGGGACGAACTTGGGATCGCCATCGGGCGCAGTCACCGCTCCGGCGCGGGTCAGGTAGTCCACGGAGATGCGCACCAGCCCACCCGGAACCTTGACCAGGTTGGACCATTCGAGCAGCAGCTTGTTGGTGGTGAGCCCAGGAAACGCACTCCCCGCCTGAGGACTGAGCGCCGGGGTGTACGTCGCCTTCAGCCCACCCTGCAGCACCGTCGTCGACGCGGGGGTTTGCGTCCCTACCAGGCGGCCAAGCGCGTCGTAGACGTTGACCTGGAACTGGCTGCGGGTCACGCCGTTCGCGTCGGTGACGCCGCGCCAGCTCTTGACGACGTTCCCGCGCTCGTCGAAGGACGAGAACGCAAGGTTGCTGTTGGCGTCGCGCGTGGCGAGGGCTCGCCCCATCGCATCGAAGTGCGTCAACGTCACACGGTCGCTGGCGCCCGCCTCCGGAGCGGGGGGATCGCCCTCGGCCATGACCATCGGTGTGACGTACTCCACCTGCACCACCGAATTCCCGTGCGCGTCACGCCGGAACACCTTCAATGCACCGGCGCCGCCAGCGACCAGCGGGGCGGCCACGGCCCGCACGTGTCCGAGTGCGTCGTAGTACGTCCTTGTCGTCTGGCCGAGCGCGTCCGTGACGGCCGTCTGGTTGCCGAGCGCGTCGAACGCGTAGACGGTGGTCAGGTCGCCACGGGCCGCGCTGCCATCCGAGGTGGTACTGAACTCGACGTCGACGCGCGTTTCGCTCACCTTGCGCTGGAGCATGTCGTAGCCGTATCGCGTAAGTCGATCCTCGGAGGAAGCCGCGGGGGTGCCGTGCGATGACGAGTTCCACGTGCCCGCGCTCAGAGCGTGCGCGTACTCCTTCGACTCGACCAGATTGCCCGCGGTGTCATAAGCACGGGTCGTGAGGTACCCCATCGCGTCCACCGTGGCCGTGTTGCGCCCCAGGACGTCGAAGTAATGCGTGGTGAGGTACCAGGAACTGCCGGTGGCGTCGCGCGCCTTCGCAACCTGCAGGAGTTCACCGAAGGCGTTGTAGCTGTTGCGCGTACGGGCCCCCGCAACGAACTGCTGTTCACTGGCCAGCGTCGTATCGTGGACGAAACCTTGCGGCTGCCCGGTTTCGAGCGCGCGACCCATGCGATCGTAGGTCGTGTACAGGGAGCGGTCCTGCGATGCCGACGGGCCTCCTGCCAACGCCGACTGCACCTCGAGCGCGGAAGCGGCGTGGCTCGCGTTCGCCATGGCTCGCGTCGCCAAGGTTGTTGCGGACGCATGGCGGGTGAGCCACGCTGCCTCGCCGAAACTTCCGTAGCCGTAGCCGTAGCCTGTGACGAATCCCAGTGCATCGACGTCGTAGACCAGCCGGCCGGCGGCGTCGTACACCTTCTGGCTGAGGCCTCCGCCCACATCGATGTTCGCGACTGCCTCGCCGAACGCGTTGTAGTAGGTGCGGGTTTCGAGGGCGCGCTCCACCTCTTTCCTGCCCACGATCCCGCTGTTGATTGTCAGGTCGTCATTTGCTGCGTCATGGACCCGCACGGGGGGATGCAGCACGCGCACTTGCCGGCCTGCGGCGTCGTACTCGTAGCGGGTTGTCCTCTCCTCTCCCTGCCGGCCCGCGGCTTCGGTGCGCCGCACCAGGTTGCCAATGGCGTCGTAGGCGAGCAGCGTCGTGACGCGAGCCTGCTGCGTCACACCCTCTTGCAGCGTCCTGGCGGTCTCGTCGTAGACAGAAGTGGTCAGCGCGACCAGGGGCGACATTTCCTCGACCAGGCGGCCGCCAGAGTCGTAGCGGTAGTTCCATTCCGCGCCCAGCTTGTTGATGAAGGCGGTCTTGCGGCCGAGAGCGTCATAGCGCCAGGACTCCGTGCCGCCGAGCGCGTCGCGCGTGGATATCCGGTTGCCGGCGGCATCGTAGGTATGGGATTCGATCCTGTCAGCGGTGCTGGCGACCAGCGCGGACGCCACGTCATCCGCTGCGCTTGCGGGTATCGGCAGCGCATAGCTGCGGGTCTGCAGCAAACGGCCGAGCGCATCCCGCGTGAACCCCTTCACTGCGCCCGAGGCATCCACCTCGTAGACCTTCCGGCCGGCTGCGTCGTAAGCGGACCGGCTGACCCTGTCCGCGCTGCTCGCCATCAACAGCCCGCGCAGGGCCTCGAGGGGCACGCCGCCGGCGAGGTCGAGTGCCGCCATTGGCACGGCGTAGGCGGTGGAAGCCACGATATTGCCTGCCGCATCCAACGTGCTCGCGATGGCGCTGCCGTCCGGGCGCACTGTGAGAACGTGCCTGCCGGCAGCGTCGTATCCATGCCAGGAAGAACGATCGCGCTCGGCGTCCGGCGTCAACTCGGCGCGGATGCCTTCGGCGCTGGCCCCAAGCGTCGGCTGGCCGATGGTGGCTGCATAGGCGATACGACGAACCGGGCGGCCTTCCGCGTCGAGGACGTTCTCGGTCACGGCTCCGACGGCGCTGACCTCCATGACCAGCCGGTTGGCGGCATCGTAGGCATAGGAGCTCGCGCGATCGGCGTCGCTGGGCACGACGCTTGAAGGATCCGTGCCCGGCTGCACGGGAACGGCGTACCGCACCTGGCGCACGACATTTCCGTTGGCGTCGCGGACGTACCGGGTGACGGCACCGGCGCCGTCGACGGACCATGCCAACCGCCCCGCGGTGTCGTAGGCATGCTGGCTCAGGGCATCCCGTGACGGATCTCGGACGGCTGCAAGCGCCGCCTCGATGCCCTGGGCCGAGCGTTCGACGTGTGCCCCGATGGCGATGGCGTAGGCGGTCCTTTGGAGGACGCGGCCTTCGCCGTCGTACACGTAGCCCACCACCGCACCCGTTCCATCGACGCTGTAGAGCAGCCGGCCCAGCGCGTCATGGATGCTGGACGAGCGCCCGTCCACCGTGGGATCTGCCGCGACCTGCGGAATGGTGCCGGGCGTCCACGCAGCGAGGTCGGCGAGGGATGCATGCGCCACGCGCTCCACCAGGCTGCCGCGCGTATCGTAGCTGTAGCGGACCACAGCGCCGAGCCCGTCCACCGTGGCGGCCACGCGGCCGTCGCGGTCGTGGATGCGGTGTTCCACCTGGTCCTGCGGCGGCCGGGCGGACACGCGCGAGGCTACGTCGCTCGCGCCCAGCGCGGCGGGCAGGCTCTCCAGGGAGATCGGCGCTGCGTATGCCGTCGTCTTCGTCACGCGGCCTTCGGCGTCATGGCTGTCCTGGCGGACACCCCCCGCAGGGTCCACCGTGAAGACCAGCCGATCCGCTGCGTCGTAGACGTAGCGCGTGACACTGCCGCGAGAGTCCGTGGCCGTCGTCACGTTGCCGGCCATATCGTAGGTCCAGCGGCGTTCCAGGTTGAGTCCGTCGGGGTCAACCCGCTCGGATACGCGCCGCCCCAGCGCGTCGAACGCGTAGCGCGTCAGCGTGCCCCCGGGCGACACGACTTCGAGGATGTTCCCTCGTGCGTCATAGGTGTAGGTAGTCTGCAGCTGCAGCCCGTCCGGATCGACCGTCTGCCGGATCACCTGCCCGCGGCTGTCGTACTCGACCGCGGTGACGACGCCGGCAGGGTCTGTGGTGGAGACACGCTGGCCGCGACCGTCGTAGGCGTACGTGGTCGCGAGGGCGAGGCCATCCGGATCCACCACCCGTGTCAGCACCCGATCGGCCGCGTCGTAGGTGTACCGGACGCGGTCGCCGTTGGCATCCACCACCTCCATCAGGCGGCCTGCCGCGTCGTGGACGTTGCTGCTGGCCGAAAGCGGCGTGGTGGTTTGAATCAGCCTCCCGTCGTGGTCGTACACGTAGGAAGTGATTTCGCCTGCGCCGTCCCGAATGCTCCTTACCTGGCCATGGGCGTTGTAGGTGGTGGTGGTCGCGACTCCTTCGGGCGTGGTCACCGTCATCGATCGCGCGGCCGGGTCGTACGCGTAGCTCGTGGCGTGGCCGAGCCCATCGGTCTGCGTCAGGACTCGCGAGAACGCGTCGTAGCTGCTGCTGCGCATCGCGTCCAGCGGATCGCGCGTGGAGATCACACGACCAAGGCGGTCATGCGAATACTCACGGATCGCCCCGTTTGCCGCGACACTGCGCGTGATTTGCCCGAACGCGTCGTAGACGGCGCTGGTGATCGCATTGAGGCCGGTTGCGTCACTGGCAGTCAGCACCCGCCGCCCCAGGCGATCGAAGGCGTACATCTCCAGCACATTCACGCCGTGCCCGGCGTGCTTGCGGGCGACGACTTCGCCGAATGCGTTGTGCGTGAAGGTTTGGAGGCTGCCCTGCGCGTCCGCCGCGGTCGCCACCCGGCCGTCGCTCGTATAGGTGAACGTGGTGCAGGCGTCGCGGGCGGGGTCTGCAACGACGGCGAGGGCGGATACCAGCGACTGCGTGACCAGCCCGCCCTGCAATCCGGCGGTTTCGATACGGCCGGCATAGGCAACTTGCGCCGTCACGCGACCGAGAGCGTCGTAACGGGCTTCTTCGACCTCGCCGAGGGCATTGACGACATGCGTTTGCGCGCCATCCGCGTCGTAGAAGAAGAGCGTCCGGTGGCCGAGTGCATCCACGGTGGACGTCCGCCGGCCGGCTGCGTCGTAGGTGTGCCGCACGCCGTGGGCCATCCAGATCGCTTCGACCTGTTCCGCCGTCTGGTCACCGGTGATGAGCGCAGCGCCTTCGCCGGAGAGCTCTCCGACGAGCCTCCCCTGCACGTCATGGCGAGCGAGGACGGAACGGGCTTCGCCGGTGCCGACGGCTCGGTTCGTCGCGACCAGGCGCCCCTGCGCGTCATAGCCATGGCGAGTGACCACGCCGTCGGGATCGCGCTCCTGCACAAGGCGTCCGAGCGCATCGTATTCACGCTCCGTCACGCGGTCCGATGCCGACGCCGGCGGGCGCAGTTCCATCACACTGCCTGCGGCGGCGGGATCGATCGTCACCCGGTGCGCATAGCGCACATTGCGGGCAACGTTTCCCGCGGCGTCGTAAGTGGTCTCGGTGAGGTAGCCCTCGGCGTCGACCTGCGCCACGGGACGCCCCTGCCCGTCATACAGGGTGAACTCGCGCCGGTCTGCGGGCGAGCCCTGGGGCAGCAGTGCTTCGAGAGCGGCCTCGGCACGCAGCGCGACCTGCGTGGGCGTGGCGTAGGTGAGCCGCTCCTGCAACTGCCCCGCAGCCGTGTAGTGCAGGGCGGTGAGATGGCCCTCGGCGTCCAGGATGCCGGCGAGGCGCCCCTCGGCATCGTGGAAGTGGCGCGTGACCCGGTCATCGCCCGAACGCACCGGCACCGGAACGCGGCCCGGCGCTAGCGCCCCGGCGGCGTCTACGGTGATCGTCTGCGCATAGCGCACCACTTGCACGAGCCGCCCTGCACCGTCGTGGCGGTTCTCGGTGACCGCCGCGTGGCTGCCACTGCCTGTTTGTTCGGCTTGGCGGAGCAGGCGGCCGGCAGCGTCGTACTCTTGCCAGGTCGCACGATCGCCTGGGTTGTCGGCTGGCCGGATCAAGGCTAGCGTCACGTCGAGGCGGGGAGATCCCGAACCGTCGACCAGCAGCCCTACGTCCACGGCGGTTGCACGCACACGCGTTCCTACCCGTTGGCCTGCCCGGTCGTAGGCGTGCTCCGTCAACGTGCCATTTCCGTCGACTTCCGCTACCTTACGGCCGGCCTCGTCGTGGAAGTAGGTGGTCGAGACGCCGCTGGGATCGCGCACCATGCGCAGCCGCCCGGCAGCGTCATGGAAGTAGCGGGTCTCGCCGAGGTGCGCGCCGGAAGCATCCGATTGCGTGATGGACAGGAGCCTGCCCGCAGCGTCGTAGGCGCTGGTCTGGATGAGCCCGCCCGCAAGGGTCACCAGCGTGCGGCGGCCCGCGTCATCGTAGCGCGTGACCTGCGAATGCCCCAGTGCATCGGTGCGGGCGAGAAGGCGGCCGAGACCGTCGTAGCTATAGCTGGTGGCCGCGCCATTCGCGGCTATCGTCTGCAGGAGCTGGCCTGCCTGGTCGTAGACGAAGCGCTCTATGGAAGATCCCCCGTCCGAATGCGCCGTGCGGGACTGCAGTTGACCGCGACCGTCGTAGGCCATGGTGAGGCGCGGCATGGAGGACGCAGGCTGCCCGGCGGCCCATGCCTGCAACTCCGCCTCCGGGGGAGCGATCTCGGGTGCGAGCCCTGTGACAGGGAAGCGCCCCACCGCGTAGGTGATGGTTTCCGTGCGCTCTCCGAAACCGTTGTAGCGGTGCTCCGTGACGCCTCCGTCCGCCCCCACCACGAACCGGAGCAGGTTGCGTCCGGTGACGTCGTAGGCGTAGCGGGTCGTCAGCGGTTCCGCGGGCTGGCCGGCCGCGGCGCCGTCTGGGTCGGGTTGAAGGTATGCGGTCTCCGTCAGTAAACGATTGGCCGAGTCGAACGTGCGGCGCACCGTGTGGCCGGCAGCGTCTTGCTGCAGCACCTGGTTGCCGTTTGCGTCGTACTCATGGCGGGTGATGCGTCCCTCGCCGTCGGTCACCGTCAGCACGTCGCCTGCGGCGGAGTAGGTGAACCGGCGTTCAGCGGCGACGCCGGAAGCGGCAGGCGTGGCGATGCGGGTGACCTGCCCGCGGATGTCGAACTCATAGCGTGTGAGGAGGCCCAAGCCATCGGTAACCGTCGAGAACCCGGCGCCGTAGGAGAAGGTTGTCACCTCGCCCAGTGCATTCCGGATGCTAGCGACCCTGTGGTCTCCGCCGCCCAGGTCCACATAGGTGAAGGCCAGCGAGCTTCCGTCCGCCTGTGTGACCTGCGACAGGCGCCTGCTGCTGCCTTCGTAGCCGTACCGCGTCTGATAAACGTTGCCATCCGCGATGACGCTGTCCCCGGGGGAGAGGTCGACGGTGACTGTTTCCAGCCGGTTGCTGGTGTCGTAGCCATAGCGCACGCGGCTGGTGGTAACGCCACCGGCCACTGTGCGCACCTGCATGAGGTTGGCGCCTTCGTAGTCGTAGAAAGTCGCGTCGCCGCTGGAAGACGTCACCGAGCTGAGCAGCCCGGACGCGCCGTACGCATAAGTGAGTGCATTCCCGGCGGGGTCGACGCTGGCGAGCAGGCGGCCCGCGCCCGAGCCTTCGAAGCGCTGCGTCACGCCGGAGTCACCATCGCGCCACGTGAACTGCGCGTCGGCAGCGCTGTAGGCGATCGTGTCGTGCGCGCCGGCGCCTGCCGTCGTTACATAGAGGCCCCGGCCGCTGTCGAACGAGTAGATGGCGGTGCTGCCATCTGCAGCGGTGCGGTGAATGGCACTGCCTGCTGCATTGAGCGCGCCCTCGAGTCGCACCCGCGCGGAGGCCGTCCGCCACTGGTCCCCGTTGTCGTCGTCGAACATGCCAGCGCTGTTGTAGGTACGCACGATGGCATGGTCGGCTCCGCGCGCGGCGAGGTAGTCGTCCTGGTTCTGCACCACGAGGTTTCCGGTGGCGACATTCACGTGCACGGACTGTCCGTTCCGGCCCGCTGCCGCGTCCCCTTGCGCGCCCGCCTGCCCAAGCACGGCGCGCGAACCGATTTCCAATCCAGGCCCGAGGCCGCTGACGATGGCTACCATGGCTGTCTTCGTGTGGGTTGATGGGCTGCGGCGTCACCTGTCCGCACCTCACCCCATAAATCCAGCGCAATGGAAACTTGTTTAGTCGGTGTGAACGAGATCACCTAAACGGGAAAGCCAATCCGCGGATGTATTGCGAAACGGCCCGACGATGGCCGGAAGGGAAAGCGCCATGGACCAGCAATCCGCCTTCGACAAGCTCGTCGCCGAAGGGCTTGCCGCCGGCCAAGCAGGCAGGCCTGAGGAGGCGTTGGCGCTGTTCGCCCGCGCGGGGGAAATGGCGCCCGCCTCCGGCGTTCCTCCGTTCCTGATCGCATCCGAGCAGGCGGCGGCGGGAAACGTCGAGGCCGCCGAGGCGGCGTTCGCCAGTGCGGTCCTTCTCGCTCCGGAGTTCGTGCTCGCCCGGTACCAGCTCGGATTGCTGCAATTCAGTTCGGGCCGGCCCGCAGTCGGCCTGCTCACGTGGGAGCCACTGCTCACAGCACCAGCGAGCGAGCCGCTCGGACACTACGCCCGGGGCTTCGCGTCGCTGGCGCAGGAAGACCTGTCCACGGCGCTCCTCCACCTGCGCGAAGGACTCGCCTTGCCAGGCGGAAATCCCGCGGTTTCCGCGGACATCCGTCGGGTGATCGCATCCGTGGAAGCCCTCTCCACGACCGGCGAGGCTCCCAAGGACGCCGCCCCCGCGCAGGCGTCCCATGTCCTCCTCGGTGCTTACTCAGGCGCGCTGCACTGAGCGGGCGGCAAGGCATCGCTGAGCTTGCCGCCAAAGAACCCCGGCCGATCCAGCAGCCGGCGTGCCAGGGCCGGAAGCCTCTGTGCGTCGACCTCTCCCGCCATCAGCGCGCGGGCGTAGCGGCCCGTCATGTTCGACGCGTCAAGTCGTTCCGCCAGTTCGACGTGACGCATGGCCTCTGGGCTGCGCCCCTCGAGCACCATCAGCAGGCCGACCGCGCCATGGCTTTCCGCGAAATTGCGATCGCGCGCGAGCGCTTGTTCGAAAGCCTGCAGGGCCCCGGCACGCTCACCGGCCAGCAGGCGCGTCCAGCCGAGCGCGTGCCAGGTCCCGATGTGCTCCGGCACCTTTGCCACGGCTTCTTCGAGATGCCGCCTTGCGCGTGCCAGGTCGCGCGCAAGGAGGTACGCCATTCCGATCAGGCCGTGGGCACGACCGTCGCTGCTGTTCACGGCGAGTGCTTGCTCGAGCAGCGCGACCGCCCTGGCACTGTCACGCTGCGCGAGGGCGACCGATGCGCTGGCGACCAGCGCCTCCATCTGCGCAGAATCCACGCGCAGGGCCTCGTCCGAGAGGGTCTGCGCTGAGCCGAAGTCGCTGCGATCCACCGCAACGAGCGCTGCCACACCCGCTGCCTGCGGCAGCAGGATGGCGCGCGCGCGCGCGTCCTTCACCCACGCCCAGGCATCCTCCAACCGATGCTGCCGATGCAGCGCGCGCAGCCAAAGAACCTGCAGGGCCGCGCGCACTTCGACGGCAAGAGCCTGCGCGTCCTCGTTGCCTTGCATCCATGGCGCCAGCAATTCACAAGTGGTCTTGTAGTTGCCCTGCAGGAGATGCACGTGGGCCAGGTCATGGGCCAGGACCGGATGGTTGCCTAGCTCCGCGCGCAGGCGATCGAGCAGCGCGAGGGCCCCGCCGAGGTCGCCCTTGGCGATGCAGAGGTGCGCACGCCGGAAGTCCCATTCGCGGTGATCCAGGCCTGCCTCGGACGCGGCTGCCAGATGGACCTGCGCGGCGTCGTGGCGACTGCAGGCGAGTGCCATGTCGAAGGCATCGGCGAGGAGCACGGGGTTCGCGGGATCCTCGTCGAGATACTGCAGGAGGCGCTCCAGGCGCGCGGCGGCAACGGTGGAGGTAGGGTTCATGGCGCGGCGGGTAGAGAGACGCAGCCTAAGCCGCGGCGATCGATGCCCGTGCAGATCCTTGCCGCCCTTTTCAGCGGCATATTCACATCGCTCGGCGCTCCGCGGTGATTCGCCAGTATTCTCGGTCGTTCGCCTGGACCCGCGATGACCACGATAGACCCTCACCGCCGGCTTGCTGCCGCCCTGCTGCAGACCAGCCCTGCGAAAGAGAAGAGGCGATCCAAGGCGGAATTCTCCGCAGCCGCACACCAGGCGGCCGCAGACCTCATGGCGCAGCGCCTGCGCTCCATCGACCGGTCGGATCCCGAGCGCCGACACAAGGCCGTGCGCATCTACCTCGAGTCCGAGCTCGCCCGCGAGTTCGGACAAGGGCTGCTCAACGACCCCTCCTTCGCGCAGATGGTCGATGCCGTGCAGTCGCAGATGCAGGAAGACGCCGAGACCGCCGCTGCGATGGAGAAGGTGGGTGACCTGCTTCTTTCCGGCAGTCCGCCCAGCTGAGGCCGTTGCGGCTCAGCGCGGCAGTTCCCAGTCCGCCAGCTTGCCGCCCGGCGTGAACGGCAAGGCGTTCCCGATGCAGATCGCCTTCGGCCGCTCCGGCGCGGTCAGCTCCTTCATCGTCCAGGCCTGCAGTTCCTCAACCAGCGCGGGCACGCCCGCATGGCCCGGCTTCGGCACGACGAAGGCTTTCAGCCGCGTGCCCTCCTCGGGCCGCATCAGCCGCACCGCGGCGTCCTGCACCGCCGGATGGCGCTTGAGGACTTCGCGCACCCGCAGGGGGAACACGTTGATACCGCCCACCTGCACCGCCTGGTCGCGCCGCGGGCCCACGCGGAAGGTGCCGCCGCCGCAATCCTGCAGCGCGTCCTGCGGCCAGTGCACGGCCTCGCCGCCTTCGGGCATGCCGCGCACCAGGGTGTCATCGTCTCCCAGGCGCCAGTAAGGGAATAGCGTGTACGGCTCGCGATGCGAGTTGCGCGCCGCGATGCCCGCCGTCTCCGAGGCGCCGTACACGTGCACCAGTCGCGCGATGCCGCTCGCTTCGACCGCTTCGCTCACCGCATCCGGGCACGGCGCGGTGGAGGTCACGCCCACCACGTCGGGCGGCAGCGAGGGCACCGTGCGGCCCACCGCCTGCCAGAAATCCGGGAAGCCGATCACCAGGTCACCCGGTTGCGCGCCGCGCGCCAGCCACGCGGGGGTGCTGCCACGAAGGTCGATGACGTCCTCCGCGTCCAGCCCCAGCTGCTGCGGCAACAGCACCGAGAAGAGGAAGCCGTAGATGTGGTGGCTGGGCACCGCGCACAGCACGCGCTTGCGCCGGGGCAGCAGCGTGGCCAGGTGCTGCGTCTCCTGCAGCAGCGTGGCCAGCGCGTGCGTGCAGGCCTTGGGCACGCCGGTGCTGCCGCTGGTGCGAAACGTCAGCCGCGCACTGTGCCGCTCCAGGCCTGCCTGCGAGATCTGGACCCATTCGCCCACCGTGCGGCGGGCGAGCAGGTAGTCCTCGATGCCGCTCTCATACAGGTGCAGGGCCTCGGCCAGCGCGATGGCCAGCGACATCAGCTCCAGCGAATCGACACCCAGGTCTTCGTCCAGCCGCGCCTCGTCGCGCCACTGCGCGCCGTGCGGCACGGCGGCGCGGCGCTGCCGTGCCAGCTCGTCGGCCAGCAGGTCGATCACGAAGCGGCGCAGCACGCCGCAGGGCTGCCACCAGGCGTGCATCACAGGCGCTTGACGAAGATCCAGTAGGTGTCGTCGCTGATGGCCTTCTTCATGTGGATCTTCACCTTGGTGGGCGCCATGTTGTAGTCGAACACGTACTCGAACATGGTGTTCAGGTTGCCCTCGCGCACGCCCTTCTCGAACACGCCCTTGAAGGTGGGCGTGCCCGTGCACGGCGCCACCTCGCGGAAGAAGTTCTTGCCGATCACCGCCTTGGCATCGCGGCCGGTGATGCTGGCTTCCGCGGCGTTGTACTGCAGCACGGTGCCCTTGGCGTCGAGCTGCACGGCGCCGAAGGCGAGCTGGTCCACCTCCTTGGCGGTGAGCTTGCTGAGCACGTTCTCGATGTCTGCCTTGCCGAAGCCGACGATGTTGAGGTTCACGAAATTTCCTTTGTAGTACGACAACATGGAGTTTATGTAACAAATGGTGGGTCGCGCGGCCGATCGTCGGTCCGTGGGCTCCGTATGCCGGGGGGCTTGCAGTGGTGCACTGCTCAGCCTGGGTATTTCGATGTCTTCTATATTTGACACTTGGCGACCACGCGTCAAGAATGTCCTATATGGTTGACATTCCTGTTTTCACTGCCTCAGAGCTGGGCCATCAGTTCAAGGCCGAGCGCAAGGCTCTCGGGCTCACCCAGCAGCAGCTCGCATCGCGGGTAGGGGTGACGCGGCAGACCGTGATCGATGTGGAACACGGAAGAAACGTATCGCTGTACGTGGTGATGGGCGTTCTCGCAGCCCTCGGCAAGGCGCTGAAGATCACCGACGCGCGCGCAAGCGTCGATGATGTGCGCGCGATGTTCGACGAAACTGAGTGACCGGCCAGGCGATGCCAAGGGTCAAGAAGCTGATCGTCACCACGCCGCAAGGCGAGTCGGGTGAGCTGCACCACGAAGCGCGGTACGTCTTCAACTACACCACGAAGGACCCGCGCGCGGAAATCGCCCTGGGCATGCCGCTGCGGGCCCAGAGCTACGCCAGCCAGGTGCTGCCCCCGATCCTCGAGATGAACCGGCCAGAGGGCTTCCTGCTGCAGCGCCTGCACGAAGCGCTGCTGAAGCATGGCGGGGCGGACGACATGCGCCTGCTGGCCGCGGTGGGCGGCAACACCATCGGACGCGTCACGCTGCACGAGCCCGGGGCCGCATCGGCCGCGCAGCCCGCGATGAGCCTGGACGAGATCCTGCGCAGCACGCCCTCGGACAAGCTCTTCGATCATCTCCTGCGCACGTACATTGCCTCGGGCGTTTCGGGCATCCAGCCCAAGGTACTGGTGCCGGAGGCGAGCCGCATCACGGTGCCGCAGCCCACGCTGATCGTGAAGGCTTCGGGCGCCACGCCCTTCCTCACGCAGAACGAATTCGTCTGCATGGAGGCGGGGCGCAAGGCCGGCATTCGCGTGCCCGAGTTCAGCTTGAGCAGCGACGGCGGCCTTTTCGTGACGAAGCGCTTCGACCGCGTGCAGGACGGCGACGGCCTGCGTTCGCTGGGTTTCGAGGACATGGTGGTCGTGATGGGCAAGACCACCGCGCGCAAGTACGAAGGCAGCTACGAGAACATCGCGAAAGCCATCCGTCTCTACGGCGGAACGAACGCGGGCGAGAGCCTGCACCGGCTGTTCGAGTACCTGGCGCTCTCCGTGATGGTTCGCAACGGCGATGCGCACCTGAAGAACTTCGGCGTTCTCTATGAGTACCCGGCGCGCTCGGAGTCGGTGACCCTGGCGCCCCTCTACGACGTGGTCACGACGACGGCATACGACGTGGCGCCAGGGGCGGCTATCGCGGATAAGACGCTGGCGCTGAAGCTGGGAACGGACCGTCGTTTTCCCCGACGGGACGCGCTACTGCGCTTCGGCCGCGAGGTCTGTCACGTCAGCCGTCCCGATCGCGTGGTGGAGCGCATTGCCGAGGGCATGCGCGCTGCGTGGCGCGAACACCAGGGCCTTTTCACATCCCACTTCGCTGCCCGCATGCACGCGGAATGGGAAGAAGGCCTGCGTACAACGGCGAATGACGGAGCCGGGCTGCCCTGATCGAGGCTCTTCTGCGCGTGGGGCGCCGCGTGACTGCACTTACATCCCCTTCTGCCCCGGCGCGCTCAAGTCATAGGGCGGCGTGCGGTCCGCCATGCTTCGCCAGACGGGAAGGTACTGGTCGCGCAGCCTGGCCACCTGCTGCTGCGTCAGCGGTCCGCCCCACGTGCTCCCGCCGGGGATGGCGCGCACGCGCGAATGCGACGACAGCGCCTCGCAGTAACGCCAGCCGTACTTCGTCTCCGGCAGGCCCTGTGCCTTGAAGTACTCGGTCGCCTCCTTCGGCTTCACGCCCGCCGTGTAGCCGCAGTAGCGCGTGGCGCGCGCATCGAACGGCACCGAAACCAGGTAAGTCCGGTCGTTCATGCCGTACTGCGAGATGGCCACATGTTCGATCTGCCGCGGCGCCACGTTCACTTCGGCGAAGTCCACGAAGTCCCCGCCGCCGAACTTCTTCATGCGCAGCATCAGGATGCGGCGGCCCGCCGGCACGTCGTACTCCCACGCGGTCTGGATGGCGCCATTCAGCACGCCGGGGGACGACATCAGGCCCAGGTGGCGCGGCTGGTCGGTCACGTCGTACACGTCCACGTTGAAGCCGGTGGTGCCGCCGCCCATGATGCCGGCGATCAGGTTCATTCCCGCGGGCATGTAGAAGGGACGCAGCACGATACGGCCACGGCCCTCTTCGGGCACGGGCGACAGCAACGTCGGCGGGTTCTCGGGCACGGTCTGGCAGCCGGCCAGTACGAGGGCGATGACGAACAGCAGGACGCGCAAGATGGTCTCCTCCCAAGGTAGTCGCTGCGGCAGGGCGCCGCGCGGGCAAGTATGCCGTTGGAACGTACCTCCACGGGGGCACGCGAAGTCCTAAGATGGAGCCCACCTCGGCGATGCCTGGCTCTTCCATTCGGCAAGTGCCGGTCGCTGCCGATTCCTTCGTTCCAAGCTTGGGGAGGCACCCAATGCAAACTCCCGCATCAACCGGCGCCGATGCCCGCCACGCTGGTTCCCGGCGGCGCTCCATCTCACGTTCGCTGGTGCTCGTCCTCGGTCTTGCGTGCACGGCCACTGCTTCCGCCGGAACCTGCATCGTCGAGAACGGACGGGCGACCGGCGACTGCGCCTTCGTGCAGTACGGACCGGCACAGCCGCTGGCCGTGTTCGACAGCGGCGCCTACAGCGGCAACTACGCCCGGGCGGTGATCCGGCACTCGGCGCACGTCACGCTGAGCGGGAACATCGACCACATCACGGTGGAGCCCGGTGCGAGGCTGAACTTCTCCGGGAATACGCGCGGCGTGCAGGTCTGGGGATATGCGGACCTCACGGGCAACTCGGGGCACGTGGTGGTGCATCCCGGCGGAACGGCCGTCATCCAGGGCGTTGCGGAGAGCGTGTCGGGGCCGGGGCGCATCATTGCAGCCCGGGGGTCCATCATTGGCGGGGTGCCGGTGAATTGACGCCGGCCGCCAGGCCCGGTACTCCCCAGCAGCCCTTGGCCGCTGGAATGCTCAGCGACACGATACGAGGCCTCCTCCCTGACTAACGACAAGCTTCCTGGGTCAAGGATGCAGTCGCCTTGGCTTTCGTGCGCGAACTCAACTCGTGACTGAAAGTAGCCATGACCTCTGGCGCCGTACCCTTGCAGATTTGAATGCTTATCTGATCAGGGTTTGCATGCGCGATCTTTTCGACCGCATCGTGCACGCTCGTGGCCCGCACGCCGTCCACGTCAATGGAAGTGTTCGTGAGTCGGACTTCCACGGTCGAACTGCCGCATCCCGCAAGGCATGTCGCCACGAGCAACGCAGGCAGGGATGCTTGGCTGAGGTGGATTCGAATCATGCTCTAGCAGACGTGCAAGGACTCTGGAAGGCCAGGCACGAATCGCGCTTCAAAATCTCTCCTGCGGCCCGAGATACCGCCACTGCCCCACCGGCAAGTTCCCCAGCGTCACGCGCCCGATGCGCACGCGCTTGAGTCCCACCACCTTCAGCCCCACCGTCTCGCACATGCGGCGGATCTGGCGCTTCTTGCCTTCGGTGAGGATGAAGCGCAGCTGCTCGGGGTTCTGCCAGTCCACCTTGGCGGGCTTGAGCGGCTGGCCATCGAGGCTGAGGCCGTGGCGCAGGCGCTCGATCTGCACCGGCGGAAACACCGCCTGCACGTCGGTCGTCACACGGCCGTAGGCGACGCGCACCAGGTACTCCTTCTCCACGCCGGAGTCCTCGCCGATCAACTGGCGGGCCACGCGGCCGTCCTGCGTCAGCACCAGCAGTCCGGTGGAGTCGATGTCCAGGCGGCCTGCAGGCGCCAGGCCTTTCAGCTGCGCCGGCGCGAAGCGGTGCGGCGAGCGATCTTCCTTCCAGCGCGTGCGGCCCTGCACCAGCACCACCGCGGGCTCGTAGCCGTCCTCCGCCTGCCCGCTCACGTAGCCCATGGGCTTGTGCAGCAGGATGGTGACCTGTTCGCGCTGATGACCCCGCGCACGCGCGTCGATCTCGATCTTCGCTTGCGGTGTCACCAGCATTCCCGTGGGGGGAACGACGGCGCCGTCCACCTTCACCCAGCCCTTGGCGATCCAGTCGTCGGCCTCGCGGCGGGAGCACAGGCCGAGTTCGGCCATGCGCTTGTTCAGGCGGGAGGTGGGGGAAGGCGCGTCGTTCATGGGAAGTGCCGATTGTGCACAGGCGAAGACCGCCTGCCGTGCGGCGGGTTGCGCATCGGCCCAGGCAGTTCGATACTGCCGCGTCGGCCGCCGCCCCGGCGCGCCGCATGCGAGGAGGTTCCTTCGATGTTCAGGATGCTGGCCGTGCTGGCCGTTGTCTTCTATGCCCTGGTGGCGGCCCTGTGGGTGGTGGGCTTCCTGCCGCCGGAGGAGGTCCGCCCCCTGCTGGTGAAAGGCAGCGCCGTGCTGGGCATCCTGGCGGTGGCCGCGGGCGTGATTGCGTTGATCGTCCGCACGCGAAAGAGTCCGGTGCACGAGCCGCCGAGGTAAATGGAAGCGACTGGAGGCAGGTAAGCATACCCAGCGCGCCGGCTTGGCATCCGACCGCTCGGATCAGCCTTCATCCTTCGGAGAAACTGCCGCCTGCTCGAACGCTGACTCCACCTCGGCGCGAAAGCGCGCCCCAAGTCCCGGACGGCGGTTCTCGTAATACGCGACTTCAGCCAGCAGCTCTTCGCGAGCAAGCGCGGTGAAACGCGCTCGCTTCACGGAGCGATGCGCCGTGCTTCCGCGAAAACATCCTCCGCAGCATAGGTCTTGACCTCGCCCCGTTCAAAAGCTTCGACCCGGCGCCGGATTTCCTTGTCCCAAGCCGCTTCAGTTTCGGCGACAGGTTCGTCGTGCAGCGAGTCCAGCAGGAGCTCGACCAAGCGAATGCGGTCCTGCGGCTCCAGGGACCTTGCACGTTTCATCAGGTCTGCCAGAGCGTCAGCCATTCGAATCCTCCGAGGGAGCAGCAATGATACGGCGACGATGCTGCAAAGCTGGTGAAGGATGACATCTGATCGCCTGCCATCCGCCACGCCGTTCAAGCCGCCACCAGCCGCGCCCCCGGGCTCTCCCGCAGCGCCTGCAGGTCCAGCACGCGCAGCCCACCGTATTCCACCCGGATGATCCCCTGCTCCTGCAGGGACGCGAGCGCCTCGTTCACGCGCTGCCGCGACAGGCCCACCAGGTAAGCCAGTTCCTGCTGCGTGATGCGCAGCACCTCGCCCACGCCGGGGAACAGCACGGGGTTGAACAGCGCTGCCAGGTTGCGCGCCACGCGCAGGTCCGGCGTGGTCATGCGATCGATCTCGCGCGCGGCGATGAACTGCGCCAGCCGCTCGTTGAGCTGGTTCATCACGAAGCGGTTGAAGCCGATGGAGTGATCCAGCAGCCAGTGGAAGGTGTCGGCCGGCAGGCCGGCCACCACGCTGCGGCGCAGAGCCTGGATGTCGTAGCGGTAGATCTCGCGCTTGAGCACCGTGCCCTCGCCGAACCAGCCGCCCGGCGGCAGGCCACTGAAGGTGATGGTGCGGCCCTGCGCGTTGTCGGTGCTCATTTTCAGCAGCCCCTCGACCACGCCGAACCAGTAGGTGACCGGCCGGCCCACGCGGCACACGTAGTCACCCGGCAGCGCATCGCCCACCTTGATGTCCCGCAGCGCCACCTCGCGCTCGTTCGGCTGCAGCACGTGCAGCCACGGGATGCCCGCCAGTTCGTCGGGCGTGGGAGCGCGGCGGCGTTGGTGGAGGGTGAGTTCGGCGGCGGCCATGCCTGGGGTCCCTAGGGGCTCGTCCCATGAGGAGTATCCCTAGGATTGTCGTTGCAAAGACAGAACGACGTCAAACCCGGTCCTACATTGCGCCCAACGCCTCAAGAAGGAAGGGCTCATGGACACCACGTTCCCCCGGCTGCTGCTGCAGCACGCGGCGCAACGGCCCGGCGCTCCGGCCATGCGCGAGAAGGAATACGGCATCTGGCAGACGCTGGCCTGGGCCGACCTCGCGCGCATGGTGGAACACATCGCCTGCGGCTTGCACCACGCCGGCCTCTCGCGCGGCGAGCACATGGTCGTCATCGGCGCCAACCGCCCGCGCCTGTACGCCACCATGCTGGCCGCGCAGTCGCTCGGCGCCATCCCCGTGCCGCTGTACCAGGACGCCGTGGCGGCCGAATGCGTCTTCCC
>SEAY01000119.1 GCA_004144865.1 Comamonadaceae bacterium
CCGGCGCCACGGTCTGCTCCGAGCGGAAATCGGTCGAGATGCGGCGGGTCGTCCGCGTCGCCATGTAGATCAGCGGCAGGTACAGCGTGAAGGTGGAACCCTGGCCGGGAGCGGAGACCAGCCGGATCTCGCCACCGAGCAGCTTGGACAGCTCGCGGGAAATGGCCAGGCCCAGGCCGGTGCCCCCGTACTTGCGGCTGGTGGAGCCGTCGGCCTGCTGGAACGCCTCGAAGATGATCTGCTGCTTGTCCGGCGAGATGCCGATGCCGGTGTCCGAGACCGAGAACGCCAGCACCTGCTGGGCGCGGTTGAGGTCCTCGTTGTCCGTGCTCCACCCGGCGAAGACTTCTTCCACCTGCAGGTTCACGTGGCCCTGGTGGGTGAACTTGAAGGCGTTGGACAGCAGGTTCTTCAGGATCTGCTGCAGGCGCTTGGCGTCCGTGACCATCGAGGTCGGCAGGTTGAGGCCCGTCCGCACGCTGAAGTCCACGTTCTTGGCCTCGGCCACGTGGCGGAAGGTGCGCTCCACGTACAGCTGCAGGTCCGACAGGCGCAGCTCGTTGACGTCGACCACCACCGTGCCGGACTCGATCTTGGACAGGTCCAGGATGTCGTTGATCAGCATCAGCAGGTCGTTGCCGGACGAGTGGATCGTCTTGGCGAACTCCACCTGCTTGGGCGTGAGGTTGCCCTCGGGGTTCTTGCAAAGCTGGTCGGACAGGATCAGCAGCGAGTTCAGCGGCGTGCGCAGCTCGTGCGACATGTTGGCCAGGAACTCGGACTTGTACTTGGAGGTCAGGGCCAGCTGCTTGGCCTTCTCTTCCAGCGCCTGCCGGGCCTGTTCCACTTCCGCGTTCTTGCGCTCCACCTCCTGGTTCTGGTGCGCCAGCAGGCGGGCCTTCTCCTGCAGTTCCTCGTTGGTCTGCTGCAGTTCTTCCTGGCGGGACTGGAGCTCCTGGGCCAGCGACTGCGACTGGGACAGCAGGTCCTCGGTCCGCATGTTGGCCTCGATCGTGTTGATCACGATGCCGATGGATTCGGTCAGCTGGTCCAGGAAGGCCTGGTGGGTGGGATTGAAGCGCTCCACGGAGGCGAGCTCGATCACGCCGCGCACCTGGCCTTCGAAGATGATGGGCAGCACCAGCACGTTGAGCGGCGTGGTCTCCGTCAGGCCGGAGGCGATCCTGAGACTCTCCGGGAAGCTGGAGGTCAGCATGATCTTCTTCTTGTCGAAGGCCGACTGGCCGACCAGGCCCTGCCCCAGGTCCACTTCCTTGCCGTAGGCGCCATGGCCGTCGGACGCGTAGCTGGCCATCAGGCGCAGCTTGGGCTGCTCCTGGTTGTAGCGCAGCACGTAGAACTCCGCCTGCTGCGCGCCCACGACGGGGGCCAGCTCCGACAGGATCAGGTGACCCACCGCGACCAGGTCGCGCTGGCCCTGCAGCATCCGGGAGAACTTCGCCAGGTTGGTCTTCAGCCAGTCCTGCTCGGTGTTCACCTGCGTCGTGTCGCGCAGGTTGCGGATCATCTCGTTCACGGTGTCCTTCAGCGCGGCCATCTCGCCGAGCGCCTCCACCGTGATCGACCGCGTCAGGTCGCCCTGCGTCACCGCGGTCGCCACCTCGGCGATCGCGCGCACCTGCGTGGTGAGGTTGGCCGCCAGCTGGTTCACGTTCTCCGTCAGGCCCTTCCACGTGCCCGAGGCGCCCGGCACCTTGGCCTGGCCGCCCAGCTTGCCCTCCACGCCCACTTCGCGCGCCACGGTCGTCACCTGGTCGGCGAAGGTGGCCAGCGTGTCCGTCATGGCGTTGATGGTGTCGGCCAGCGCCGCCACCTCGCCCTTGGCTTCCACGGTCAGCTTCTGCTCGAGGTCGCCGTTGGCCACCGCGGTCACCACCTTGGCGATGCCGCGCACCTGCGACGTCAGGTTGCCGGCCATGAAGTTCACGTTGTCCGTGAGGTCCTTCCAGGTGCCGGCCACGCCTTGCACATAGGCCTGGCCGCCCAGCTTGCCCTCGGTGCCCACTTCCCGTGCCACCCGCGTCACTTCCGACGCGAACGAGGAGAGCTGGTCCACCATGGTGTTGATCGTGATCTTCAGCTCCGAGATCTCGCCCTTGGCGTCCACCGTGATCTTCTTGGACAGGTCTCCCGCGGCCACGGCCTTGGTCACGTCCGCGATGTTCCGCACCTGCGCCGTCAGGTTGCCGGCCATGAAGTTCACGTTGTCCGTCAGGTCCTTCCACGTGCCGGCCACGCCCTGCACGTAGGCCTGGCCGCCCAGCTTGCCCTCGGTACCCACTTCACGGGCCACCCGGGTCACTTCCGAAGCGAAGGATCGGAGCTGGTCCACCATCGTGTTGATGGTGTTCTTCAGTTCGAGGATCTCACCCTTCACGTCCACGGTGATCTTCTTGGACAGGTCGCCGGCCGCCACGGCCGTCGTCACCTCCGCGATGTTCCGCACCTGCGCCGTCAGGTTGCCGGCCATGGAGTTCACGGAATCGGTCAGGTCCTTCCACGTGCCGGCCACGCCCTGCACGTCGGCCTGGCCACCCAGCTTGCCCTCGGTGCCCACTTCCCGCGCCACGCGCGTCACTTCGGAGGCGAAGGAGCGCAGCTGGTCCACCATGGTGTTGATGGTGTTCTTCAGCTCCAGGATCTCGCCCTTCACGTCCACCGTGATTTTCTTGGACAGGTCGCCCGTCGCCACCGCCTTCGTCACGTCGGCGATGTTCCGCACCTGGGCCGTCAGGTTGCCGGCCATGAAGTTCACGTTGTCCGTGAGGTCCTTCCACGTACCGGCCACGCCCTGCACGTCGGCCTGGCCACCCAGCTTGCCCTCGGTACCCACTTCACGGGCCACCCGGGTCACTTCCGAAGCGAAGGATCGGAGCTGGTCCACCATCGTGTTGATGGTGTTCTTCAGTTCGAGAATTTCACCCTTCACGTCCACGGTGATCTTCTTGGACAGGTCACCCGCGGCCACGGCCTTGGTCACGTCGGCGATGTTCCGCACCTGCGCCGTCAGGTTGCCGGCCATGGAGTTCACGGAATCGGTCAGGTCCTTCCACGTGCCGGCCACGCCCTGCACGTCGGCCTGGCCACCCAGCTTGCCTTCGGTACCCACTTCCCGCGCCACCCGGGTCACTTCCGAGGCGAACGAGGAGAGCTGGTCCACCATCGTGTTGATGGTGTTCTTCAGCTCCAGGATCTCGCCCTTCACGTCCACGGTGATCTTCTTGGAGAGGTCACCGGCGGCCACGGCCTTGGTCACGTCGGCGATGTTCCGCACCTGCGAGGTCAGGTTGCCGGCCATGAAGTTCACGGATTCGGTCAGGTCCTTCCAGGTGCCGGCCACGCCTTGCACGTCGGCCTGGCCGCCCAGCTTGCCCTCGGTTCCCACTTCCCGCGCCACGCGCGTCACCTCGGACGCGAACGAGGAGAGCTGGTCCACCATCGTGTTGATGGTGTTCTTCAGTTCGAGGATCTCACCCTTGACGTCCACGGTGATTTTCTTGGAGAGGTCGCCGGCCGCCACGGCCGTCGTCACCTCCGCGATGTTCCGCACCTGCGCCGTCAGGTTGCCGGCCATGGAATTCACCGAATCCGTCAGGTCCTTCCAGGTGCCGGCCACGCCCTGCACGTCGGCCTGGCCACCCAGCTTGCCTTCGGTACCCACCTCCCGCGCCACGCGCGTCACTTCCGAGGCAAACGACCGCAGCTGGTCCACCATCGTGTTGATGGTGTTCTTCAGTTCGAGGATTTCACCCTTCACGTCCACCGTGATCTTCTTGGACAGGTCACCGGCGGCCACCGCCTTCGTCACGTCCGCGATGTTCCGCACCTGCGCTGTCAGGTTGCCGGCCATGGAGTTCACGGAATCGGTCAGGTCCTTCCAGGTGCCGGCCACGCCCTGCACGTCGGCCTGGCCGCCCAGCTTGCCCTCCGTACCCACTTCCCGCGCCACCCGCGTCACTTCCGAAGCGAAGGAGCGCAGCTGGTCCACCATCGTGTTGATGGTGTTCTTCAGTTCGAGAATCTCACCCTTCACGTCCACCGTGATCTTCTTGGAGAGGTCACCGGCGGCCACGGCCTTGGTCACGTCGGCGATGTTCCGCACCTGCGAGGTCAGGTTGCCGGCCATGAAGTTCACCGACTCGGTCAGGTCCTTCCACGTGCCGGCCACGCCTTGCACGTCGGCCTGGCCACCCAGCTTGCCTTCGGTACCCACTTCGCGGGCGACCCGGGTCACTTCCGAAGCGAAGGAGCGCAGCTGGTCCACCATCGTGTTGATGGTGTTCTTCAGTTCGAGAATCTCACCCTTCACGTCCACGGTGATCTTCTTGGACAGGTCACCGGCGGCCACCGCCTTCGTCACCTCCGCAATGTTCCGCACCTGCGCCGTCAGGTTGCCGGCCATGGAGTTCACGGAATCGGTCAGGTCCTTCCACGTGCCGGCGACGCCCTGCACGTCGGCCTGGCCGCCCAGCTTGCCTTCCGTGCCCACCTCCCGCGCCACGCGGGTCACTTCGGCGGAGAAGGTGCCGAGCTGCTGCACCATCTTGTTGATGGTCATGGCGGTGCGCAGGAATTCGCCTTCCAGGGCGCGTCCGTCCGCTTCCAGCGCCATGGACTTCGACAGGTCGCCTTGCGCCACGGCGCCGATCACGCGCGCCACTTCGGACGTCGGGTGCACCAGGTCGGAGATCAGCGAGTTGATGGATTCGGCGGACTCGCGCCAGAAGCCGCCCTGGCTGGGCATGGCCGCGCGCTCCTTCAGCTTGCCTTCCTTGCCGACCACACGCGAGAGGCGGGCCAGTTCCTGCGACATGCGCACGTTCTCGGCGACGACGTCGTTGAAGGCATCGGCCACCTTGCCGAACACGCCGGTCCAGTCGTGCGGCAGCTCGGTGTGCGCGCTGCCCTTCTTGAGTTCGGTCAGGCTGGCCAGCAGCGTGCGGGTGCGCTCCGAGGAGAGCTCCACTTCGTCCAGCAGCATGTTGACGCTGGCGACGTTCTCCTGCCAGAAACCCGTGAGCTTGTCGTCGTTCACGCGCTTGCCCGCGCGCGCACCGCCGTGCGGGCCGGCCGCGACGGACTTCAGCTTGTGGCCGGTGCGGGCGGTCTGGGAGGACAGTTCATTGAATTCGGTGGCGATCTTGCCGTAGAGGCCGTCCCATTCGGTCGGGAGTGTCACGCCCTGCTCGCCGCGCCGGAAGGCCGAAAGCGCCTTAAGTACCAGTTTGAGATCTCCGTCCCGATTCTCGGCAGCCGGCAGCTTCGCGAGTACTTCCATGTGTTTCCCCCGTAGGTAAGCAACTGTTGGCAAGCCAACAGACCGGAGGGAGGGTAGCGGGTTCGCCGCTGGCTTTCAACGCGACAGGAAGTAGTGATGGCCTGCAAAGCCAATGCTGGCGCCGCTTGTAGGAGGCTGCCGACAACAAAAGAACCGCTGCGCCTACAGGTGATTTGCCACGTGGCGACAGCGCCTGCCGGGCGTGTATTGGCGCTCGAATGGCGATGTGCCGCGGCCCTTTGGATACACCACGTTACGCTCTCGGAGCCGCGCCGGACCGCCCATGAAAAAAGCCGCCTCGCGGCGGCTTTCATGCCAGGTGCAGGACCGGTTGCCCGGGCCCGCAACGCGTTCTCACTCCAGGGGAGACTTCTTGGCACCCTTGTAGGTGTACAGGGTCGTCGCCGCGTTCTTCAGTTCGCCGTTCGGCTCGAACTGGATCTTGGCGGTCACGCCCTGGTAGTCGGCCTTGCCCAGCTCGGGGATGTAGACCTTCGGGTCGGCGGAGTTCGCGCGCTTCATCGCATCGACCAGCACGAACGTGGCGTCGTAGGTGTACGGGCTGTACACCTGGAACTGGTTCGGGTACTTGCTGTCGTACTTCTGCTTCCAGGCCGTGCCGCCGGGCATCTTGCCCAGGGAGGCGCCGCCTTCGGCGCAGATCACGTTCTCGAGGGACTTCGCGCCGGAGGCCAGCTTGATGATCTCGGAAGTGCAGATGCCGTCGCCGCCGAAGTACTTGACGTTCGTCATGCCCAGCTGGTCCATCTGGCGCAGCATCGGGCCGGCCTGGGGGTCCATGCCGCCGTAGAAGATGGCGTCGGGAGCCTTGGCCTTGATGGCGGTCAGGATCGCCATGAAGTCGGTGGCCTTGTCGTTCGTGAACTGCTCGTCCACGACCGTCATGCCCTTGGACTTGGCGGTGTTCTTGAACACTTCGGCGACGCCCTGGCCGTAGGCGGTGCGGTCGTCGACGATCGCGACCTTCTTCAGCTTCAGGTTGTCGGCGGCGTACAGGGCCAGCGCAGCGCCGAGGGCGTTGTCGTTGGCGATGATGCGGTACGTCGTCTTGTAGCCGGGCTTGGTCAGCGCGGGGTTGGTCGCGGCGCCGGTGACGTGCGGGATGCCGCAGTCGTTGTACACCTTCGCGGCCGGGATGGTGGTGCCCGAGTTCAGGTGGCCGACCACGCCGGCGACCTTGGCGTCGCACAGCTTCTGGGCCGCGGCGGTGCCCTGCTTCGGGTCGGCCGCGTCGTCTTCGGCCTGGATCTCGAAGCGGACGGCCTTGCCGCCGATCTGGATGTTCTGGGTGTTCAGCTCCTCGATGGCCATGCGGACGCCGTTTTCGTTGTCCTTGCCATAGTGGGCCTGCGCGCCGGAGAGGGGCGCCACGTGGCCGATCTTGATGACCGTCGCGTCGCCAGCGGGAGCCGGGGCAGCGGCCGTCGGGGCCGGAGCCGCCGAGGGCGCGGGCGCCGTCGTGGACGGCGCGGGGGCGGGGGCAGTTTCTTCCTTCTTGCCGCAGCCCGCCATCAGCACAACCACGGCAGTCATCACGCTGCCAAGGACCAGACTTCTCCGCATAGAACCTCCAGATTGGGAAATTGTTGGATTGAGCGCCGCACAATAGCGCAAATTGCGTGCCTCATCCAGAGGGGAAGCGCGGTCAACCGGCGAAGCGTCGCCGGCGCGTCACGGCACGCGAGGCGGGCCGTTTCCCTGCGTCTCTTCGGCGAGCGCCTGCGCCACCATTTCGCGCACGACCTGTTCGAGGTGTTCGCGCACGGCCGGCATCAGGGCGTTGGTCTGTTCCAGCACCACGGTGGCAATGATCTCGCGCATGCGCCGGTCGAGCGTCATCTCCACGCGCTGCAGCACGCGCTGCGTGAGCTGCTCCTGCGAAATGCCCGCGAGCGGCGTGGCGGTGAGCGGCGCCGGTGCGGAATGCACCACTTCCGTGAGCGTGGGCACATAGCGGGGCGGCTGCCGGCCGGTCGTCATCCGCGGGCCTCCTTCCCTGCGAGGTCGTACGTCTTGAGGGCGTAGCCGCGATCCTTGTAGTGCTTCCAGCGGACGCGCGCCTGCTGCCGGTCGGCGTCGTCGCCGGCCACCACCTCGATCAGGCGCCCGAAGCGTTCGAAGCCTTCCGGCACGTCCGAGCCCAGGTTCACCAGCACATCGTGGTGCGGCGTGCCGCGCGGCGAGTCCGCCAGCACCACGGGCGAGGCGGCCAGCACCTGCGGCTGCGCCGTCGCCACATGGCAATGCGCGACGAAATCGGTGTTGGAGAAGGACCAGAGCTGCGCGTCCAGCGTCTCCAGCAGGCCGGCCTCCCCGGTCACGACCACCTTGGACCCGCTCGCGGAAGCCTTGCGCAGCAGCCGGCAGGCGTACCCCACCTTGTCGGGCACGTTGAAGTGGAAGGCGACCTCCGTCATCGCAGGTGCGGTGCTCAGGCCGCGGCGCGGCCCCGGGCCTTGGCGCCCTTCCTGTCCGCGGCCTTGCCCGCGCCCGCGGCTTCCTGCCGCAGCAGGTATTCGAGCAGCAGGCCGACGGGGCGGCCGGTCGAACCCTTGGCCGGCCCGCCCTTCCACGCCGTGCCCGCGATGTCCAGGTGCGCCCAGGGATAGTTCTGCGCGAACCGGTGCAGGAACTTGGCCGCGGTCACGGCGCCGCCCGCGCGCCCGGCCACGTTGGCCACGTCCGCGAAGTTGGTCTTCAGGCCCTCGCCATACTCGTCGTCCAGCGGCATGCGCCAGCAAGGATCCAGCGCCGCCTCGCCCGCCGCCATCAGCTGCCCGGCGAGCTCGTCGTCGGTGGCGAACAGGCCGCTGCGCACGCCGCCGAGCGCCACCACGCAGGCGCCGGTGAGCGTGGCCACGTCGATCACCGCGCGCGGCTTGAAGCGCTCCGCATAGGTGAGCGCGTCGCACAGGATCAGGCGCCCTTCCGCATCGGTGTTCAGCACCTCGATGGTCTGGCCGCTGAGGCTCGTGAGGATGTCGCCCGGCTTGTAGGAAGCGCCATCGGGCATGTTCTCGCAGGCCGGGATGAGGCCGATGACGTTCAGGCGCGGCTTGAGTTCCGCGATCGCGCGGAAGGTGCCCAGCACGCTGGCCGCGCCGCCCATGTCGTACTTCATCTCGTCCATCTCGGCCGACGGCTTGATCGAGATGCCGCCGGTGTCGAAGGTGATGCCCTTGCCCACCAGCACCACGGGCGCCTCGCCCTTCGCCCCGCCATCGTGGCGCAGCGTGATGAAGCGCAGCGGCTCGGCCGAGCCCTTGGCCACGCTCATGAAGGAGCCCATGCCGATCTTCGCGACCTCCTTGGGCCCGAAGACTTCCGCCTTGAAACCATGGGCCCGGGCGAGCTTGACCGCCTCCTCGCCGAGGCGCGTGGGCGTCGCGTAGTTGGGCGGCAGGTTGCCCAGCTCGCGGGCGAACTCGATGCCGACCGCGGCCGCCTTCGCGCGGAGGAAGGCCTGGCGCTGGGCGGCCGCGTCGGCCACGCCGATCACCACCTTCTTCAGCTCGCGGGCCTCCGGCTTGGACTTGGTGGCGATGTAGACGTAGCTGCTTTCGGCCGTGCCGCACACCGCGGCGCGGACGGCTTCGGCCCCGGCCTGGGCCGGCAGCACGATGGTGAGCTTGCGGGCCGTCCCGTTGCGCAGCAGGGACGCCGCGGCCTGCACCGCGGCATGCATCTTCTTGCCGCTGCCGTCGCCGGCGCCGGCGAGGATCACGCGCGTGGCGGCGATGCCCTCGCTGCGATACGCCTGCAACAGCTTGCCGGGCTTGGTCTCGAGGTCGCGGCCCGCGAGGGCGGCCGACACCAGGCGCGAAACCGGATCCTTGCCGGCCTGGAAGCCGTCGGTCACCAGGACCAGCAGCACGTCGCTCTTCTCTGTCGCCGCACCCGCGAGGTCCAGGGTCTTGAGTTCGAAGTCCATAATCCTTGTTGTTCACGCGCTTGCCGCGCCCGCAGCCGCCGATGTTATTCCATTCAACAGTTCGCAAGGAGCTCGCCCGCAGTTTCGGGGCGACGCTCGTCGTGCTGCTCACGATCGTGGTCACGATGACCCTGATCCGCACGCTCAGCCTGGCCAGCCGCGGCAGCGTGAATCCCGAGGAAGTGCTGATGGTGATGGGCTACACGGTGCTCGGCTACCTGCCGACGCTGCTGACCCTGTCGCTGTTCACCGCCATCGTCGGCACGCTCTCGCGCATGTACCGTGACAGCGAGATGGTGATCTGGTTCTCGGCGGGCCGCGGCCTGTCCGCGCTCGTCAAGCCGCTGTTCGGCTTTGCCTGGCCGGTGCTGCTGGTGATCGCGCTGCTGGCCCTGGTCGTGTGGCCGTGGGCGAACCAGCAGACGCAGGAACTGAAGGAGCGCTATGGTCGCCGGGGCGACCTCGAACGCGTGGCGCCGGGCCAGTTCCAGGAGTCCGCGAGCGGCCGCCGCGTGTTCTTCCTGGACAAGGACACGCCGGACAACAAGTCCGGCCGCAACATCTTCATCTCCACCACCGAACGCGACCGCGAAACGGTGACTTCGGCGCGCAGCGGCCGCGTGGAGACCATAGGCGAGGACCAGTTCCTGCTGCTGCAGAACGGCCAGCGGCTGGAAAGCTCGCTCAAGGGCGAAGGCATGCGCATCAGCGAGTTCGAGGTGCACGGCACGCGCGTGCGCGACGAGAGCCTGCTTCCCGGCAGCGAAGGGCCGCTGAAGGCGCGCTCCACGCTGGCCCTCGCGCGCGAGCCTTCGCGGGCCAACATGGCCGAACTCGCCTGGCGCCTCGGGCTCGCCCTCGCGGCCATCAACTTCGTGCTGCTCGGCGTGACCGTCTCCAGCGTCAACCCGCGCGTGGGGCGCAGCGGCAACCTCGTGTTCGCCCTCTTCGCCTTCGTCGTCTACTTCAACCTGCTGAACCTCGGCCAGAGCTGGATAGGACGCGGGGTCACCAGCTTCGCGGGCTTCCTGCTGCTGCTGCACGGCGGCACCTTCCTGTTCGCCACCGGCTGGCTGGCCAAGCAGCACAACAACTGGGGCCTCGTCCCGGTGCTGCGGCGGCTGCGGGAGCGCCGCGCATGAGGACGATCCGCCGGCTGATCTACGTGGAGGTGGTGCAGGCCGTCGCCTTCGTGAGCCTGGGCTTCCTGGCGCTGTTCTTCTTCTTCGACTTCATCGAGGAACTGCCCGACCTGGGGCGCGGCAGCCTCGAGCCCTACCGGATGACGCAGGCCCTCGTCTACGTCGCCCTGCGCCTGCCGAACCACCTGTACGAGCTGCTGCCCATCGCGGTGCTGATCGGCACCATCTTCGTGATGGCGCGGTTCGCGCAAAGTTCGGAATACACCATCCTGCGCACCAGCGGGCTGGGCCCCTGGCGCGCCCTGCGCGCCCTGCTGGTGCTG
>SEAY01000120.1 GCA_004144865.1 Comamonadaceae bacterium
TCGACCTTCTGCGTCAGGTCGCCGGGCAGGAAGCCCAGTTTCTCGCCGGCCTCTACCGCGGGGCGGGTCAGCACGATGCGCTGCACGGCGCTGCGTTCCAGCGCATCGACGGCGCAGGCCACCGCGAGGTAGGTCTTGCCGGTGCCCGCCGGGCCGATGCCGAAGGTGATGTCGTGGTTGGCGATGTTCTCCAGGTACACGCTCTGGTTGGGCGTGCGCGCCTTCAGGTCGGTGCGGCGCGTGTGCAGCACCAGCGAGCCGTCGTCGTCCTCCACCAGGGGAGCCGATTCGCCCGCGAGCATCAGTTGCACCTTCTCCTTGGAAATGGCGCGCGCGGCCATCTCGTAGAGGGCCTGCAGGACGTCGAGCGCCCGTTCGGCCTTGACCTTGGGGCCCTCGATGCGGAAATGCTCCTGCCGGTGCGAGACCCGGACCTGGAGGGCCGTCTCGATGGTGCGGAGGTGTTCGTCCATCGGGCCGCACAGGTGCGACAGCCGGGTGTTGTTCAGGGGCGTGAAGGCGTGTCGGAGAATCAAGCTGATAATCCCATCAGAGGGACTGCAATGATAGGCAAATTGACGGGGACGCTGGCCGAAAAGAATCCGCCGCAGGTGCTGGTGGACTGCCATGGCGTCGGCTACGAGGTCGACGTCCCCATGAGCACCTTCTACAACCTGCCCGGGTTGGGCGAGAAGGTGTCGCTGCTCACGCATTTCGTGGTGCGCGAGGACGCGCAGATCCTGTTCGGGTTCGGCTCCGCCGGCGAGCGCGAGACTTTCCGCCAGCTCATCAAGATTTCGGGCGTGGGCCCGCGCACCGCGCTCGCCGTCCTGAGCGGCATGAGCGTGGGCGACATCGGCCAGGCCGTGACGCAGCAGGATGCGAGCCGCTTCGTCAAGGTCCCGGGCATCGGCAAGAAGACCGCCGAACGCCTGCTGCTGGAACTCAAGGGAAAGTTGGGCGCCGACATCGGCGTCGCCGGCCACGCGGTCGCCGACGATGCGCAGGCCGACATCCTGCAGGCGCTGGTCGCCCTCGGCTACAGCGACAAGGAGGCGCAGGCCGCGCTCAAGTCGCTGCCGAAGGACATCGGCGTGAGCGAAGGCATCAAGCAGGCGCTGAAGGCGCTCGCACGATGAGCATTCAAACGGACGATTTCGCCCCGGCCCCGGAGAAACGGGTGGTCTCGGCCGCGCCCGCCTCCCCGCAGGAGGAAGCGCTCGAACGCGCTCTGCGCCCCAAGGGTCTCGCGGAATACGTCGGCCAGGCGAAAACGCGCGAGCAGCTGGAGATCTTCATCGGCGCGGCACGCAAGCGCGGCGAGGCGCTCGACCACGTGCTGCTGTTCGGCCCTCCCGGCCTCGGCAAGACCACGCTGTCGCACATCATCGCCAACGAGCTGGGCGTGAGCCTGCGCCAGACCTCGGGCCCCGTGCTGGAGAAGCCCAAGGACCTGGCGGCGCTGCTCACGAACCTCGAACGCAACGACGTCCTCTTCATCGACGAGATCCATCGCCTCTCGCCCGTGGTGGAGGAAATCCTCTACCCGGCGCTGGAGGACTACCAGATCGACATCATGATCGGCGAGGGCCCGGCCGCCCGCTCGATCAAGCTGGACCTGCAGCCCTTCACGCTGGTGGGCGCCACTACGCGGGCGGGCATGCTCACCAATCCGCTGCGCGACCGCTTCGGCATCGTCGCGCGCCTGGAGTTCTACACGCCGGAGGAGCTCACGCGGATCGTGCATCGCAGCGCCGGGCTGCTGCAGGCGCCCATCGACGCCGAGGGCGCCTCCGAGATCGCCCGCCGCTCGCGCGGCACGCCGCGCATCGCCAACCGGCTGCTGCGCCGGGTGCGCGATTACGCGGACGTGAAGGGCACCGGCCGCATCGACCGCGACATCGCGCAGAAGGCGCTGACGATGCTCGACGTGGATCCGCAGGGCTTCGACGTGATGGACCGCAAACTGCTGGAAGCGGTGATCCACCGTTTCGATGGCGGCCCGGTGGGGCTCGACAACGTGGCGGCCTCCATCGGCGAGGAGCGCGACACCATCGAGGACGTGATCGAGCCCTACCTGATCCAGCAGGGCTACCTGCAGCGCACCCCGCGCGGACGCGTGGCGACGATGGCCGCCTATCGCCACCTCGGCGTCACGCCGCCCCGCACGGACGGCGGCCTCTTCGAAAGCTAGCCATGCGCCTTCCGCTGCCCTCCGCTCGCCGGCTCCTGCTGCTGGCTGGCTTGGCAGCGGTGGTCGTGGCACTGGGCTTGTGGCTCGCGCTGCGCGGCACGCCTGCGGACGCCGTGGCGGCGCGCTACGCGCCACTGGTGCGCACGCTGCAGTTCTCGGCGCGGGTCGCCACCCTGTCGCGCGTGGACGTGGGGCCCACCGTCACCGGCCGCGTTTCCGAGGTGCTGGTGCGCGAAGGGGACGCGGTCCGGGCCGGCCAGGTGCTGGTGCGCCTGGAGTCCGAGGAGCCCCAGGCTGCGCTGGCCCAGGCGATCGCCGCGGAGCGACAGGCGCAGGCGCGGCTGGCGGGGCTGCGCAGCACCGGCCGCAGTGCCAGCCAGGCGCAGCTGGAGCAGGCCGATGCCAACCTCACGGCGGCGCAGGCGGAACTGCGGCGCACGGAGCAGCTCGTGGCGCAGGGTTTCCTCAGCGCGCAGCGGCTCGACGACGGGCGCCGCGCGGTGCAGGTGGCCGAGGCGCAGCGCGAGGCCGCGCTGGCCCAGTCCCGCGCCAACGCCGACCGCGGGACCGACGTCGTGCAGGCGCAGGCGCAGTTGCAGGCGGCGGCAGCGGCCACCAGCGCGGCACGCGCGCGGCTGGCGCAGGCCGTGCTGATCGCGCCGGCGGCGGCGCGCGTGCTGTCGCGCGAGGTGGAGCCGGGCCAGATCGTGCAACCCGGCAAGGCCCTGGTGGGGCTCGCGCTCGCCGGGCCGACGCAGATCGTGGCGCAGGTGGACGAGCGTTTCCTCGAGCAGTTGCGCGCCGGCCAGAAGGCCGCCGTCGTGGCCGACGCCTTCGCGGGCCAGCGCATGGACGCCACCGTGGCGAGCATCGCGCCGGAGGTGGATGCGCAGCGCGGCGCCGTGGAGGTGAAGCTCGCACTGGACCGGCCGCCGCCCGCCTTCCTGCGCGAGGACATGACGTTGTCGGTCGAAGTGGAGACGGCACGGCGCGAGCGCGCCCTGGTGCTGCCGGCGCGCGCGCTGCGCAGCGGCGCCGCGGGTGACGTCCTGCTGGTGGCGGATGGCCGCCGCGCCGCGGAGCGGCCGGTGCGCATCGGCCTGCGCACGCTCGATGCGGTCGAGATCCTGGAGGGCGTGAAAGAAGGGGATTTGGTCCTGCTGGGCCCCGCGGTGCGAGCGGGCGCGCGCGTGCGTCCGCAAACCGTCGACTGGCAGCCGGCGCGCTCGCCGCAGGCGCGCGGCAGCGGCGCCGGCGATCCCATGGGCGGCCTCACGCAGGCCGTGGGCCGCTGACATGGGCATGCTGGGCTTCGAGTGGCGGGTGGCGGTCCGCTTCCTGCGCGAAGGCCACATGCAGACGCTGCTGATCATCGTCGGCGTGTCCGCGGGCGTCGCCGTGATCGCGTACATCTCGGCGCTGATCAGCGGCCTGCAGGGCAACACCCTGGCCAAGACGCTGGGCGCGCAACCGCACGTCTCGATCTCGGCGCCCGAGGACGTGGTGACGCCGGCGCTGGAGATGCGGGACGGGCAGCGCGCCATCACCGAGACGCAGCCGCGCGCGCAGCGCCTGCGCTCCATCGCCAACTGGCAGGCGCTGGTTCCCTTGCTGGAAGCGCATCCCGGCGTGGCGGCGGTGTCGCCGATGGTCTCGGGCGCGGGGCTCGCGCTGCGTGGCGAGGCGACGCAGGCGATCGCCCTGCTGGGCGTGGAACTCGATCGCTACGACCGCATCGTGGGGCTGCGCGGCAAGCTGGTGGAAGGCGCGGCCCGTCTCGGGCCGGGCGAGGCGATCATCGGCAGCGAACTGGCGCGCGACCTCGGCGTGCGGCCGGGGGATCGCATCGGCGTGCAAACCGGCACCGTGACCGACGCGCTGCGCGTGACGGCGCTGGTGGACCTGGGCGTGAAGGACCTGAACCGCCGCACGGTGATCGTGCCGCTGCGCACCGCGCAGAACATGCTGGCACTGCCCGGCGGCGCCACCAGCGTGGACCTCGGGCTGCGCGACGTGTGGGCGGCGCAGGAGCTGGCGGACGAGCTGCGCCGCCAGCTTCCCTACAAGGTGGAGAGCTGGCAGGAATCGAACGCGCAGCTGGTCACCGCCCTGAACGCGCAGTCGATCAGCACCAGCCTGATCCGCGTCGTGGTGCTGGTGGTCGTCGTGCTCGGCATCGCGAGCGTGCTGGTGGTCTCGGTGGTGCAGAAGCGCCGCGAGATCGGCATCCTGCGCGCCATGGGCGCCACGCGCGGGCAGGTGCTGCGGCTGTTCCTGCTGCAAGGAGCCATCGTGGGCGCGGCGGGTTCGGTGCTGGGCCTGTTGCTGGCGCGCACCATGATCTTCCTGTTCACGTTCTTCGTGCGCGGCAGCGACGGCCAGCCGCTGTTCGCCATCGGCCTGCCGCTGTCCCTGGCGCTGCAGATCGCGCTGCTGGCGCTCGCCTGCGGCGTGCTGGCCGCGGTGGCGCCGGCGCGGCGCGCGGCGGCCATGGACCCGGCGCAGGCGATCCGGCTGTGAGCGAGGAACTGATCGCGCTGGACGGTGTGCGCAAGAGCTACAACGTCGGCCTGCCGAACGAAGCCGAGGTGCTGCACGGCCTGTCGCTGCGCGTGACCAGCGGCGAGTTCGTCGCGCTGATGGGGCCGTCGGGGTCGGGCAAGAGCACGTTGCTCGGCATCATCGGCCTGCTGGAACGCATGACGTCCGGCAGTTACCGCCTGCAGGGGGAGGAGGTCGGCGGCCTCGACGACGCCCAGCTCACGCTGCGCCGCCGCCGCACGCTGGGCTTCGTGTTCCAGTTCCACCACCTCCTGCCCGCCTTCAGCGCGCTGGAGAACGTGACGCTGCCCATCCTCATGAGCGAGGGACGGGTCGTACCGGCGCAGAGGGAAAGGGCGCGCGAACTGCTCGCCGCGGTGGGGCTGGGCCAGGCGATGGACAAGCGGCCGTCGGAGCTTTCCGGTGGCATGCAGCAGCGGGTGGCGATCGCCCGCTCGCTGGTGCTGCAGCCGCCGCTGGTGCTGGCCGACGAGCCCACCGGCAACCTCGACACCGCATCCTCCGACGAGGTGTTCGCGCAGCTGCGTCGCATCCACGACGAGCGCGGCACCTCGTTCGTCATCGTCACGCACGACCCGCGCCTGGGCAAGCGCTGCGACCGGCTCGTGGAGCTGGTGGACGGCCGGATCGCGCGCGACGAGCCGGTCACGCCGGCGTAGCTTGCCGAGGCAAGGCCCCCCGTGTCGCGCGCGCGAGACGCCGCGCGGCGGCCGCGGGCGGCGTTCCGTCGGCTGGCCGCGGCCCCTTGGAGGATCCCGCGACCGCCGCCTCTAGGATGCCCGGAAGTTCGACAGGGGCGAGGAACACACGTGGCAACGATGACGGCCGATGGCATCCGGCAATACAAGGCGCGCTGGCACAGTCCCATCGGCTACGTGACGCTGTTCACGGCCATGCTGGCGGTGCTGCTGGTGTGGGGCGCCTTCGGGCGCGGCAGTTTCGCCGGCGTGCCCGCGCTCGCCGCGCTGCTGTGCGCCGGCATCGCCTGGCTGCTCGGCAAGCCGCTGTTCACGGGCGACTGGATCGTGCGGGTCGGGCCGCGCGGCATCAGCGGGTGGGCCCTGAATGGCCGCACCGTCCCGTGGCGCGACGTGCGTGACCTCGCGGTGGAAACGATCCAGGGCCACACGATCCTCGTGCTGACGCTCGCCGAGGAGGCGACCGAATCGCTGGAGAAGACGCGGCGCCTGCTCGGTGGCGGCAAGGCCGAACGCCGCATCCCGCTCCATGCGCTGCAGCCGCGCGAGATCGAACAGGTGGTGGCGGCGGCGCAGGCGGCGTTCGCCCAGGGCGCAGCCGACCATGCGGCGAAAGCCGCGCAGGCGCGCCAGGAGGCGGCAGGCCACGAAGCCGCGCTCGCGCAGGACCTGGCGCGGGCAACGTCCATGCCGTGGGCCTTGTACCTGGTGGTGGTGCTGAACGTGGGCGTGTGGGCGGCCAACATCGCCACCGGCATGTCCGCGTTCCGTCCCGCCTCCGCCGACCTGTTCCGCTGGGGGGCGAACTCCGCCTGGGCCGTCGCCCACGACCACGAGTACTGGCGGCTGCTGACGGCGACGTTCCTGCACGCCGGCCTCATTCACCTCGGCATGAACATGCTGGGGCTGTGGGGCGCCGGCCAGCTGCTCACTCGCCTGTACGGCAACGCGCAATTCCTGCTGGTGTACCTGGCCAGCGCGTTGGCGGGATCCGCCGCCAGCCTGCATTTCTCCGCGCAGACCGCCGTGTCGGTGGGCGCGTCCGGCGCGGTGTTCGGCGTTCTCGGCGCCGTGCTGGTCGCGGCCCACAGGCACCGCGAGCGCCTGCCCAAGGCCATGACGCGCGGCATCCTCGCGAGCGAAGGCGTCTTCCTCGCCTACGCCCTGGTCAACGGCTTCTCGCGCGCCGGCATCGACAATGCCGCCCACGTGGGCGGCCTGCTGGCGGGCGCTTCGCTCGCGTGGGTGCTGGCCGGAAAGCTGGGGGCGAAGGCCAGCGCAGGCGGCACGGTGCGGGCCGCCGCCGCGACGGCGGCCTGCGCCGCGGTCATCGCCGGCCTGGTGGCTGCCACCCCTTCGCCACGCGTGGACCACGGCACCATCTACTCCAGCGGCGACACCTTCCAGCGCGTCATCGTGAAGCTGGGGCGGGCGCAGGACGACCTGGCGCGCGATGCGCGGGCGCTGAAGGCCGCAAGCATGACCGAGCACCAGTTCCTGCAGGCCGCCGAGAAGACGCACCTGCCGGCGCTGCGTGCGGCGCATGTGGAGCTCATCACGCTGCCCCTGGGCGCGGGCGATGCGCGCAAGGACATCCATGCCGCGACGGGTCGCCATGCGGGCGCCACCGTCGAGGCGCTCGAACTGCAGGTGCGCAGGGGACGAGGGGAAGCGGGCGCCGACGCGGACGCCCAGCTGGTGCGTGCCTATCGCGAGCTGGAAGTCAGCGAGCAGCGCCTGCGGGCAGCGACCGAGGCAGCGAAGAAGAAGCCGTGAGCGCCTCGCGCGCGGGCACGGCGTTGCACACGATCAGCGCCTGCGCCGCATAGTAGGTGGCCAGCACCCAGAACTGCGCCATCGGCAGCGGCTGCGCGAAGCGGTTGATCGCCAGCACCGCGTCGCTGAGCATGAAGAAGCCGGCACCGGCTGCCACCGCCACGGCGGCCGGGTCGCGCAGCACGCCGGCACGTCCGATCGCCTGCGCCGCCATCAGCGCGATGACCAGCGCATAGGCGGCCACCGCCACCTTGAGCACGGCGCCGAGGTGCGGGAACAGGACCGCATACATCACGACCGCGGCGCCCAACGTGGCGGCCAGGGCGCGGCCGCTGGGGAACCAGCGCACGCCCTGGCGGAACAGCGCCAGGTAGCACAGGTGGCCGGCGAGGAAGCTGGCCAGCCCCGGGATGAAGTAGCCCTCGAACATCAGGAACACGTCGCCCGCCAGGCAGAAGGCGAGCGCCGCCACCAGCTTGAGGTCGAAGCTTCGCGCGCCTTGCAGGCCGCTGCTGCGCGCGACGACCAGGGCGATCGCGAGCACCATGGCCAGCGGCTTGAACAGGCGATGCAGCTCGATCCAGCCCTGCGCCGAAGTGGCGGTCGCCAGTGCGCCGGCCTCCACCATGAGCACGGCGAGCATGCCGATGCGGCCCTGCATCGCCGCGCCGACGGCCCAGATCGTTGCCGTCAAAGCGGCCAGCCACACCACGGACTGCGACAGCGGCATCTGGTCGGCATGCCACAGGAAGAGGGCGACGCCCGCGAGGATCGCCACGAACTGCAAGCCGGCGAACCAGGCGAGCGCCGGCGTCATGGGTGGGTGGTAGCGCCGCACGGCGGCCATGTCGAAGGGCGGCTTGGGAAAGCGCGCGGCCACGTCCGCCGGCCGCCAGCCGGGTGGCTTGATCCACACCCGCAGCTTGTCGCCCCACGAGCGCGCATGCCAGCTGTCCTTCGCGAGCGCCCAGTACACCTCCAGGTTGGACCACAGCGGGTCCCAGCTCTCCAGGGGCGCGCGCGTGCCGTACACGCACTTCTCGTCCTCCTCGCGGAAGCTGCCGAACATGCGGTCCCACACGACGAGGATGCCGCCGTAGTTGCGATCGAGGTAGCGGTCGTTCACCGCATGGTGCACGCGGTGGTTGGAGGGCGAGCAGAACCAGCGGTCGAACCATCCGAGCTTGCCCACGTGCTCGGTGTGCACCCAGTACTGGTAAAGCAGGTCGACGAGGGCCACGATGCCGAACACGAGCGGCGGCACGCCGGCGACTGCCATCGGCAGGTAGAAGATCCATCCGAGCAGCGCGCCGGAGCTGGTCTGGCGCAGCGCGGTGGACAGGTTGTAGTCCTGGCTCTGGTGGTGCACCACGTGCGCCGCCCAGAACACCGCCACCTCGTGGCCGGCGCGGTGCAGCCAGTAATAGCAGAAGTCGTAGAACACCAGCGCCAGCAGCCAGCCGAGCGGCGAGGTCCAGAAGGCGTCGTTGTGCCAGACCGAGACCACGCCGTACACCGCGGTGTAGATGCCGATGCGGAACAGGCGCGTGAGCACCGCCGAGACCTGGCTCAGCATCCCCAGGCTGATGCTGTTGACGGCGTCGTTCAGGCGGTAGGTATTGCGCCCGCGCCAGAGTCCCCAGGCGTACTCCGCCCCGATCAGGAGCAGGAAGACCGGGGTCGCGAGGACGATGACCTGGCTCGGGGACAGTTGCATGCCCCCATTTTCGCGACTCTCAGGTCAGGGCGCCTCTGGCATCAACCCGGATGATCTTGTCCACCTTGCCGTTCACCAGGCCGCCGGTCACGCCGATCAGCACGTTGTGCAGGTTCACCGTGGGGTCGCAGTGGCCCGGAATCAGCCAGGCGATGTCGTCCAGGCGCGGCACGCGCTGGTTGCCGCCCGCGGGGCGCAGGATGCCGTGTTCGTCGCCGCCGTTCGCGTAGTCCAGCGCCCCGATCGGCTCCATCTCCAGCACGCGCGGCAGGCCCGAATCGATCGCATGGCTCTTGTGGCCCGCGTCGCACACCGCGTGCAGCAGCCCCGAGCTCATCACCTGCGACTTGACGAACAGCGCATGCTCGAACTGCGGCTGCGCCGGATCGCGTTCGTTGGCCGCGTAATCGGCGTCCATGAACAGGAACGAGCCAGCCTGCAGCTCGCCGTACACGCCGCTGGCCGCCTCGCAGACCATGCTGCCGGTGCCAGCGCCGGTGACCAGGCCGACGGGGATGCCTTCCGCCTCGATCAGCGTCCTGGTGAAGCGCACGTCGCGCACCACCGTGGCGATCGCCTCGCGGCGCTCGCGCGCGCTGCGCAGGTGCTGCGCGCGCCCGTGGTAGGCCTGCAGGCCGGCGAAGCGCAGCGCGGCGTGCTTGCGGATCTCCAGCGCGAGGTCGACGGCGGACTGGCCGGGCGTCACGCCGCAGCGGCCCTGGCCGACGTCGATCTCCACGAACACGTCGATGACCGCCGGCTGCCCGCCGCGCCGCCTGTCGTTCATCTCGTGGGCGAGGCGCCGTACGCCCTCGACGCTGTCGACGGCGATCGCGAGCTGGCCTTGTTCGGCCGCGACCTGGTGCGCGAGTTCGGCCACCCGCGCGAGCTTCGCCGGCGCGATCACCTCGTTGCTGATGTAGACGTTGTAGACGCCGCCGGCCACCATCGCCTCCGCTTCCGCGGTCTTCTGCACGCACACGCCCACCGCGCCGGCCTGCAGCTGCAGCTTGGCGATCGCCGAGCTCTTGTGCATCTTGGCGTGGGGCCGCCAGCGCAGGCCGTGCTTGCGCGCGAATTCCGCCATGCGGCTGAGGTTGCGCTGCATGGCGTCGAGATCGACGACGAGGGCGGGGGTGTCGATGGCGGCCACGCTCTGGCCGACCAGGCGCTTCAGGTCTTCACCAAGTGGTGTTTTCATCGAAGGCGGGATGCTCCAGGTGCTGCGTGTCGGACCATCCGACCAGCGTGAAGCCCTCCGGTGTCCACAGCAGGCGGTTGATGGCCCCGTTCGGCAGCTGCCAGGTGCGGGGTGAATTGACTTCCTGTCCGGTGGCGATGCGGTACAGCGTGTCGAGCACGCCGCCGTGCGCCACCACGGCGATCTGCTCGCCGCAATGGCGTGCGGCCAGGTCGCTGACCGTGCGGGTGACCCGCTCGCGCAATTGAAGCAGCGACTCGCCGCCCTCGGGAGGCGCCCATTCGGGGATGCGCTTCTTCCAGTTGTGCGCGTGGTCGGGCCAGGTCGTGTGGATCTCGTCGAAGGTCTTGCCTTCGAAGAGCCCGAAGCGCCGCTCGCGCAGGCCCGGGTGCGCCACCACGTCGACGCGAAGCGCATCGCCGATGGCGCGCGCGGTTTCATGCGCGCGCCCGAGGTCGCTGGAGTAGATGGCGGCCAGCTGCTCGGAGGAGAGCGCATGGCCCACGCGGCGCGCTTGCCACCGCCCGGTGTCGTTCAGCTGGATGTCGAGTTGTCCCTG
>SEAY01000121.1 GCA_004144865.1 Comamonadaceae bacterium
CCACCACCACCGCCGCCAGGACCGCCGCCGCCGCCGCCGACACCGCCGGTGCCCACGCCGCCGCCGCCGCCGCTGGCGCCGCCGCCACCGCCGCCGGCACCGCCGCTACCCACGCCGCCGCCGCCGCCACTGGCGCCGCCGCCACCGCCGCCAGCACCACCGGTGCCGCCACCGCCGGTGCCGCCGCTGCCGACGCCCGCACCGGCACCGCCGGAGGAGCTGCCGGAAGTGCCGCCTGCGCCTGCGCCCACGCCACTACCGCTGCCGCCGCTGCTGGTGCCCGCGCCGGCGCCGACGCCACCGACACCCGCGCCAGCGCCGCCGGAGCTGGCGGCAAGCGCGAAGGTGAACGTCGCGGCGAGCGCGCTCGCCACAGCGGTCAATCGGCCCAGATGTTTCATTGTCTTCATGCTTCGACTCCCTGTCGTTGGTTAAAGGATGGGTTGGCGCATCAGCGCGGCAGGCTTCCTTGCAATGCGTCGCTGAGGGACTGGCCGAAGTTCAGGCCCTGCAGCAGGCGCATGCTGTTGGTGACCACGCTGAGCTCCGTCGTGCTTTGAAGCACGCGGTTGTTCTGTGTGTTCTGGATGACGATGCCGGGCGACATGCGCACCTGCGTGCCGGCCAGGGTGTTGCCGTCTCCGGTCTGCACCACGCCGATGGCGCCGAGCTGCTGCGCGAGCGTTTCCATCTGCGCTGCGTTGAGGTTTCCCAGATCGGGAATGACGAGCGACGAGTGCATCGCCGTCTGGCCGTCGATGCGGATGACGCGTTCGATGGCGAAGGACACCCACAGTCCCGGCGATGGGCCATAGCCGCCACGCATGGACTCGAGCACGCCGTTGGGGGTCGCCGTCCAGAGGCGCTGGCCTTCTGCATGCGCCAGCGAAGACGCCGCGGCGATGCACGCGGCGACGATCAGCTTGCTTGCGGGGAACATCAGAAATCTCCCGGTCCTAGCTTGGGGATCCCGCTGCCGGCCACGCCGTCGAGTGGGACTCCCGTAGCCAATGGCGCGCGCGGCGCAGACCGCCAGTCCGCCGCCAGGTTGAAGAGCGCCTTGTCCACGTGGTTGTGGATCACGAACAGCAGCCCGCCCACCCACACGCGTTCGAAATGCTCGCGCGACATCACGCGCGCGCCACGCGCGGGATCGCCGACCAGCACCGTGCCGGGCTGCAATCCCTTGATCACCACGAAATGGTGGTAGCCCTCTTCGTTGATGAGGACGATGGCGGGGAGCCGCGCTTCGGCCAGCTTGTCCAGCGATTGCTGGAAGCCGTCGGCCGCGAAACCGCGGCTCTCGAGGAAGCGCTTCATGTCCAGCATGGAGAAGCCTTCCGTCTGGATCTTTTCCTGGTTCCCGTGGGCGTACATCTCCGTCAGCACCTCCTGCTCGGTGGTGGGAAGCCCGTATTGGTGGGACAGCAGCGTGGCGATGGCCGCCGAGCCGCAGCTGAAGTCGTACTGCTGCAGGACCGTGCGGCCGGTCTTGGCCTGCTGGATGGAAGTGATCGGCAGGCGCACGCTGTGGCCGCCGAGTGACGGAAACTCCGCCGGCCCGGCGGCCGCGCCGGCCGCCAGGCCTGCCAGCAGCGAGACGGCGATGAACGTGCGCATCGTGTTGCTCCTCACTGCATCTGCAGGTTGATGATCAGGGCGTTCTGGATCAGGACGTTCGCCCCGGTGTTCTGGATCACCACGGGAATGCCGTTCATGTTGGCGAACGATCCATCCGCGATGGTGTTGGTGCCGGTCTGCACGTACCGGGCCGAATTGCCGGAGGTCGTGCCGTCGATCTGCATGTCGTTGACGGTGATGTCGGTTCCGCCACGCAGGCCGGAAAGGTCCGCGGTGGTGGCCGGGACGCCCAGCAACACCGTCTTGGTGTCCGCGGGCGATGACTGGGCCGCTGCGTGGCCACACCCGAGGGCGAGCAACGCGGTGGCGAGGTATGTGAATCTGCGCATGGGCAGCCTCCTGGGATGGACAACATGGCGGGAAAGGCCAGGCCGTGCCTGCGCACGACCTGGCCCTCGATGCATCAGCGAACGTTGAGGTTCGCCTGCACGTTCACGCTTTGCTGCACCAGGCTCGAGACGCCCGTCTGCATCGACATCACCAGCACGCCGGAAGCAGCGGTGGCCGCCGCGCCCATCGTGTTGTTCATCGAGAAGGCGCCGCCAGTCACGGTGTTGGCGCCACCGGAGCCGCCGCCGCCGGCCGTGGAGGCGCCACTGCTGGACGCACCCGCGGTCTGCGAGTTGCTCCCGCCACCACCGGCGGTGTTGGTGCCACCCGCGGCGCCAGCTGCACCGGCGCCACCGTTGGCCGCGCCACTGCTAGAAGCGCCACCGGTCGCCGGGCCGCTGCCCGCGCCGTTGCCAGCCGTCGCCGTGCCCGCTGCACCTGCGCCGCCCGCGCCGCCCGCGCCCGTGGCCGCCGTGCCACCCGCGCCGCCAGGACCGGCGCCGCCGCCGGTTCCGGTCGCGCCAGCACCACCGGCGCCGCCGGCTCCGGTAGCAGCCGTGCCGCTGCTTCCGCCGAGGCCGCCACCAGCGCCGCCGCTCGTGGCACCACCACCGGCCGCGCCGGTGCCCGTGCCGCCAGCGCCCGCGGTGGAAGGACCGACCCCGCCGCCGGTGCCGCCGCCGGCTCCGCCGCTCGTGGCCGGGCCGCTACCAGCGCCGCCGCCCGCGCCGCCCGAGCCCGCGCCGCCGGACCCGCCCCCAGCGAGGCCCAGGCCGCCGCCAGGCGCACCGGCAGCACCGTCGCCACCGCCGGCACCGCCGGCGTTCACGCCGACTTGCGGCGACAGGATCGGGATGATCGGAACGAATGCGTTGTTGGTGTTCGATTGCGTGTTGCTGCCACCGGCGCCACCGTTGCCACCGTCACCGCCGACACCCACGCCAACGCCCAGGGCGTGGCCGCCGGAACCACCGCTAGCGCCGCCACCAGCGCCGCCAGTTGCGCTGCCAGTGCCCGCATTGCCCGTCGTCCCGCCGCCCGCATTTCCGCCGGAGCCGCCCGAAGCGCCCGCAAGGCCGAGACCCAGGCCGCTGCCGCCATCGCCGCCGTTCGCGTTGCCGGTGGTCCCGCCACCCGCGCCGCCGCCGCTGCCGGTGCCCGCGGAGCCCGTGTTGCCGCCGTAGCCGCCGGAGCCGCCGGTGCCATTGCCGCCGTTGCCGACATTGCCGCCGTTGCCGCCGGTCGCCCCGCCCGTCGAGCCGCCGCGCGCGCCGAAGCCGCCGACCGCCAGGGCGCTGCCGCCGTCACCGCCGTGTCCCGTGAAGGCGCTGCCGCCCTTCGAGTCGCCAGAGTGGGCGTGGCCGCCGTTCCCGCCGTCGCCGCCGTTCGCGCCGTAGGCCTTGCCACCGTCACCGGCGATGCCGAAGTTGGAGCCGCCCTTGGAATCGCCGGTCTTGGCGTAGCCGCCGTGGCCGCCGGACGAGTTGCTGATGCTCGTCGTGTGGTTGCCGACGCCGAAGATCTTGTTGCCGCTGACCGTGCCATGCAGGTTGCTGCTGGCGATGGCCTTCGTCACGTTGAACGCGTCCGTGAAGTTCGCGCTGGCGCCGTTGTTCAGGGCTGCGGAGCGGTCTCCGATGGCCTTGGCCGCACCCGTGCGACGATCGCTGTGATCGAAGTTCAGCGTGGTTGTCTTGGTGTCGTTGTCGTTGTACGTCTTGCTGTACGAGTCGTTGTCTTCGTACGACTTGCTGAAGTCAAACGACTTGTTGCGGTTCGAGGTGTAGTTCCTCGTGTCGACGTTGGCGGTGGAATGGTCCTGCGCATTCGCTGCGCCGGCCGCTCCTCCACTTTGGGCGAGCACCGGTCCACTCGCGCCGAGCAGCAATCCGACTGCGGCGGCTACAAAGGTCTTGTTCATGGTTTCTCCGAAAGTTGGTAAGGAAGGAGGACCCGGCGACAGCACACGAGCAAGGTCCCCGCCGCATTCCGCAAGACCGGTGCCAATCCATCGGAAGGGCAGCGCCCACAAGGCCATCGGACGATTCCGACAACGTTCCCCATGGATCAGCACGTTGAACGCCGCGCATGTAACAGGCGCCATGCCGGTGGAAGTGCCACGAACCCGTGACACAGCCATTGGCGCTCATCCGCGCGTGATGCGCGATATGCCGCGATCCGGCCTCTTTCACTCTTTGTCACTTGCGCGTGACTCTGCAGTTAGGGGTGTGACGACTGATCCATGCAGGGGCCGCATCGTTGCTCCGTTTCGCCGTCGATTCGGGCTAGCGGAAGAGGGCGAACAGAAGGTCTCATTTCGTGCTAGTTGCAAACGGAAGTAAGTAAGTGCGCTTCCGAACAGACGGCCCATTTACGACCCGTTAACTTGCCGAGCCTCAGCTTTGCAAAAGGTGCTTACATGTCCCGACTGCCCAGCCTTCATCCGCTGACTGCCGCCGTCACCGTGGCGGTCTTGATCGGCTCGACGTCGGCGATGGCGCAGCCCGCGCGCAGAGCCGCATCCCCGGTGACGCGCGACCAGGTCGAGGCCATGCAGCGGCAGTTGGCGGACCAGCAGCAGATGCTGGAGAACCTGCGCAAGGCACTCGGCGAGCAGGACGCGCGCTATCGCGAACTGCTGCAGGCCGTGGAGGAACAGCGCAAGCAGCAGGAAAGTGCGGTGGCGCGCCAGCGCGAGCAGGAGGCCGCGCAGCAGCAGCAACGCGTCGCCGCGGAGACGCCGCGCACGGTGCAGATCGGCACCGCGCCGAGCCAGCCCGAAACCACGATGACCGTGCCGCAGCTGTTCGAACAGCCGGGCGTGCTGACGCCCAAGGGCGGCGTGATCATCGAGCCGTCCCTGCAGTACGGCTACTCGTCGAACAACCGTGCCGCGCTGGTGGGCTACACGGTGATCCCGGCGCTGTTGATCGGCCTGATCGACGTGCGCGAGGTCCGCCGGCACACGACGACCGCCGCGATGACGGTCCGCTACGGCCTCACGGATCGCTTCGAGATCGAGGGCCGCGTGCCCTATGTGTACCGCACCGACTCCACCGTGAGCCGCGAGATCCTCACCGGCACGGCGACCGAGCGCGCATTCACCGCCGACGGCCGCGGGATCGGCGACGTGGAGGTGACGGCGCGCTACCAGCTCACCGACGGCGGCGTGAACAGGCCCTACCTGATCGGCTCGCTGCGCTTCAAGTCGCGCACCGGCACCGATCCCTTCGAGGTGACGACGGACTGCGTCACGCGCTGCGTGGCGAACACCACCGGCACGGGCCAGCCGCTGGAGCTGGCTACGGGTTCCGGCTTCTATACCTTGCAGCCCGGGCTGACCTGGCTCTACCCGTCGGACCCCGCGGTCTTCTTCGGCAGTTTCACCTTCGGCTACAACTTCAAGCGCACGGGCGTGAGCCGCACCGTGCTCGGTGGAGAGCGTGAGTTCATTGGCGACGTCCAGCCCGGCCACGTCCTGGGTTTCAACATCGGGATGGGCCTCGCGCTCAATGACCGCTCTTCCTTCAGCATCGGCGTGGACCTGGCCTCGATCGGCCGCACGAAGCAGAACGGCACCGTGGTGGCCGGCTCCGTGCGCACGCAACTCGCGACCCTCCTGCTTGGCTACAGCTATCGCTACGACCCCAAGCGCCTCATCAACATTTCGGTCGGCGCGGGCCTCACTCGCGACACGCCCGACCTCACGCTGACCTTACGGGTGCCCTTCAGCTTGTAACGAAAGAGAGCATGCGATGTCTTCCCCACGCCACGTCCTGCTGGTGGCCCCGCCACCGTGCACAGACCTCCTGCTGCCCGAATTGGGCAAGTTCGGGTGGCTCGCCCATCCCGTGAGCGACCTCAGCGCCGCGGCTGACGTGCTGGCGACGCAGAAATTCGACGTCGCGCTGCTGATCCTGGACAGCAACCATCCCGATTCCTCCAAGCACTTCGACGCCTGCGTGACGGTGGCGGGGCATTGCGAATGGGTGGGCGTGTTCCCGCGCGGCGAGAGCCTGAAGTCGCCCTGGCGCGAGCACATCCTGACGCACTTCTTCGACCACCATACTTATCCTGCGAACCTCACCTTCCTGTGCCAGTCGCTGGGCCATGCGTGGGGCCGGGCCGCGCTGCGCGCCACGCGCGACAGCGAGAACCATGACGGCGGCGACATGGGCATGGTGGGGCAGAGCGCGGCGCTGATGCGCCTGCGCGCCGAGATCCGCAAGGCCGGTCGCGCCGACGCGCCCGTGCTCATCGCAGGCGAGAGCGGTTCGGGCAAGGAGCTGGTCGCGCGCGCGCTGCATCGCTGCTCGCGCCGCTCGCGCGGCCCGTTCGTGCCCGTGAACTGCGGTGCCCTTCCTCCCAACCTGATCCAGTCCGAGCTGTTCGGGCACGAGCGTGGCTCGTTCACGGGGGCGAATTCCTCGCGGCACGGCGTCATCGAGGCGGCGAGCGGAGGCACCCTGTTCCTGGACGAGATCGCGGAACTGCCGCTGGAGACGCAGGCCACGCTGCTGCGCTTCCTGCAGGAGCGCAAGATCGTCCGCGTGGGCAGCGTCAACGAGATCGAGGCGGATACGCGGGTGCTGGCGGCCTCGCACGTCGACCTGGCGGGGGCCGTGGCGGCAGGCACGTTCCGCGCCGACCTGTACTTCCGCCTCAACGTGCTGAGCCTGTGGGTGCCGCCGCTGCGCGAACGCAGGGAAGACATCGCGCTGCTGGCCCGCTTCGTGCACGAGCGCACCAGTGCCGGCCACGCGGCCGCCGCGCGCGGCTTCAACGCGGAAGCGATGGCCGCGATGACGGCCTACGACTGGCCAGGCAACGTGCGCGAGCTGTTCAACCGCGTGCAGCGCGCGGTGGTGATGGCGGAGCATGCGTTGATCCGGCCGGTAGACCTGGGGCTGGCTCCCGAGTGCGCGTCGATTGCCGAGAACCTCGAGGACGTGCGCGTGGAGGCCGAGCGCAGCGCCATCCACAACTCACTCGAACGCGTTTCGCACAACGTGACGCGGGCCGCGCGCGAGCTCGGCGTCTCGCGCATGACGCTCTACCGGCTGATGGCCAAGCACAGCATCAGCCCGCGCGCCGTTTGAAGTCGAACAGGCGGCGCGAGGTGGCCCGCAGGCTGGCGTAGCACTCGCAGCAGTGCGTCTCCAGCCGCGGCCGGCTGCACACGGTGATGTGCCCGCGTCCCCAGTACAGGACGCCGGCCTGGTGCAACCGTCCGGCCGCCGACGAGATGCCCTCGCGGCGGGTGCCGATGAAGGAGGCCAGTTCCTGCTGCGTGACGACCAGCCGTTCCGATCCGCAGAGGTCCAGGGCCGTGAGGATCCATCGGCACATCTGTTGGTCCACGGTGTGCACGTGGCTGCACAGCGCCGTCTGCGCCATCTGCGCCATCACGTACTGGCAGTAGCGCAGCGTCAGTTCGTGCAGGGCGCCGCCGCTGCCGAACTCCTGTTGCATGACGGACATCGGCAGCCGCAGGGCTTCGCCTTCGCGGTGGACGACGGCGCGCCCAGGTGCGCCCCAGGGCACGCCCACGGTGGAGACGCCGACCATGCCATCGGATCCCGTCAGGGCGACGACGAGGGACTCGCCGCCCGATGTGCTCCAGAGCAGCGACACCAGTGCGGTGCTGGGGAAGTACACGTAGGACATGCAATGGCTCGGCTCGCCCAGGACCTGGCCGCGCGTGAGCACGGAAGGGCGCAGGTGCGGTTGCAGTCGATTGAACACTTCGGCGGGAAGCGCCGCCAGCCAGTCATTGACGCAGGTGTCAGCCTGTCGCATCGAGAGCTTTCGCAGTGGTGCGGAGAGTCTCTTCCGTGGAACTGCTCAGCCACGTAGGACGCCCACGGCAACGATTACCCTCTGTTGCATTACGCAGATTCCCACTCCTGCCTTACGCAGGAGTACCTATGGATGTGGTTGCCGCGCGTGAGCTCCGGCCGCTGCCGGACCGTGCCCGGCGCGACACGTCCCCATGTCCGACATCCGGGCCCGCGCGCGCTTCCCACAATGAACGCAACGACTCACGGAGGTCTGCAATGGATGAACTCAACGCGCCGCGGCCGCTGGCCGTGGTGACGGGTGCCTCCTCGGGCATCGGCTACCACCTGGCGCGCCGCGCTGCCGAGCATGGCTATGACCTGGTGGTGGCGGCCGACACGCCGCTCGCCGACGCGGCGCGGGACTTCGAGCGGCTCGGCGCGAAGGTGCAGGCGGTGCAGTGCGACCTGGCTACCACCGATGGCGTGATGCACCTGATCCAGGCGATCGGGGACCGGGACGTGGAAGCGCTGATGGCCAATGCGGGCCATGGCCTGGGCGGCTCGTTCCTGTCGCAGGACTTCAGCGCCATCCTGCACGTGATCAACACGAACATCACGGGCACCGTGCACCTGATCCAGCACGTGGCGCGCGGGATGGTGGCGCGGGCCCGCGGCCGGATCCTGATCACGGGCTCGATCGCCGGCTTCCAGCCCGGCGCCTTCCACGCCGTCTACAACGGCAGCAAGGCCTTCATCGATTCCTTCGCCATCGCGCTGCGCAACGAGCTGAAGGGCACCGAGGTCACGGTGAGCTGCCTCATGCCCGGCGCCACCGACACCGAGTTCTTCGAGCGCGCCGGCATGGAGACGACCAAGGTGGCCAACGACCCGAAGATGCTCATGCAGCCCGACGAGGTGGCGAAGATCGGCTTCCAGGCCATGTTGAAGGGCGAGGCCGACGTCGTGGCCGGCTGGAAGAACAAGCTGCAGGTGGCCATGAGCAAGGTGATGCCTGCGCAGGCCACCGCGCAGATGCACCGCAAGCTGGCCGAGCCGGGGACCACCGAGCCCACGGTGCAGGCCGAACACCACGAGAAATGATCCAAGGAGAACGCAGATGACGCACCGCTACAAGAACCAGGCCCAGGACAAGCAGCCCGCGATGACCGGCAAGAGCGAGAACGACACCAACAAGATGGGCGCGCAGAAGCCGACCCAGAAGAACGAGGGCCGGCGCACGCCGGAGAGCCGCAGCGATCGCGAGGACCACATCGGCGGCAAGGCGAACCAGAAGCTGGTGCGCACCGGCACGGCGGGCCAGGGCGACAAGGGCGGCCCCAACAGCCGCACGGGCCGCAAGCCCTGATCAGCCGCGGGCGACGGGCTCCAGCAGGTCGCTGAACTGGAAGCACTGGCAGCCCAGCCCCAGCTGGCAGCCCTGGGGCCGCCAGCGGCCGTCCGCCAGCTTCACGAAGAACTGCTGCCCCGCCAGCAGGCGCCGCAGCACGGGGTCGAAGCAAGCCGTGGCCCCGGGTTGCAACGAGGCCGCGACGACGCTGCCGGTGACGAAGGTGTCGGGTTGCATGGCGCGCGATTGTGCACCTGCACATGGCGCATGGCGAGCGGGTTTGCGGGGTGTGGTGTTAGGGAGCAACGCCTAGGGAGAGCCTGTCATCCCGGGCTTGACCCGGGATCCACGCGGCGCTTGACCGGGCGACCTGTGGATTGCGGGTCAAGCCCGCAATGACAGGGAGCGCCCGGCGCCTGCCTGGTCGAAGGATCAGAGCTGCACGCCCACCCGCCGCGGGAACAGCTCGCGTTCCAGCAGGAACAGCATGTTCGTCCAGCCCTTGCGCGAGCCTTCCTCGTTCATGCGGGCCAGCTCGGAGGAGCCCATCTCGTGGGTCAGCACGATCTCGCTGGCCTGCGGGCCGAGCGGGGTGACGTCCACCGTCACGCGGGTGGGATCGTCGGAGCCGAAAGTGAGCACGCTGAAATCGAAGACGAGGCGGCGCGGCCGGTCGATCTCGAGGTACTTGCCCATGTGCACCACGTCGAACACGCTCTCGTCGCCGTCGGCGGCGGGACGGCGGTCGGTGACGGTGAAGCCGCCGCCCACTTCGGGGGTGATCTCGCAGCGCATCACGTTGCCGGTGCGGGTGCGAAACAGGAAGCGCGCGGCCTGGTTGGGCGTGAGCCAGGCGTCGAAAACGCGCTCCGCCGGTGCGCTGTACCGGTGCGAGACGCGAATGACCACTGGACTACTCATCCGTGATTTATCTCTTGACAGGCCCCCGCTGTCAAGCCTGTCAATGTTGACAGGTGTTAGCGTGCCACCTCCGGCAGCTCGATCTTGACCTCCAGCACCTCCAGGTTGTCCTGGCGCTCCACGTTCACCTTGAGGTGGGCGGGGTCGATCTTCACGTACTTGCTGATCACTGCCACCAGGTCGCGCTGCAGGGCCGGCAGGTAGTCGGGGGCGCCCCCCGCGCTGCGGCCCACCCGCTCGTGGGCCAGGATGATCTGCAGGCGCTCCTTGGCGACCGAGGCGGTTTTCTTCTTCTCGCCCAGCAGGAAGGACAACAACGACATCGTCACTTCCTCCCGAACAGGCGCTTGAGCAGCCCGGCCTTCTGGGGATCGACGAAGCGCAGCGGCCGGTCCTCGCCCAGGAACCGGGCCACCACGTCCTGGTAAGCCTCGCTCACGTCCGAGCCTTTCATGTGAACTGCGGGGGTGCCCTGGTTGCTTGCTTGCAACACCGACTCGCTTTCCGGGACCACGCCGATGAGCGGGATCCGCAGGATGTCCTGGATGTCCTCCAGCGACAGCATGTGGCCGGCGTCCACCCGGTTGGGGTTGTAGCGGGTGATCAGCAGGTGCTCCTTGATGGGCTCCTTGCCGTCGATGGCCCGCTTGGTCTTGCTGGACAGCATGCCCAGGATGCGGTCCGAAGCCCATGGTGGCCAGGTCGGTCAGGACCTTCTCGACGCCTTCCTTGGTCAGCGCTTCCTTGTCGCGGGTCTGGCTGGCGGCCAGCACCGACAGGTTGTCGCTGTGCTTGTCCTTGATCAGGGCCTGGTTCAGCGTGGCTTCGCCGTGGATCACGTTGACGAAGTCGTACACCACGCGGCGCTCGCAACCCATGATCAGGTCCAGGTTGCGCAGGCCGACGTCGAAGTCGATGACGGCCGTCTTGTGGCCGCGCAGCGCCAGCGCGCTGGCGAAGCTGGCGCTGGTGGTGGTCTTGCCCACCCCTCCCTTGCCGGAGGTGACGACGATGATCTTGGCCATGGGTTTCCTTTACGTTTTCAGCGGCTCCATCACCAGCCGGTCGCCCTGCAGGCGCACCTGGGCGGGCTTGCCGCGCAATGAGTCGGGCAGCGGGTGTTCGCTGGTGCGGTAGACGCCCGCGATGGAGACCAGTTCGGGCTCCAGGCTGAGGGTCAGGATGCGTGCGTTGCCGTCGCCGCGCGCGCCGGCGATGGCCTTGCCGCGCAGCGGTGCGTAGACGTGGACGTGGCCGTCGGCCACCACTTCCGCGCCGGGATTGACCATCGCCATCACCACCACGTCGCGCCCGCGCGCGTAGACCTGCTGGCCGGAGCGCAGGGGCTTGTCGATCACGAGGGCGGTGGCAGGCACCGGGGCCGAGGGGGGCGGCTCGGCCTTCTTCGGCTGCTTCTCCCTCTCCCTCTGCGAGGGGGCGGGGGTGAGGGCGTCCGCGGCCGGCGCGAGCCCGATGCTCGCTGCCGCCGCCATCTGCGCCTGCGTGCCGCCCTTCACCGCCACCGGCCACACCTTGTACGGCCTGAGCAGGTCCACCAGTGCGCGGAAATCCACCTCGGCTTCGCCGAGCGTGGAGAGGTCGACCACCAGCGGGTCGTTGTCGAAGAATTCGGGGATGTCACCGAAGCGGCCCTGCAGTTCACGCGCCAGCAAGGCGAGGTCGGGCGACTTCAGCAGCAGCGCTACCAGGGGAAGGTTCGCGCTCTTGATCTCGAACGTTGCAGGCGCACGTCCTGCGAGGGCGACGGTCATGGATGCTGCATGGGGAAGGCGCGCGGAGTTTAGCAGCGAAGGTGTAACGCTTCGGCTTGCAGGTGTGAGGAATGGCAGAGGCCGTTGGATGTCATGCCTGCTCCTACAGGTTTTCTCGGTCTCCGCGTTCGTGATGTCCTCGGAACGCGGACGAAACTGCATTCACGCAAAGCAGGAGTCCTGCCATGAAGCACATCCCCCATCACCGCACGCACTGGATCGCCGTGGCCGTTGCGCTCGCCTTCGGCCTGATGGCCATCGAGGCCGCGGGCCAGCAGGCGACCAACAACATGAGCCCCAACGCGCAGGCCGTGTTCCAGGGCCGTCCCGCCATGGCGGGTGCGCAGGCCGGACTCGGCGCGATGGCAGGGCCGGCGCAGGGTGGCATCGGCCTGCAGGGCTCCGACGGCGCAGGCCTGAACCTGCGCCGTCCGCACGTGATCGAGCAGCAGATGAACCCGCTGCCGCCGGTGGCCTGCGCCGACTTGCCGCGCGCTTCAGCGGCGGAACAGCCGCTGTGCCTGCCGCAGGTCATCGACGAACGCTTCGAACGCCGCCTCGCGACCCTCGGGATCGACGCGCAGCAGCGCGGACGGATGTAGGGTCACCAGCACCTGCAGCCCGTCTTCGCGCGGCAGCCACTGCCCGCGGTTGGCGGTCACCGGCACCGCCCGTCCCAGCAGCGAGCGCGCGGCGGTCGCGCCCAGCGCCACCAGGGCCTCGGGCTGCACCAGCGCGATCTCGTCGGCCAGCCAGTGGTGGCACGCGGCGATCTCGCGCTGCGTGGGGCTCTTGTGGATGCGGCGCTTGCCGCGCAGCTCGAACTTGAAGTGCTTGACGGCGTTGGAGACGAAAGCCTGCTCGCGCGGAATGCCGGCAGCTTCCAGCGCACGCGACAGGAGCTTGCCGGCCGGGCCGATGAAGGGATGCCCCTGCAGGTCCTCCTGGTCGCCCGGCTGCTCGCCCACCAGCATCAGGCGCGCCTTCAAGCGCCCCTCTCCGATCACGGATTGCGTGGCGAACTCGCCGATGGGGCACTCGCGGCACGCCAGGGTGGCGGCCTTCAACTGGGCTAGCGTGCGGATGCCGGCGTCGGGCCGCTCAGGCATGCTGGGCCGGCCTGTCGTGCGGTGCGAACACGCGCTCGTAGCAGGCCAGCCAGTCCGCATCCGTTCCATCGGCGCCGGGGAGATCCGCGGAGGGAACGCCGGGTCCGTACAGGAGGAGCCCGCCGTCGCAGCGCACGCTGCGGTCCGGCGTGAAGATCGCCCAGCGCGGCGCGGGAATGCGCTTGGCGAACCAGGGTGCCACCGCCTCGGCCACGTGGTGCGCAGGCTCGTAGCAGCCCACCTGCAGGTCCTTGCCCAGCGCATCGCGCAGTGGCCGCATGCGCAGGTTGGCCTTCGTCTTGTGGATGTCGCGGCGCACGGCGTGGGCCATGTGCTGCGCCTGCAGCATGTCGGCATCGACCGGGTCGTTGCGCAGCCCCGGCTCGTGCACCAGCCGCCACAGCAGGCGGTAGAGCAGCGCGAAGCGCGCGGGATCGCGGTGCAACACCACGAACTCGCACAGCCGCGTGAAGGACGCCGGCACGATGGCCGTGGCGGCGCGCGCCACGTTCTTCGGCCGGCTCGACTGTGGCGACTGGGGATCGACGAAAGGATCCACGGGAGGCTGCAACTGCCATTGCACCTCGTCCGGGGGCACCTGGTGCGCGAGCAGCTGGCGCGCCTCCGAGCGAAAACCCGCCAGATCGGTTTGCCCAGCCAACTTCACTTCCATGTCCGAGCTCCGATCCATCATCGTCAGCTTCGCGCGCGAGGTTTCACGAACGTCTTGTTCATGTAGGGAATTTTCTGAAAGATCGGGCCTGCTGTGTGGCCGCAGTGTGTAATTGCTTCACGCTGCCGCCACATGTTTGCGCGCGCGTACCTCGACCTTGAGGTACAGGAGCGCTCCGACGATCAACGGGGCCACGTAGAACACCGCCCGGTAGGCCAGCAGGGCGCCCAGCAATTGGTGCTCCGGGATCCGATGCGAAAGCAGGGCGATGAACACCGCCTCGACCACGCCCAGGCCTGCAGGGATGTGCACGATGACGCCCGCGATGGCGGCGATCAGCAGCACCGACATGGCCGTGGGGAAATCCACCTGCCCCTGCAGCAGCACCCAGGGCACCGCCGACATGAAGATCCAGTGGGTGCTGGAGATGCCCAGCTGGCCGAGGGCCATGCGCAGCGTGGGGAGCTCGATCTCGTGGCCGCGCACCGTCCAGCTGCGCTTCTTCGAGATGCCGCACAGCAGCAGGTAGCCGAAGCACGCCCCGAGCAACACCACGCCGAGCATGCGCAAGCCTTCGCTGTCGAGCTTCCAGTGCGGCGGCAGCTGCAGCGGCGCGATGGTGAAGACCAGTCCGGCCAGCAGGATGTAGCCCAGCCAGTTGGTCACCATCGACAAGGTCAGGATGCGCGTGATCTGCCCGTAGCCCAGGCCGAGGCGCGAGTACAGCCGGTAGCGGAAGCCGACGCCGCCCACCAGCGAGCCCAGGTTCAGGTTGAACGCATAGCTTATGAAGCTGACCTGCATGGTCTTGCGCTTGCCCAGCCGGTGGCCGGTGTAGTAGCGCCCCACCAGGTCGAGCAGGCTGTAGACCGTGTGGCTGAGGGCCGCCAGGACCATCGCCTGCAGCAGCACGCTGCGCGGCAGCTCCAGCAGCGCGTTCTTCACCTCGCCCCAGTCGACACCGCGCGCGTAGCGCACCAGCGTGTACGCCACCGCCAGGAAGAATGCCGCCACGAGGGCACGCTTCGCCCACGGCCACCACGGGCGGGCCGTGAGCTTCATGCCTGCTTGTCCTTGAGTCCGGCGAAGACGGGCGCCAGCGGCTTGCCGGCATTGGGTGCGGGCGGGATCAGGCGCGGCACGTGCCGCGGCAGCCAGGTGGCCCAGCGCGGGTAGTGGCGCGAGAAGTGGTAGGCGAGGAAGCTGCGCACCAGTGGCCAGCCCTGCAGCTCGCCCAGGCCCTGCAGCGTGATCTCATTGCACGCGTTGCACATCAGCTTGTCGAGGTTGCCCGACAGCGTGCGGTTGAACTCGCGGTCGCGGATGATCACGTTGGCCTCGAGGTTGAACACGAGGCTCATGGGGTCGAGGTTGCTGGATCCCACCGTGCTCCACTCATCGTCCATCACGGCCACCTTGCCGTGCAGCGGACGCTCGCAGTATTCGTAGATGCGCACGCCGGAGCGCAGCAGGCTGTGGTACAGCATCTCCGCCGCGGTCTTGACGAACGCCATGTCGGGCTGGCCCTGCAGGATCAGCCGCACGTCCACCCCGCGCCGCGCCGCGCGCTTGAGCTCCTTGATGAAGCGGTAGCCGGGGAAGAAGTAGGCGTTCGCGATGACGATGCGCTTCTTCGCCGCGCGGATGGCGATGCGGTAGTGCCGCTCGATGTCGTCCATGTGGCGGCGGTTGTCGCGCACGACGAACAGCGCGTCGGCATCGCCGGCGCGGGGCAACACTTCGCGCGGCATGCGGAACTGCTTGCGCCAGCGCCACCACTGGCGCTTGTGGCCGGCGTAGCGCAGCCCCTCGGCCAGCGAGGCGTGGCAGAAGCGGTGGATCTCGGAGACCAGCGGCCCGCGGATCTCCACCGCATAGTCCTGCTTGGCCTCGGGGCCGTAGTCGGCCAGGTGGTCGGCGGAATAATTGATGCCGCCCACGAAGGCGAGTTCGCCGTCGATGACCACGATCTTGCGGTGCATGCGCCGCAGCAGGTGCGGGCGCAGGCCGAACGGGCGCGGGCCGGGATTGAAGGCGTGGATGCGCACGCCGGCCTCCTTGAGCGCCGACAGGAAGTGCTCGGAGAAGTCGGGCGAGCCCCAGTCGTCCACCGTGATGTCCACCTGCGCGCCGCGGCGGGAGGCGGCGATCAGCGCCTCCTGCATCTGCAGGCCGACCTTGTCCTCGAACAGGATGAAGGTCTCGATGATCACCTCGCGCTTGGCGTTGGCGATGCTGGCGAACACGCGCGGGAAGAACTCCTCGCCGTTTTCCAGCAGGGTGAAGTGGTTGCCCGGGCTCCAGCGGCGTTCCATGGCGATGCCTCTCGTGTGCGTCAGAGGTGGATCTCGGCCACCAGCGGCGCGTGGTCGGACAGGTGCGACCAGGGCTTGCGCGGCAGCACCACCGGCAGGTGCACCGAGCAGTTGCGCACGTAGATGCGGTCCAGTGCCAGCACCGGGAAGATGGCCGGGAAGGTCTTGGCCGGCTCCCCGTACGCGGTGACGAAGATCTCGCGCAGGCCGGCGTCGTTCCACAGCTTGTCGTTGGCGCGCCGGCGCCAGTCGTTGAAGTCGCCCGCGACGATCAGCGGCGCCTCGGCGGGCACCTCGGTGTGCGAGATCTTGCACAGCAGGTCGAGCTGGTGCTGGCGGTGGCTTTCGGCCAGGCCCAGGTGGGCGCAGATCACGTGCACCTTCTGCCCGTAGCCGGGGATGTCCAGCACGCAGTGGAGCAGCCCGCGCTTTTCCGGCCCGGCGATCGACACGTCGTGGTTCTGGTATTCGACGATCGGGAACTTGGACATCACGGCGTTGCCGTGGTGGCCCTTCGGATAGACCATGTTGCGGCCATAGGCGAACTGCGGCCAGATGCTGTCGGCCAGGAATTCGTAGTGCGGCGCCTCGGGCCAGGTGGCGATCTTGCGCCCGTGCCCCTCGTGCGTCCCCAGCACCTCCTGCAGGAACACGACGTCGGCGCCCACCTTGCGGACCGCCTCGCGCAGCTCCGGCAGGATGAACTTGCGGTTGAAGGTGGTGAAGCCCTTGTGGATGTTCACCGTCATCACCGTCATGACGGGGGCTGGCGGCGCGGCCGCAGCGTGCTGGACCGCGCTCATCGGTGCTTGGGGGTCGTTGTACATGGGGACATCATTTGTAAAGGCCCAGCTGTGCCGCAGGCGTAGGAAAGCAGGCAGGCGCGGCGTCACCTGAAGCCGATGTTTTTCGGCACACTGCGGCGAAAGGCCGGGGCAGCGCGGCTGCCTCCCAGACATACAACAAAGGGAGCCCGTCATGGGCACGACGAAGACACGGCGACTGCTGCTCGCCGGCTGTTGTGCGCTGTCGCTGCAGGCCGCGCACGCATTCGACTGGAAGCCCGATGGAGTGTCGGCCCAGGCGGGGGTGGGTGGCAAGGGCACCCGCATGGCCGGGGTG
>SEAY01000122.1 GCA_004144865.1 Comamonadaceae bacterium
CCCGCGCGTGCAGCCCTTCCAGCTGCCCGTGGACGACCTGAAGAACGTCGCCGAGGGTTCGGGCCTGCAGTGGGTGCTGTCCGATGCCGGGAAGATCGCCCAGGCGCAGGCCGCCATAGCCAGCGAGCCCAAGCCGGTGCACGTGCCGCGCGAGCGCCCGCCGGTGGTGGAGGCCGACGAAGGCCCGCTGGTCCTGGTGGAAACCAAGAAGGACCTGCGGAACCTGCAGCTGCCTTTCTGAGGTGGGGCGTGGTGGGCAGCGGAGCTGCCCACCCTACGCAAGCAACAAGGGCGCCGCGAGGCGCCCTTTGTCATTCCCGCAGGCGGGAATCCAGGGCGCCCAAAAAGCAAAGCGGCGCTTTGCGCCGCTTCCTCCAATGCCCTGGTTCCCCGCCTGCGCGGGAACGACGGCTATTCCCCCGCCGCCCGCTTCCACGCCTGCGCCGCCGCCGGCGCATCCTCGCGCTGCTCCGCGAGGCCAGCCAGCGCGCGCCAGGCATTGCGGTGCAAGGCGGGATCCTGCAGGCCGAGGGCAGCCTGCGTGAGGAGCTGCTGCGCCTTGCCCCACAGCTGGCGCTGCATGCAGGCCATGCCGGCCAGGTACTGCAGCGTCGCGTCGCGCGGGTTCGCCTTCTGCGCCGCCTCGATGCGCGCCAGCCAGGTCGCGTCGAGCGTGTCCAGGCCCTCTTCGAGCGCGCACACCAGCTTCACCCGCAGCGCGTCGCCGAGCTGGGCCTGCTTCTCCCAGACGGGCAACAGCCATTCGCGCGCCAGGCGGGTGTCCCCGCGCAGGGTCGCGAGCCGCTGCGCCGCGTGGATCGCCACTTCGGGCATCAGCCGCTCCGCCGGGTCGAGCTGGCCCCAGGCGCGCTGCAGCTGCGCCATGTCGTAGGCGCCGTTCAGCAGGTCGATCGCCAGCCCGCGCAGGATGCTGCGGGCGGCCACTTCCGAGAAGGCGTGGTGCTTGGCGAGCAGGCGCGCGGTCTCCAGGCCTTCCACGTGCTGCCCGGCCTGGCGCGAGGCGCGCAGCCTCGTGCGCAGCGCCAGCGTGCGGCGTCCGGCGCCCTGCGGCAGGCTCTTGAGCAGTTCCATCGCGGCCTCGGGCTCGCGGTCTTCCAGGGCCCAGCGCGCCGCACGCAGCACGGCACCGTCGCGGGTCTCCTGCGCATCGCGGGCCGAGGCCTGGTCCAGCGCGCGCTGCAGGTGGTCCTCGCGGGCGGAGCGGTCCTGCAGGGCCTGCGCGGACTCGGCCGCCAGCAGGTGGGCGATGGCGCGCAGCTGCCCTGCGTTGGCGGGCTTCTGCGCGTTGGCGGTGAGCGAGGCCTCCTGGTCCAGCACCGCTTCGGCGCTCTTGCGCGCGCGGATGTAGCGGCCGGCCAGCAGGTGGGACAGCGCGTCCAGCAGCGAAGCGTGCATGGCGCGCTCCTTCTGCTGCGTGCGCCAGCGCAGCGCCTGCCGCGGCAGGTCGAGCAGCGCGTTCAGCGCGCCGATCGCGGTGTGCACGACCAGGAAGGCGCCCACCAGCAGCAGCAGCACGAGGTTGAGCGACAGGTCGACGCGATACGGCGGCCAGAACAGCGTGACCGAGCCCTGGTTGTTGCCCGCGAACAGCGCCGCCGCCGCGGCGACGCCGAACAGGATGAGGAGCCAGACGGTGGCGCGCATGGCCGCCCTACTTCCCGCCGGAGAGCGTCGCCATCACGGCGAAGGTCTCGTCGATGCGCGGCAGCTCCGCCGAGCGCACCTGCGCCTGCACCTGCTGCAGCTGCGCCGCCACCGCCTGGGTGCGGCGCGATCCGGCGTCGAAGTACTTGACCAGCGTGCTGGCCGCCGAGGCGACCTCGGCGCGGGCCACGTCGTTCTGGCGGGCGACCAGCGACAGGCGCGCGTTCAGCACCTTCAGCTTGAGGTTCTCGCGCAGGAAGAAGGCCTGCTCCGGCGCCACCAGCGCCGCCTCGGGTGCGTCGATGCGGCTCACGCGCACGAGGTTGCGGGCGTCCTCCAGGACCGAATCGCGCCAGCGCTGCCACCACAGCCTGGCGGTGGCGGCCGGCGTGCCCGGTTCCGCCTTGCGCGGCGTCTCGCCCAGCGCACGCGCCGGCACGGCGTTGGCGATCGGGAGGTCGTCGATCTGCCGCACCACTTCGTCCAGGCGCGCAAGCAGCCCCGGGACGTCGGTCACCGTGGCGGCACGAATGCGCTCCATGTCGCGGGCGATCGCGCCGCGCAGGCGCGCGAGGCGGGGCTGCGCAGCGCGCGCGAGGCGTTGGTCGGCGGTGCGCAACGCGGCGAGCAGCGGCTCGGGGCTGCCCGTGAGCTGCGTCTGCTGCTGCGCCAGGCGCAGCGCCGACTCGATGTCGACCACCAGGTTCTCGTCGCGCGTGCGCGAGAGGCTTTGCATCAGGTCTTCGAGCTGGCTGCGCTGCAGCGACACCTCGGACAGGCGCTGCTCCAGCACCGCCTGCCGCGCGACCGCGTCGCGGGCGAGGTCCTGCGCCTGGCGGGCCAGCGCGCGCGCCTCGATGGCGTTGCCCCCGGCGTCGGCGCTCTGGCGGGCGAGCTGCTCCTGGATGGTCGAGAGGCGCTGCCACAGCATCACGCTGGAGAGCAAGGCGGCGCCGGCCAGCAGCGCCAGCAGGAACAGGGCGGCGCGCGAGACCGTCGCGGTGCGCGGGCTCGCGGGCGCAAGGGTGACCGGCACCGGCGGAGCCGCCGCCGGCAGCGCCGGAGTGAACTCGGGCGTCGGCGGTGGGGTCGGGGAACTCATCGGGCTGATTCTATCGACGCGACCACGTCGTGCAGGGCCGGCCGCGATTCGCGCACGTCACCAAAACCGAGTGCGCGCACCGCTTCCGCGATGCGGGGATGCGTGGCCAGGGCGCGGGAGCGGCTCCAGTCCTGCCCCGGCAGCAGCCGCGCAAGGTTGCGCGCGGCTTCCGAGCTGCTGAAGAGCCAGAGGGACCCGCCTTCGGCGGCCTGGCGCGCCTGGGTCCGCTGCATCGCGCTCCAGTCCGGCATGCGGCGTGTGTACGCCACGACGGTATCCACCTGTACGCCGGATGCGACCAGCTGCTGAGCCAGCCAGTCGCGGCCCTGGCTGCGGCCCTCGGCATCGCCGCCGCGCACCAGCAACAGCCGGTCGCCCGAGTGCAGCTGCCCGCGAACCTGCAGCCAGAGGGCCTCGGAGTCGAATTGCGCGGCATCGGCCGCCGGCGCGTCGATGCGGTCGGCGGGCACCCCGGCCGCGCACAAGGCGTCGCGCGTTCCCGGCCCAGGCGCCCACGCGCGTGCCAGGCCCAGCCCGGGTGCGATGGGGAGGAAGCCGTGCACCGCATTGGCGCTGACGAACATCACGGCGGCATAGCGCTGCACGTGGGCCGCGGCATCGCGCAAGGCGTCCGGGTCCGGCGCCGGGCCGATGGCCAGCAGCGGCAGGACGACGCTCTCGATCCCGTGGCCGCGCAGATGGGCGGCCCAGTGCGCCGCCTCCTGCGGCGGGCGCGTGAGCACCACGGCCATGCCGGTCCTCAGCGGGCGCCGCCCGCGCGCAGGCGCGCGGCGACGTGCTCGCCCACGGCGGTGGCTTGCGCGAGATCCGCCACGATCTCGGCGGAGCGCGCGCGCACCAGCACGCCGGCCTGGTCGGGATCGCCCCAGGCCGCCTCGATCTGCAGGTATTCGCCTTCCATGCGGGCATGCGCGGCCAGCGGCATCGAGCAGCTGCCGCCCAGGCCGCGGCTCACGGCGCGCTCGGCGGCGACGCACAGCCACGTGCCCTGGTGGGCCAGCGGCGCGAGCGCCGCGGCTACGTCGGCGCGCCCGCTGCGGATCTCGATGCCCAGCGCCCCCTGCCCGGCGGCCGGCAGCATCTCGGTGGGCTCGAACACGTGGCGGATGCGCGCGGCAAGCCCGAGCCGCTTGAGGCCCGCGGCCGCCAGCACGATGCCGTCGTACTGGCCGTCATCGAGCTTGCGCAGGCGCGTATCGAGGTTGCCGCGCAGGGGTTCGATCTTCAGGTCCGGCCGCAGCGCGCGCAGCAGCACCACGCGGCGCAGGCTGGAGGTGCCGACCACGGCGCCCTGCGGCAAGTCCGCCAGCCGCTCGTAGCGAGTGGATACGAAGGCATCGCGAGGATCCTCGCGCTCCATGACGCAGGCGAGGTCGAAGCCCTCCGGCAGGTCCATGGGCACGTCCTTGAGCGAATGCACGGCGAGGTCGGCCCGGCCTTCCTCGAGGGCGACCTCGAGTTCCTTCACGAACAGGCCCTTGCCGCCTACCTTGCTCAGCGACCGGTCGAGGATCTGGTCGCCCTTGGTGGTCATGCCAAGCAGCGTGACGGCGTGGCCGCGCTGCTGCAGCAGCGACTGGACATGCTCGGCCTGCCACAGGGCGAGCCTGCTTTCGCGTGTGGCGATGGTGAACTGGCTCACGTGCTGACCCGCTCCGAACTCGATGGCATGTTCGATGCTAGCATCCCGCGCATCCCCCCACAGGAAGAACAGCGCATGCCCCCGAGTGAGCAGCCGCCCGCGCGGCGTGCCAGGGACAACGAACGTCCCCTGGTCGAAGACATCCGGCTCCTTGGCCGCATCCTGGGGGACGTGATCCGCGAACAGGAGGGCGTGGAAGCGTTCGACCTCGTGGAGCGCATCCGCAAGCTGTCCGTGGCGTTCCGCCGCGACGCCGACCACGAGGCCGATCGCGCGCTGAAGTCGCTGCTGAAATCGCTCTCCGGCGACCAGGCCGTGCGCGTGATCCGCGCCTTCACCTATTTCAGCCACCTCGCCAACCTGGCCGAGGACCGCCACCACATCCGCCGCCGCGAGGTGCACGAGCGTGCCGGCGACACGCAGGAAGGCAGCATCGAGGTGGCGCTCGCCCGCCTGCGCTGGGCCGGCATCCACGCGCGCAAGGTGTCGGAGACGCTGGCCCACAGCTATCTGTCGCCAGTGCTCACCGCGCACCCCACCGAAGTGCAGCGCAAGAGCATCCTGGATGCGGAGCGCGACATCGCGCGCCTGCTCACCGAGCGCGACGAGGTCAAGGCGCGCGCCCTGCCCCGCGATGCGCTGGCACCGAAGGAGCTCGCGGCCAACGAGTCGCAGATCCGCGCCCGCGTGCTGCAACTGTGGCAGACGCGCCTGCTGCGGTTCACCAAGCTGACGGTGGCCGACGAGATCGAGACCTCCCTCAGCTACTACGAAGCCACCTTCCTGCGCGAGATCCCGCGGCTCTACGCGCAGCTGGAACAGGAGCTCGGCGCGCAGCACCCGGTGGCGAGCTTCCTGCGCATGGGACAGTGGATCGGCGGCGACCGCGACGGCAACCCCAACGTGACGGCCGAGACGCTGGCCTACGCCCTGCGCCGCCAGTGCGAGGTGGCGCTGCGCTACTACCTCACGGAGCTGTTCTGGCTGGGCAGCGAGCTGTCGCTGTCGGCGCTGCTGGTGGAAGTGACGCCGTCCATGCAGGAACTCGCGGAACGCTCGCCCGACGCCAACGAGCACCGGATGGACGAGCCCTACCGGCGCGCGGTGACCGGCATGTACTCGCGGCTGGCGGCGACGTTGCGCGAGTTCACCGGCGGCGAGGCGGCCCGCCATGCGCTGCCGCCGCAGAACCCGTACCTGCAGGCCGAGGAGTTCCTCGCCGACCTGCGCACGATGCGCGACTCGCTGCTCGCCCACCACGGCGCGGCCATCGTGCAGCAGCGGCTGAAGCCGCTGATCCGCGCGGTGGAGGTGTTCGGATTCCACCTGGCGACCATCGACTTGCGCCAGAACTCCGAGCAGCACGAGGAAGTGGTGGCTGAACTTCTTGCGGCCGCGCGCGTGGAACCGAACTATCGCGAGCTGGACGAAGCCGGCAAGCGCGCGGTGCTGATGCGCATGCTGGGCGACGCACGGCCGCTGCGCGTGCACGGGCACCCGTACAGCGAGCATGCGGGCAAGGAGCTGGCGATCTTCGAGGCGGCGCAGCGCCTGCTGCGGCGGTTCGGCCGCCAGGCGATCCGCCACTACATCATCAGCCACACCGAGGCGGTGAGCGACCTGCTGGAAGTGATGCTGCTGCAGAAAGAAGTGGGCCTGCTGCACGGCACGCTCGACGGCGACGCCACCGCCGACCTGATCGTGGTTCCGCTGTTCGAGACCATCGCCGACTTGCGCAACGCCGCGCCCATCATGCGCGAGTTCTATGCACTGCCCGGCGTGGCGAAGCTGGTGCAGCGCTCCGGCGCCGAGCAGGACATCATGCTGGGCTACAGCGACAGCAACAAGGACGGCGGCATCTTCACCAGCAACTGGGAGCTGTACTGCGCCGGCACCGCGCTCGCGGAATTGTTCGACGAGCTCGCCGGCACGCATCGCATCCAGCTGCGCCTGTTCCACGGACGCGGCGGCACCGTGGGCCGCGGCGGCGGCCCGAGCTACCAGGCCATCCTGGCCCAGCCCCCGGGCACCGTGCGCGGGCAGATCCGCCTGACCGAACAGGGCGAGGTGATCGCCTCGAAGTACGCCAACCCCGAGATCGGGCGGCGCAACCTCGAGACGCTGGTGGCGGCGACGCTGGAAGCGACGCTGCTGCAGCCGACCAAGCCGGCGCCCAAGGCCTTCCTCCACGCCGCCGCAGCGCTGTCGGAAGCGAGCATGAAGGCCTATCGCGGCCTGGTGTACGAGACGCCGGGGTTCACGGAGTACTTCTTCCAGGCCACGCCGATCCGCGAGATCGCGGAACTGAACATCGGCTCGCGGCCGGCGTCGCGCAAGGCCTCCCAGAAGATCGAGGACCTGCGCGCCATCCCCTGGAGCTTCAGCTGGGGCCAGAGCCGGCTGACCTTGAACGGCTGGTTCGGTTTCGGCTCCGCGGTCGAGGCCTTCCTCGCGGCGGGCGAGCGCAAGGCACAGGCCGCGCTGCTGCAGAAGATGTACCGCCAGTGGCCTTTCTTCCGGGCGCTGCTTTCCAACGTCGACATGGTGCTGGCCAAGAGCGACCTCGCGCTCGGCTCGCGCTACGCCGACCTGGTCCCGGACGCGCGGCTGCGCCGGCGCATCTTCGGCGCGATCGAGGCGGAGTGGCAGCGAACGGTGGATGGGCTCGCCCTCATCACGGGCGACCGGCAGCGGCTGGCCAGCAACGCCGCGCTCGCGCGTTCGATCCGCCACCGCTTCCCCTACATCGATCCGTTGCACCACCTGCAGGTGGAACTGGTGCGGCGCTGGCGCGGCGGCGACACCGACGAGCGCGGCCGGCGCGGCATCCACCTGGCCATCAACGGCATCGCGGCGGGGCTGCGCAACACGGGCTAGGCCTGGCTCTGCGGGGCAGATGCGCCCCGCGCCTACAAGGCCGTGGGCCGCGGGCGGGCATGGTTGCGACCATGAATGCAGCGGCCTCTCCCGGACTCGTGCTGACCGCTTCCCTGCTGCGCCTGGCGGGCTGGTTGCAGGGCGAGGGTTATCGGTTCACGACCGTCACGCCGGCCACGCATGCGCGGATCAACGCGCGGGCCGGCGCGGCCGTTGCACGAACCCTGCGCGACGTGTTCGGCTGGAGCCGTCCCTTCGCGCCCACGCTGTTGCCCGACGCGGCCCTCGAGCCCTTGCGGATGGCGGGGCTGCTGCTGGAAACGGAAGAGGGCCTGCTGCGCAGCGCCGTGCGCTACTCCAGCATCGGACAGCACCTGTTCGCGCACTCGGCTTATCCCACGGTGGAAGAGGACGCCGTGTTCTTCGGGCCGGACACGTACCGGTTCGTCGACCTCATCGCGCGGGAACTGCGCAACCAGCCCTTGCCCGCGGGCGGCCGCATCCTCGACGTGGGGTGCGGCTCCGGGGCCGGCGGCATCATGGCGGCGCTGGCGGCTCGCGACGCGGCGCCGCGCCTGGCCCTCACCGACATCAACGAGCGCGCCCTGCGCTTCGCAGCCGCCAACGCGGCGCACGCGAATTGCGGCGCGGCCGAACTGGCGCAGGGCGACCTCTTCCACCCCCTGGACGGGCAGTACGACCTGATCGTGGCCAATCCGCCCTACCTCAACGACGGCGCACAGCGGCTGTACCGCCACGGCGGGGGCCGCTGGGGCGAGGCCCTGTCCGCGCGCATCGTGCAGGAAGGGCTGGAGCGGCTTGCCCCCGAAGGCCGGCTGGTGCTGTACACGGGCGCCGTGATGGTCGACGGCCGCGACCCGCTGCTGGAGGCGCTGCGTCCGCACCTGGAGGCTGCGGGCCATCCCTGGCGCTACCACGAGCTCGATCCCGACGTGTTCGGCGAGGAACTGGAAGAACCTGCATACGCGGACGCCGAGCGCATCGCTGCCGTCGCGCTGGTCGTGCAGAGGCGTGATCACCCCCTGCAGGTGCACCTCCATCCTGCAATGGCGTAGGAGCGTCCTCACGCTATCGCGCGCCGCGGCCCGATTGCCGGTGCCCTCACGCCCGGCAGACTGGGCGAATGCATATCGGACAACAGGAATGGCAGCAGCTGAAGGCCGCGCCCGGCACCGGCGCCGCGCCGGGATTCAAGGCGCTGTACCAGCAGCTTGCGGACCGCGAGCCGGACGATTCGCAGCGCGCCGCCGCAGCGGACTTCCTGCGCCGCAAGATCGCTGAACTGGAGGCCGTGGACGCCGGGCTGCCGGCGTCGCCCGACGACCTGCTCGCATGGATGGAGGGCAACGCCCGGCAGGTGCACGCGCGCTATGCCGCCTACCTGGAGGAACGCAAGGCGGGCGGCCCGCGCCGCTACTTCTCCAATCGCGCGCACGCGCTGTACGTGCTGCGCTCGGTCGCGCCGACGAAGCTGGTGGACGGCTCCTGGCTCTATGGCCTGCTGCCGCACTGGCGCAGCCCGCGCCTGTCGGACCTGGTGCGCACCTACGTGGAGGAACTCGGCGAAGGCGCCGTGGACAAGAACCATGTGGTCCTCTATCGCAACCTGCTCGCGCGCCACGCGCTGGATCCTCTCGACGACCTGCCGGACGCGCTGTACGAACAGGGCGTGATCCAGCTCGCGCTCGGATGGAACGCGCAGGAGTTCCTGCCGGAAGTGGTGGGATTCAACCTCGGCTACGAGCAGCTGCCGCTGCACCTGCTGATCACCTCCTACGAGCTCAACGAACTCGGCATCGACCCCTATTACTTCACGCTGCACGTCACCGTCGACAACGCCGACACGGGGCACGCGCGGCGTGCATGCCAGGCCGTGCTGGACATGCTGCCGCGCATGGACGACGGCGGTGCCTTCTGGCGGCGCGTGCAAGCGGGCTGCAAGCTGGCCGACGCGGGCCTGGGCACGTCCGACGTCATCCAGGGCTTCGACATAGGCCGCGAGGCGCTGCGCATCCTGGCGCACAAGGCGAAGGCCGGCGGCGGCGCGCACTCGGACTATTGCCGCGTGGCGGGCCGCAGCGTGAACGACTGGCTGGGCGACCCGCAGCGCATCGGTGATTTCGTGTCGGCGCTGGAGAAGGCCGGCTGGATCCGTTTCGGCGAGCCGGTGGAGAACAGCCGCTTCTGGGGACTGCTGCAGGGCGAGCGCGCGGAGATGTTCGGCGTGTTCTCCAGCTACGAGCTGCAGGTGCTGCACGACTGGATCCGCGGCGCGCAGAGCGCCGACGGCCGCGCGTACACCGAGGCGCCGCCGGAGAACCCCGCGAAGCGCCGCGCCACCTTCCGCGCGCTGGCCCGCAATGCACGCCCGCTCGCCGACGAAGGCGACGTGCTTGACCCGGACCTGGAAATCTTCCGTCGGCAGTTGCAGGCGGCCGACGACGTGCAGCGCAGCGCCCTGCTGGTGCGTGCGATGTCGCCGGCGCAGCACTGGACGCCGGCGGGCCTGGAAGCCACGCGCCTGTTCTGGGGCGCGCTGGCGGATTAGGCGGCCGGACCGGCCGGTTCCTCGTTGTAGAAGGGCTCGACCTTCCCGGTGATCTTGATCAGCAGGGGCTTGCCCTTGCGGTCCAGCGTCTTGCCCGCGGGGACGCGCACCCAGCCTTCGCTGACGCAGTACTCCTCCACGTCGTGCCGCTCCTTGCCGTTGAAGCGGATGCCGATGTCGTATTCGCACACGGCGGCGTCGTGGTGCGGGCTGCGCGGATCGACGGAAAGGCGGTCGGGGAGCGGGGGCTTGGCGGTCGGTTCGGTCATGGGCGTATTGTCCCGAAATCGGACCGGCCCTTGTGGAACGACGACGCCCCTGCCGGCCGGTCCATCATGGAATGAAGCGCTATCGCAACCTCAGTGGAAAGTCGGGCGTGGCCGCCTACGACGCCGCGCCCGGCCGGATCGTGGTCGTATTCCGCGAGGGCGAACGCTACACCTATACCGACGCGAGCGCCGGTGCGCGGCAGGTCGCCCTCATGCAGGAACTCGCGCGCGCGGGCCGCGGCCTCTGCACTTTCATCGCGCGGGAAAAGCCGGGGTTCGTCCGGGACACCTGAGATGGACAGGGCGCCGCGCCGGGGCTTATCCGCTCCCGGGAGCGCCCCATCTAAGTCCCCAGAAGCTCCCCCACCGGCTTCAGGTGGTCCACCCGGTCGCACACGGCCTTCACCGCCATCAGGATGGGAATGCCGAGCAGCAGGCCCCACACGCCCCACATCCAGCCCCAGGCCAGCAGCATGAATCCCGTGGCGGTGTTCATCGGCGTGCTGGCCTGGGGCTGGATGTGGGGCGTGTGGGGCCTGCTGCTCGGCATTCCCAT
>SEAY01000017.1 GCA_004144865.1 Comamonadaceae bacterium
GAGATCTTCATGTAGCCCTTGAAGCTGCGCAGCAGCGTGCCGCGGTCGCCGTGGTGCAGCAGCACCGTGGCCAGCGCCGCCTGCAGCACCTGCACCTGCGCCGCCAGCATCATCTGGTTTTCCACCAGGCCCTGGATGCTCTGCGTGTGCACGTCGAGCATCTCCTTCAATTCGTTTTCATCCATGCCGGCCTCGTTGCTTGCTTCGCCCATTATGTGCGCAGGGCGGGCGCCGGGGTCTTGGGTTCGTAGTCGCACCAGCGCGCCACGGCGCATTGCCAGCACCGGGGCAGCCGCGCCACGCACACGTAGCGCCCGTGCAGGATGAGCCAGTGGTGGGCGTCCACGCGGTAGGCGGGCGGCACCCGCTGCATCAGCCGGTTCTCCACTTCGACGGGATTGCGGCCCGGCGCCAGCCCCGTGCGGTTGCTGACGCGGAAGATGTGCGTGTCCACCGCCATCGCCTCCTCGCCGAAGGCGACGTTCAGCACCACGTTGGCGGTCTTGCGGCCGACGCCGGGCAGCGCCTCCAGCGCGGCGCGGTCACGCGGGACCTCGCCGCCATGCTGTTCCACCAGGATGCGGCAGGCTTCCAGCAGGTGCTTGGCCTTCATGCGGTAGAGGCCGATCGTCTTGATGTATTCCTCCAGCCCTTCGCGCCCGAGCGCGAGGATCGCCTGCGGCGTGTTGGCCACGGCGAACAGCCGGCGCGTGGCCTTGTTGACGCCCGCATCGGTGGCTTGCGCGGAGAGCAGCACGGCGGCCAGCAGCTCGAACACGGTGCTGTATTCCAGCTCGCTCGCCGGCATCGGGTTGGCGGCCTGCAGCGTGGCGAAAAAGGGTTCGACGTCCGCATCTTTCATGGCCGCGAGTGTAGGCTTGCGCGATGCGTGGCCACGCCTGCTCCCGTGCGCTCCTGGCCCTGGCGGCCTGGGCCGCTGCATGCACCTGCGGCGCGCAGCCTTCCTCCGCGGGAGCGCAACTCGCGGCCGACCGCGGCTGCTACAACTGCCACGCGGACCCGCCCCGGCGCAACGTGCCGTCGTTCCGCGAGCTGGCCGGGCGCTACGCGGCCTGGCGCGGGCAGCTCGATGCGGCGGCGGAGCAGCACCTGGTGGACCGCCTGCACCATGGTTCGCTCCTGAGCCACATCGCGGCGCACGAGCGCCTGCAGGAAGACGAAGCGCGGGCCCTGGTGCGCTGGCTCGTCGAGGGCGGGCGCTGATCACCCCCGGCGGGGCTGCAGCAGTTCCGGCACCAGCGCCGCCACCACGTGCGCCTTGGCCGAATCGCGCCGCTGCACCAAGGCGACGCGGCGCTCCTCGGCCCGCGGCAGGTCCAGCACGCGCAGCCGCGCGTCCGCGGGCCAGCGTGCGTCGTGCAGCAGCGGCACCAGGCTCACGCCGAGACCGGAGCGCACCAGTTCCGCGATGCTCTCCAGCGCGTTGAGCTCCAGGAATTCCTGCGGCTTCACGCGCAGGCGGCGCAGGCTGCGCTCCACCAGGCGGCCGGTGTGCTGGCTCGGATCGAAGCGGATGAAGGGCTGCGACTGCAGGATGGCGCGCGCGCTCGCGTCCTCCAGCCGCTTCGGTACCAGCAGCACCATGGGCTCGGCATAGAGCGGCGTCCAGGCCAGGTCCGCCGCCGTGCCCGGCTCGCGCACCGCCACGGCCGCATCGAGTTCGCCGGACTGCACGCGGGCGATGAGTTCGATCGACTTCGCGGCGGACACGTGCAGGTCCAGCGCCGCGTGGCGCGCCTTCAGCGCGAGCGTGGCCTGGATCAGCGGCCGCACCGCGGAGACGATGGCGCCCAGGTGCACCGTGCCGGCCATGGCGTCGGCCGTCTCCGCCGGCGCCGCGAGCATCTGCTCGTACAGGGCCAGCAGCCGGCGCACCTGCGGCACCAGCGCGCGGCCGGCCTCGTTGAGGACCACGGCCTTGCCCTGGCGCTCGAACAGGGGCCGGCGCAGTTCGCCCTCCAGCGCCCGCATCTGCTGGCCGACCGCGGCCTGCGTGAGCGCCACGCGCGCGGCCGCGGCGGCGAAGGAACCTTCGCCAGCCACGGCCGAGAAGGTCTTGAGGACGCGGATGCTGCTCATGCGCCATGCTAAAGCAATGCTTTAGCCTCGCTAAAGCATTATTGGCTTTTGCTTTGCCGTGGAGCTTCCTATCATCCGCGCATGAAGCTGCTCGCTCCCTTCCTCCTGGCGGCCGCCGCGCTGCTGGCCCCGCAAGTCCATGCGCAGGCCTACCCCACCAAGCCCATCCGCCTGGTGATCCCGTTCCCAGCGGGCGGCGCCACGGACATCTTCGGCCGCGCGGTGTCGCAGAAGCTCGGCGAGCGCCTGGGGCAGGCCGTCGTGGTGGACAACAAGCCCGGCGCGGGCGGCGCCATCGGCTCCGACCTCGTGGCCAAGGCGGCGCCTGACGGCTACACCCTGCTGCTGGCAACCACCAGCACCCACAGCATCGGCCCGAGCTTCGGCAAGGTGCCCTATGACCCGGTCGCCGACTTCACGCCGGTCGCCTACGTGGGCAATGCGCCCAGCATCATGCTGGTGCCCAACTCCTCGCCGGCCCGCACCGTGAAGGAATGGGTGGACTACGCCCGCAAGAACCCCGGCCGGCTGAACTACGCGAGCAGCGGCAACGGCACCGTCGTGCACCTGGGCACGGAGTACTTCAAGGCGCAGGCCGACCTGTTCCTGGTGCACATCCCCTATCGCGGCACCGCGCTGGCGATCCCCGACCTGGTGAGCGGCAAGGTCGACGTGCTGTTCGATTCCCTGCCGAGCGGCCTGCCGCACGTGAAGGAGGGCCGCCTGCGGGCGCTGGGCATCACGAGCGCCAAGCGTTCCCCGCTGCTGCCGGACCTGCCGGCGATCTCCGAGGCGGTGCCCGGCTACGAGACGGTGACGTGGTTCGGCATGTACGGGCCCAAGGGCCTGCCGGCCGACGTCGTCAGCCGGGTCAACGCCGCCGTGAACCAGGCGCTGCAGGATCCCGACGTCAAGGAGCGCCTGGCGCGCCTGGGCATCGAGCCCGCGGGCGGCACGCCGCAGCAGTTCGCCGCCATGACGAACGCGGACCGCGCGAAGTGGAAGAAGATCATTTCGGAGCGCAAGCTGACGCTGGATTGATGGCACCCATGAACTTCGAATTCCACAACCCTTACCCCACCACCCGCATCCCCGTCTTCGCGCGCAACGCGGTTTCCACCTCGCACCCGCTGGGCGCGCAGGCGGGCCTGCGCATGCTGTGGAAGGGCGGCAATGCGGTGGATGCCGCCATCGCCGCGGCGGCGGCCATGACGATCGTCGAGCCGGTCAGCAACGGCCTGGGCAGCGACGCGTTCGCCATCCTGTGGGACGGCAAGCAGCTGCAGGGCATCAACGGCTCGGGCCACGCGCCCGCGGGCTGGACGCCCGGCTACTTCGCGAAGAAGTACGGTGCCGACGCGAAGAACCCGCCCAAGCGCGGCATCGACTCGGCCACCGTGCCGGGCGCCGTCGCCACCTGGGTGGCGCTGTCGGAACGCTACGGCAAGCTGCCCTTTGCCGACCTGATGGCGCCCGCCATCGAGATCGCCGAGCGCGGCTACCTGCTGCCCATCGTGGTGCAGCAGAAATGGGCAGCGGCCACCCCGGAGCTGGGAAGCCAGCCGGGCTTCGCGCAGAGCTTCCTGCCTTGGGGCCGCGCGCCGCAAGTCGGCGAGCTGTTCCGGTTCCCCACCGCGGCGCGCGCGTTGCGCCTCATTGCCGAGACGAAGGGCGCCGCGTTCTACCAGGGCGAGATCGCCAGTGCGCTGGCGCGCTTCAGCGCGGAGCATGGGGGCGTGCACAAGGTGGAGGACTTCGCCGCGTTCAAGCCCGAGTGGGTGACGCCCATCGCGAAGGACTACCGCGACTATACGCTGCACGAAATCCCGCCGAACGGGCAGGGCATCGCGGCGCTGATGGCGCTGGGCATCGCGGAGAAGTTCGACCTGGGCGCGATGAAGGTGGACGGCGCGGACTCGCAGCACGTGCAGATCGAGGCACTGAAGCTCGCCTTCGCCGACGTGTACCGCTTCGTCGCGGAGCGTTCGGCGATGGAGGTCACCACCGAGCAGATGCTGGACGACGCCTACCTCGCCAGCCGCGCGAAGCTGATCGACATGAAGCGCGCGCAGGACTTCCGCGCCGGCAACCCGGTGAAGGGCGGCACGATCTACCTCACCGCCGCCGACGAGGACGGCATGATGGTCAGCTTCATCCAGAGCAACTACATGGGCTTCGGCTCGGGTTGCGTCGAGCCCACCTTCGGCATCAGCCTGCAGAACCGCGGGCACGGCTTCAGCCTGCAGCCGGGCGCCAACCAGGTCGCGCCGGGCAAGCGGCCTTTCCACACCATCATCCCCGCGTTCCTCACGAAAGACGGAGCTCCGGTGATGAGCTTCGGCGTGATGGGCGGCAACATGCAGCCGCAGGGCCACCTGCAGACACTGGTGCGCATGCTGGACTACCGGCAGAACCCGCAGGCCGCCTGCGACGCGCCGCGCTGGCGCTTCAACGCGGGGCTGGAGATCAACGTCGAACACCAGATGGACAAGTCCACGGTGGAGGAACTCGCCCGCCGCGGCCACAAGGTGGACGTGATCGACGACAGCTACCAGGACTTCGGCGCGGGCCAGTTCATCTGGCGCATGGGCGATCCGAAGAAGGAAGGCTATGTCATTGCGTCGGATGCGCGGCGCGATGGGTTGGCTGCGGGTTTCTAGTCAGGCGGGCAACCCAGCCCACGAACGGCCGCGAAACCCGGCCCGGCACCGTAGCTCGGGGTGACCACGGAACCCCGACGCGCCGGCCATCGCCTATGAACGCGCGAACAACGGCGAAGACGCGCTCGCCAGGCTCAATTCCTCCGCCGCCGCCAGCAGCGGCCTGCCGAGGTCCTGCATGCGCTGCGGCGTCAACCGCACGAGCGGGCCCGCGACGGTGATCACCCCCACGGCAGGCTGGTTGCGACGGCGTCGAATCGGCGCCGCCATCGCGCTCATGCCGGGTGCATACATCTCCTCGATCACGCTGTACCCGCGTTGCCGATCCTCTTGCAGCACTTGCATCAGCGCCTTGAAGGTGGTGGGCGCCTTCGGGCCGAAAGCCTTGCGGTCGCCGAACCCCTGCTTCGCCACCAGTTCCGTGGCGCGCTCCTCGTCCAGCGTCATCAGCCACGCGTGGCCGCCCGCGCTGCACGAGAGGCGCACGTCGATGCCCATGTCGGGGTCGTAGCGCAGGCCGAAGCGCGCGCCTTGCGCCTTGGCCACGAAGGTGAGGCGGTCGCCGTCCACCAGCGCCAGCCGCACCAGCTCGCCCGTCGTGTCGGCCAGGCGGTCCAGCACCGGCTGCGCGATGTCCACCATGCCGGAGGCGCCCAGGAAGCTCAGGCCCAGGGCGGCGAGCTTGGTCGTGAGGGTGTACTCGCCGTGCTCGCGCACCTGCCGCACGTAGCCGCAGCGCAGCAACTCCGCGAGCAGGCGATGGCAAGCGCTGCGAGGCAGTTCGAGGTCGTCGGCGATCGCGGCGAGCGCGAGGCCGCCGGGGTGCGCGGCGAGCGCCTCCATGATCTGCAGCGAACGGGCAACCGGTCCGGACATGCCTGCTTCCTCGACGTGTTTGCAATGCGGAACGAGATTCCAGCTCGGAACGCGGTTCCAGCCGGCCTCGTATTCTCGCCGCACACCCGGCACCCGCCGAAACCAACGAAGGAGACACCTACGTGAAAGCCATCGCCCACGCCGCCGCAGCCGGCGCCCTCCTGCTCGCGAGCCTCGCCGCTTCCGCCCAGGACGTGCAGGAGCGCACGATCAAGTTCGGCCACCTGAACAACACGGACCACCCGGTGAGCATGGGCGTCAAGCGCTTCGCCGAACTGCTCGCGGCCAAGAGCGGCGGCAAGCTGAAGGTGCAGGAGTTCCCGTCCAACCAGCTGGGCAACGAGATGCAGCAGCAGGCCGCGCTGCAGGGCGGGGTGCAGGAGATGTCCGCGCCGGCCACCACGTCGCTGGCTGGCATCGTCAAGGAGTTCGGCCTGGTCGACTTTCCCTTCTCGGTGGGCAGCTACGCGCAGGCCGACGCCTTGCTGGACGGCCCGCTCGGGCAGGCGCTGATCGCGAAGCTGCCGGAGAAGGGCCTGGTCGCGCTCGGGTACTGGGACCTGGGCTTCCGCAACGTCACCAACGGCCGCCGCCCCATCGCGCGGGCCGAGGACCTCGACGGCCTGAAACTGCGCGTGATTCCCAACCCGGTGTTCCTGGAAACGTTCAAGGCCTTCAAGGCCAACCCGGTGCCGATGCCGTTCGCGGAGCTGTATGGCGCCCTTGAATCCAAGGCGGTGGACGGCCAGGAGAACCCGTTCTCGGTGATCCTCTCCAACAAGTTCTACGAAGTGCAGAAGTTCGTGAGCGCCACCAACCACGTGTACGCGGCCAACATCGTCCTGGTCAGCAAGCGCTTCTGGGATCGGCTCTCGCCGGCGGAGCAGCGCATGATGCACGAGGCCGCCAACGAGGCGCGCGCCTACCAGCGGCAGGCCAGCCGCGACGCGGCGCAGAAGGCGGTGGCGGAACTTCGCGCCAAGGGCATGCAGTTCAACGAGGTCGCGCCGGCGGAGCAGGCGCGCATGCGCCAGATCGCCAAGCCGGTGACCGACCGCTTCGCCGCGAGCTACGACCCTGCGATCGTGAAGCTGTACAACGACGAACTCGCGCGGCTGGCGAAGTGAGCGGGGCCACGATGAAAATCCTCGTGCTGCACGGGCCGAACCTCAACCTGTTCGGCCGCCGCGAACCGCACATCTACGGCACCACCACGCTGGCCGAGATCGACGCGCGCCTGCAGGCGCTGGCGCGGGAGCTCGAGGTGGAGCTGGACACGATCCAGTCCAACCACGAAGGCGTGCTGGTCGACTTCCTGCACGCGCACATCGACGATGCGCAGGGCGCGCTGGTGAACCCGGCCGGGCTCACGCAGCACGGCGTGCCGCTGCACGATGCGATCAAGGCCATGCCGTTCCCCGTGCTGGAAGTGCACATGAGCAACATCGCCGCGCGCGAGCCCTGGCGCAGCCATTCGATCATCTCGCCGGCGGTGCGCGGCACGGTGCAGGGGTTGGGGCCGCAGTCGTACCTGGCGGCGCTGCGCGGGCTGGTGGGAGTGCTGCGCGACGGCGGCCGCTGAGCCATCGAAGTTCCGCCGGGGGCGTTACTTTGGCGCGCCCGCTAGCCGGAAATTGCGTGAGCGGGCGTGAACATGCGCCCCGCTCGCGCAACATGTGTTTCGCCGCGCCGTCCCTTGCATAGTTGACAGCGCGAAAGCGTGCGAACCGCCAGAGTGGGCGGCATGAGCTTCGACATCGCCGTGCACGACGAGGCGCAGCTGACCCGGGTGGCGGTCACGGGCCGCGTCACGCTGGGCCAGCTCGCCTCCCTCATGCAGGTGCTGCAGGTGGACAGCCGGGCCTGGCCCCACGAGTTCGTGCTGCTGGACTTCAGCGGGATCGAGGACCGCTTCCCGGCTACGGAGAAGGAGCTGCTGGGCCACGTGGCGCGCTGCCGCCTGCTGGGGCGGCGGGTCACCGTACGCTGGCCGGCGGATGCACCGCATGCATAGCTTTCGTAGGGTGGGCAGCTCGCTGCCCACCCTACGGGAAGGAGAACGAGCGGATCAGGCCGTGCGCAGCTTCAGCTGCCCCGGCAGCGGCACCGAGCGCCGCAGCACGTCCTCGCCGAGCCACAGGGCCGAGCGGCGCGCGCGTTCCGCGACCATCGGCAGCGGCATCTGCACGTAGTCGTCGTTGAACACTTCGAAGCTGTAGTCGCCGCGGTAGCCGAGGGCGTCGAGCTTGAGCACCATGCGCACCAGGTCCTCGGTGTGCACGCCCTCGCCGGGGAACACGCGGAAGGTGCGGGCCGTGGCCATGCGCTCCTCGAACGTGCGCGTCTCCTGCCACATGAAGTCCGACAGCTGCACCAGGAAGATCTTCGCCGGGTCCAGGTCGTCCATGCGATCCAGCGAGGTGCCGGCGGCCAGGATGTGGAAGGAGTCGATGCCGATGCCGAGGTTGGGACAATCGGCGCGGCAGACGGCGTCCCACGCCGTGGTGAACTCGTTGACGGTGCGGCCCCACGACAGGCCCTCGTAGGCGATGCGGATGCCGAAGGGGATCGCCAGCATGGCCAGCTTGCGCAGGTCGCGCGCCAGGTGGTCGAGGTCCTGGCTGGCGTGCGTGGAAGTGGACGAGCAGGCCAGCAGCACGTCGCAGCCCAGCGCCGCGCACATCTCCAGCATGGTCTTGGCGATGTCCACTTTGTACTGGTGCAGGTGGCCCGAGAGCCCTTCGAAGTCGCGCAGCACCTGGAAGCCGGTGCCGCGCAGCCCGCTCGCGCGCACCGCCTTCACGGCGGCCTGCCAGCCCTGCGGATGGCCCACCAGGTCGTTGGCCTTGAGCATCACCTGCGTGAAGCCGGCGGCCTGCATCGCCTCGAGCTTGGCCTCCAGCGGCCCTGCGAGCGTGATGGTGTCCATGCCGAACGAGCGGATTGCCTGCAGCAGGCTGCGCTGGTGCGGCATCAGGACACCTCGCTGTGGACCAATTCGAAGACGGCGCCGTCGAGGTAGGTGCGCGTGATCGCGCCGCGCCGCTCGCTGTGCGCGGCCTGCGTCTCGACGAACTCCACGCCGCGGGCGCGCAGCTCGCGCACCGCCGCCAGCACGTCGGGCACGCCCAGCCCGATGCGCTGCAGGCGCTCGCGCGTGTCCAGCGAATCGGCCTCGGGCTCGATCATTTGCAGCATGAAACGGTTCTGCGGCTGCAACGCCGGCGCGCGTAACAGCTTGCCCGCGGGCATGATGCCGAAGCGCTGCTCGTCGGGGATCACCTCGATGCCGAACAGCTCGCGGTAGAACTCCAGCCAGTCGTAGGTGCGGCCCGGGCCGATGTACTGCACGATGCCGAAGAAGTGCATGCCGGTCACGGCGGGCGGGTTCGGGTCCACGCCGGGGATCTTCAGGAAGTCGACGTCGTAGATCGAGAAATCGCGGTAGCGGTCGATGAAGTAGATGCGGCTGCCGCCCGCGCCGTGGATGGCGGGGATGTTCAGCTCCATCGCCTCGGGATGCGTGGGCACTTCCCAGCCGCCGTGCTCCAGCACGTAGCGGTAGGCCGCGCGCGCGTCGCGCACGCGCAGGGCGACGGCGGCGATCGCCGGGGCGTCGCCGCCCTGCGTGGCGCCGCGCGCATCGGTGGGGTGCGCGTTCAGCACGATGTTCATGCCGCCCTGGCGGTACAGCAGCACCTCGCGCGAGCGGTGCCGCGCCACGGGGCGGAAGCCCATCATCTCCAGCACCTGGCCCAGGGCCTGCGGCCGCGACGTCGCGTATTCCACGAACTCCACGCCATCGAGGCCGATGGGATTCGATTCATCGCTGAAGGAATCCTGCAGCGGTTCGCGCGCGTCCGGATGCAGCAGCAGATCACTCATGTCAGTACTCCAGCCGCGCCACATCGCGCAGCGTCTCCGGCGTGGTGGTCGGATAGCCGAAGAACTCCAGGTAAGGCGGGATCATCTCGAACAGCATGTCGGTGCCCACCTGGATGCGGCAGCCGCGCGCCTGCGCAGCCGCCAGGAAGGGGGTGCGTTCCGCCTTCATCACCACCTCGCCCACGAAAGCGCCGGGTGCGATGCGGTCCACGTCGACGGGCAGCGGGTCGTCGGCATTCATGCCCAGCGGCGAGCCGTTGACCACGAGGTCGAATCCGGCCGGGTCCTTGCTGCCGGTGGTCACCTGCACCTGCGGGTAGTTCTCGCGCAGGCGCTCGGCCAGGCCGCGCGCCGCGTCGGCGTTCACGTCGTAGAGCGCGAGTCCGCCGACGCCGGCCGCAGCCAGCGACGCGGCGATCGCGGAGCCCACGCCGCCGCTGCCCACCACCAGCGCGCGCGCGCCGCGCAGCACCAGGCCCTTGCGCTGCAGGCCGCGCACGAAGCCTTCGCCGTCGAACATGTCGCCCAGCAGGCGGCCGTCCGGCAGGCGCTTCACGGCGTTGCAGGAGCCGGCCACCTTCACGGTGGGCGTCACCTCGTCGACCAGCGCCACCACGCTCACCTTGTGCGGCATGGTGATCAGCGCGCCGCGCACGTTCTCCACGCGGAACACGCTGCGCAGCACGTCGGGAAAGTTCTCCGGCTTGCACCCCATCGGCACCACCAGCGCGTTGACGCCTATGGATTCGAAGTAGGGGTTGTAGATCATCGGCGCCTTGAAGGCGTGCGTGGGCCAGCCCAGGTGGGCGATGAGTTCCGTTTGACCGTTGACCAGCATGGGGCGGGGCAGGCGCGCGTTCATTTCAGGGCGGCGTTGTCCTTGTCGCGGGTGCGCACCAGGCCTTCGATGGCGATGACGTAGCCCGCGACGCCGAAGCCGACCACGATGCCGGCCGCGGCGGGGGAGATGTAGGAGTGGTGGCGGAAGGCCTCGCGTGCATGCACGTTGGAGATGTGGCACTCGATCACCGGCAGCCCGTCCACGCCCTTGATGGCGTCGTGCAGCGCCACCGAGGTGTGGGTGTAGGCGCCGGCATTGAGCACGCAGCCGAGCGCCTGGCCTTCCTTCCACAGGCGCCCGTACTCGTGGATCTTGTCGATCAGGGCGCCTTCGTGGTTGCTCTGGAAGCACTCGACCTCGTAGCCCAGGCGCCGTCCCGCATCGCGGCACGTCGCCTCCACCTCGGGCAGCGTGGTGGCGCCGTACTGCGCCGGCTCGCGCGTGCCCAGCAGGTTCAGGTTGGGGCCGTTGAGGACGAGGATCTTCTTCACGAACTTCTCCGATTACTTGCGCAGCTTGTCCAGCTCCGCCATCATGGCCTTCACCGTGTCGTCGCCGACGCTCGCCGAGTGCTTGGCGATCACGGGCTTCATCTTGTCGCGCAGCTTGGCCACTTCGGGCGCCGGCAGTTCGCTCACCGTCATGCCGCCCTTCTTCAGGTCTTCCAGGCCGCTGGCGAGCTGCGCGCGCGACTGGGTGCGCTGGTACGAGATCGACTCGGCCGCGGCGTCCTGCAGGATCTTGCGGTCGCCGGCGGACAGCGAGTCCCAGAACTTCTTGCTCACCACGATGGATTGCGGGTTGTACTGGTGGTTGGTGAGGGTGATGTACTTCTGCACCTCGAACAGCTTGGCGCCCTTGATCGTGGCGACGGGGTTCTCCTGGCCGTCCACCGCCTTCTGCTCCAGCGCCGCGTACAGCTCGGGGAAGGGCAGGGGCGTGGGGTTGGCGCCCAGCGCGCTCACCCAATCCACGTTGATCGGGTTGGGGATCACGCGCAGCTTCAGGCCCGCGATGTCCTCGACCTTGGCGATCGGGCGCTTGCTGTTGGTGATGTGGCGGAAGCCCAGCTCGTAGTAGCCCAGGCCGACGAGGCCCTTCTCTTCCAGCTTGGCGTGGAGCGACTTGCCGAACGCGCCGTCGACCACGGCGTCGGCTTCCTTCGCGTTGCCGAACAGGAACGGGAAATCGTAGATCGCGAAGTCCTTCACCTGGCTGGCGAAGATGCCGGAGTTCATCGAGGCCATCTCCAGCGTGCCGCCCTGCAGGGAGGACACGTTGGCCTGGTCGCTGCCGAGCGCGCCGCCCGGGAACACCTGCACCTTGAGCTTGCCGCCGGACTTGGCTTCGACCAGTTCGCCGAACTTCTCCATCCCCAGGACGATCGGGTGGCCCTTGGCGTTCTGGTTGGCGAACTTGATGGTGCGCGTCTGGGCTTGCGCGATGCCGAAGGCGGCGACGGCCACGGCGGCCACCAGGGTCTTGACGAACAGGCGTTTCATGCTTTTGTCTCCGTTGTGAAAGGGGTTGCGAATCAGCCGTAGAGGAAGCGCGCCGGCCAGATGACCAGCTGCGGGAAGAGCACCATCAGGAACATGACGACGAACTGCGCCACCATGAAGGGCCAGACGCCTTTGGTCACTTCGTCCATGCTCACCTTGCCGACGCCGGCCACCGTGCTGAGCACGGTGCCCACGGGCGGGGTGATCAGGCCGATGGCGTTGTTGATCATGAACAGCACGCCGAAGTAGACCGGGTCGATGCCGGCGGCCTTCACCACCGGCATCAGCACCGGGGTGAGGATCAGGATGGTGGGCGTCATGTCCATCGCCGTGCCCACCAGCATGGTGACGAGCATGATCACGATCATCAGCAGGATGGGCCGTTCGATCAGGGGCTGCAGCAGCGTGACCAGTTCCGTCGTGAGGTTGGTGACGGTGAGCATCCACGCCGAGACCATGGCGGCGGCCACCAGGAACATGATCACGGCCGTCGTGCGCGCGGCCGCCTCGAACAGGCCGTACAGCTGCGAGAGCTTCAGTTCGCGGTAGACCACCAGCGAGACGAAGAGGGCGTAGACCGCGGCGACCACGGCCGCTTCCGTCGGCGTGAACAAGCCGAACTTCAGGCCGAACACCACGATGAAGGGCAGGCCCAGCGCGAAGGTGGCGTCCTTCAGCGCGGACAGCACTTCGGCGCGGCTCGCGCGCGGCGCGGGCTGGATCTTCTCCTTGCGCACCAGCCACCACCAGGTGAGCCACAGCGCCGCGCCGAGCATCAGGCCGGGAGCGATGCCGGCCATGAACAGCTTGGAGATCGACACGTTCGCGGCCACGCCGAACACCACGAAGCCGATGCTGGGCGGGATGATGGGCGCAATGATGCTGGCCGACGCCAGCAGGCCGGCCGAGCGCGCCGTGTTGTAGCCGGCGCGGTTCATCATCGGCAGCAGCAAGGCGGCCAGCGCCGCGGCGTCGGCCACAGCCGAGCCCGAGAGCGCGGCCATGATGATGGCGGCCATGATCGCCACGTAGCCGAGGCCGCCGCGCACGTGGCCCACCAGCGTCATGGCGAAGTGCACGATGCGGCGCGACAGGCCGCCGGCGTTCATGATCTCGCCGGCCAGCATGAAGAAGGGCACGGCCAGCAGCGGGAAGCTGTTGGCGCCCTCGATCACGTTCTGCGCCAGGATCTGCGCGTCGAACATGTCCATGTGGAGCATGAGCGCCACGCCGCAGGCGAGCAGGGCGAAGGCGATGGGCACGCCCAGCGCCATGGCGCCCAGCAGCGATCCGAGGAAGATGGCGATGGTCATGGATTTACTTCGGGGCCTGCGGGTTGCCGTGCGGCATGTCGTCGGACTCGCGCACGCCGATCAGCTCGGCCTCGCTCATCTGGCCGGACACCAGCCGCCAGAGGTCGGCCAGGATGAAGAGGAAGGCGAAGACGGAGAAGAATAGGCCCGACGCGTAGAACCAGCCCTGCGACGCCTGCATTACGGCGCTGGTGCTGTCCATGTTGATCTTGGTCTGCTGCCAGGAGCCCTGGAACATCAGCCAGCAGAGATACAGCATCAGCACGTGCGTGAGGCCGAGGCAGATCTTGCGGCCGGTGACGGGCAGGCGCGAGATCAGGCTGTCGGTGCCGAGGTGCGCATGGGCGCGCAATGCGACCAGCGCGCCCAGGAAGGTCATCCACACGAAGAGCCAGCGGGACAGCTCCTCGGAGACGGTGATGCCGCTATTGAATCCATAGCGCAGCACGACGTTGCCGAACACCATGGCCACCATGGCCGCGAGGAACAGCACCATCACTGCGGAGAGCAGGCGGCAGAAGCGGTCGATCAGCGACTGGAGCATCCGCGCATTTTGTACGGACTGGTTAGTTTTCAATTGAGGGTAAACCCGAGCCCCCATCCCAGCCTTCCCCCAAAGGGGGAAGGAGCAAGTCATTTCTTCATGAACCGCACGATCATCTCGACCACGTTGTCCCTGCGGTGCGCCGTGTACGCGGCGGACTTCATGTCGATCTTGAAGATCAGGCCGAAGGTGTGCCGGTTGGAGACGTTGAAGAAGCTCAACGCCGAGATGGACGCGTGGATGTCCACCGGGTCGAGCCCCGGGCGGAACACGCCGCTCTTCACGCCGCGCTGGTACAGGTTGCCGATGGCGGCGATGGCCGGCACGTTCAGGTCCTGGATGCGCTGCGACTGCGCGAGGAACTGGCCGCGGTTGATGTTCTCGCTCATCACGAGGCGGATGTAGTTCTCGTGCTGCAGGTGGTGGTCGAAGGTGAAGGCCACCAGCCGGCGCAGCGCCTGCTCGGGCTCCAGGTCCTGCAGGTGCAGTTCGGCCTCGACGTCGCGCACGCGCTTGTACGACTCCTCCAGCACCGCGAGGTACAGGCCCTCCTTGCTGCCGAAGTAGTAGTAGATCATCCGCTTGCTGGTCTGCGTGAGCGCGGCGATCTCGTCGATGCGCGCGCCGGCCAGCCCCTTCTCGCCGAACTCCGCCGCGGCCACTTCCAGGATGTTGGCCTTGGTGCGTTCGGGGTCGTTGGTGCGCGTCGTCTCCCTTTGCGGCGACCGGGCCGCGGCCCGGCGCGCGTGTACTAGTTCGTTCATTTTGCGGAGTATAGGTGCGGGACCCGCCGCCTCCAAGTGCGGCGAGGCCCGGATTCCGCAACGGGACCTAGCGAAGCTGCGGCAGCTCGCAGCGGAAGCTGGCCGCCGACTCCATGTCGCCGCCGCGGTAGCGGGCCACGAGGGGGTAGGGGCACAGCGGCCGGGTGCGGCCGGCGGACCAGTCCGCGGGCACGTCGACGTTCACGCCGCCCGCGTTGCCCAAGCCGCGCGCGGACGCGACGATCTGGCCCGGCTCGGTTCCGCGTTCCACCCAGGCGACCAGCTTGGTGAGCGCATCGAACTGGTCGGTCGCCGGCCCGCCGGAGCAGTGGCCCATGCCCGGGATGCGGTAGAAGCGCGCGTAGGTCGCGGCGAGGCCGCGGCTTTCCAGCAGCAGGCCCTTGTACCAGGCCTCCGAATCGTCGACCGAGAAGATCGGGTCGCTCACGCCGTGGTAGACCATGATCTTGCCCCCGCGCTTGCCCAGGGCCAACATGTCGGTGGGCTGCGGCGGCGTCATGAATTGCATGGCGGACTCGGTGTACAGCGCATTGGTGGCGTTGATCTCGCGCACCAGCGTGTCGAGGTTGGCGCCCAGCGAAAAGGCCGGGCCGTTGAAGCCGGCCGGATCCACCGGCGGTACCTTGAAGATCATGCCCACGGCGCCCGAGTCCAGCGCCAGCGGCGCGGTGAATTCCCAGAAGGGGATGCCGCCGCCGCCGATGCCGGGGTCGTACGGGAAGCTCGAATAGATCCTGCGGCCGTCACTGGTGGTCGGGCCCTTGAAGATCTTCGCGATGGCGTCCTTCTGCGGCTGCGAGAGGCAGGTGCCGTCGCGAGTGCCGGAGCAGGTGGGCACGTCGCGTTGCAGGTCGAAGGCGCGCTGGCAAGCCGCCACGTCCTGCACGATGCCGTCGGCGGCCTTGTCCAGGGCGTCGCACCGGGCCAGCACGGCCGCGCCGACCAGCTTGCGTTCCGGCGTGGTGAAGGCGGTCGAGAGGTCGCTGCCCGTCGCCACCGTGGCGTATAGCTGCGCGCCGGCGATGTTGGCGATGGCGGCCTTGGGCAGGTTGTAGCCTGGCGCGCCGGCCAGGATGCCGTCGTAGTCGCTTGCGTAGCGCGTGGCGGTCACCATGGCGTGGCGGCCGCCATTGGAGCAGCCCGCGAAGTACGAGCGGTCCGGCCCCTTCGTGTAGGCCGCCTCGATCACGCTCTTTGCCATGGGCGTGAGCTTGCCGACGGCCTGGTAGCCGTAGTCCAGCCGGGCCTGCGGGTCGATGCCGAAGGTGGGGCCCAGCGAGCCGGCGTGGCCCGCGTCGGAGCTGAGCACGGCGAAGCCCTGGTGCAGGGCGTGCGTGAGCGGCCCGCCGCCGGTGGCGCCCGTGGCGGGCAACACGGTGCCGTCGATGCCGCCGTTGCCCTGGTGCAGGAAGCGGCCATTCCACTCCACGGGCAGGCGCATCTCGAAGCCGATGGCGTAGCTCTTGCCGTCCACGGCGCTCACCCGGTTGTGCATGCTGCCCTTGACCAGGCAGTGCGCGCGCACCGCGTTGCCGCCCACGGTGAGCGTGCCGGCCGGCACGGTTTCGACGGACGCGATCATGGTGTTCGGCAGGGTTGCCAGGCGCGCGGGCAGGTCGGCGCAGGTACCGGCGAGCAGTGCGGGCTGCGCCGGGGAAAGCTGTGGCGGGCGGCCTTGGCGCGCCGCACCCGGGTCCTGCGCCAGCAATGCGGACAGTTGGGTCATGCCGTCCGGGCTGTCGGCGACGCCTTCTCCGCCGCCGCCGCATCCCGCCGCGGCAGCCACCGCCGCCAGCAGCGGCACCATGCGCCAGCGGCGCACCATCGCTTGTTTCATCCCTTGTCTCCTGGGCGCCCGCCGCGCCGGATGTTGTGCGGGATAGTTAGGTTAGTGAATGAATTGCAGCCGATCGCTAGGTGTTTCACCCAAGGCGTGCGCGCGCTCAATCCTGTATTTGCCTAATCAATCCGTCCTGTGGCGGGCGCGCGGTGCGCCGGCGGCACAATCGCCGCATGCCCCACCGAAGAAGCGCACGCGCAGAAGAAACGCCCGCCGGCCACCTTGCGGAGGCACGGCTGCAGTCCGTGCTGGGCTACCAGCTCGCGCAGGCGGCCATCGTCACGGGCGGCGTGTTCGAGGCGCAGGCCGGTGAGCCGTTCGGGCTGCGGCCGGTGGAGTACACGGTGCTGACGCTCATCGCCGAGAACCCCGGCGGCTCGCTCGCGCGCATCGCCCGTGCGCTGGCGGTCACCGCGCCCAACATCACGGTGATGGTGGACCGGCTGGAGGCGCGGGGCCTGGTCAAGCGCCAGCAGAGCGCCGAGGACCGCCGCACGCAGGTGCTGCACACCACGGCGCAGGGCGCGGACCTGGTGCGCAAGTCCACCGAACGCATCATCGAGGGAGAGAAGGCGGCCCTGCCGCTCACTGCCGGCGAGCGCGCCATGCTGCTGGAGCTGCTGCACAAGGTGGCCTGCGCACGCGCGGCGCGCTGAGCCTCAGGCCGAATCGGCGCCGGCGGCGTTTACCAGCGTCTGCACCAGGTGCGTGAGGCGGTGCGAAGCCTCCGCTTCGCCCCAGCGCCGCTGCCACCGCAGCAGGTCGACGAAGGCATTGCCGCCCAGCGCCCGCACGGCGATCTTGACGCTCTCGTACAGCGCGTCCTCCAGCTCACCCTGCATCGCGCGCACGGCCATGAAAGGCACCTGCTGCAGGCCGGGGGTGGCCTTCAGGTAGCGCAGCAAATCGTACATGCGGCCTTCGTCGAAGTGGCAGCCGCACACCACGAGGGCAGGCGGCGCGGCGAGCGCGGTCTTCGCCCGTTCGAAGGTGCCCACGGCCACCAGGTCGAAGGGGGTGGCGAGGGCCGCCCGGAATGCTTCGACGCCTTCGGGCGTGTCGGCGACGAGGATCCGGGAGGCATTGGACATGAGACGAACAGTGTAATGTCATGACACCCCATCCCAGCGATAAGCCTGACCTGGGAGGCGCGCTCGAGGGATGCCGTGTCTCGCGCCGGAAACACGCGGGCGCGCTATGTGCGCCGGCGTACACAGCGATGAGCTCGGCCGCGGGTAGTCCCGCGCCTACCCGTCCCACCTCGGCCGGACGACAGCCAGCCTGCGCGCCCGTCCGTACATAGGGAGGAGTGCAACGAAAAGGGGAACAACGACATGCATACCGCCATCTGCGCCTTCGACGACCGGCGCCAGGCCGAACAGGCCCTCCAGAGGCTCGAGGCTGCCGGCTTCGCGCGCCAGGACCTGCACATCGAACACAAGGACGCCACGTCCGAGGGCGGCGGCTCCGGCTGGGACGGCAGGCAGCGCGAGATCCACGATCGCGGCGTGCTCTCGTCCTTCGGCCACTTCTTCGCCAGCCTGCTCGGCCGCGACAACCCTTCCGGCCACGTCGACACGTATTCGCAGCACGTCGAGCGCGGCAGCTGCGTGGTGGTGGTCGACGCCGACAACGAAGAACAGGCGCAGCGCGCCCGCACCCTGCTGCGGGAGATGCAGGCCGGTGACCTCAACATCGTGCAGCGCGCCGGACAGCGCCCGCTGCGCGACCTGGTGGGCCGCGACGAGCCCGCCGGCATGATCGAACGCAGCCGCGAGGCGCACGAGGGCTGGTCGCCCGCGGAATCGATGGCGCGCGAGCGGGCCATGGCGTCGCACCGCCTCGACGCGATCGGCGGCCCCGCGCTGCGGGATCCGGACGTGACACATGCCCCCGGGCTGCGTTACGCTGACAAGGACAAGCCCAACGGCTGAGGAGACGATCATGCATACCGCCATCTGCACTTTCGAAGACCGCTCCGACGCCGACCGCGCCGTGGAGCGCCTGCTGCAATCCGGCTTCGACCGCGCCGACGTGCATCTCGAGTACCTGCACTCGGACGGCACGCCGATGCGCGAGGGCCAGCAGCCCCTGATGCACGGCGAGCCGGCCGCGCCGGGCCAGGCCAACGACAACTGGGACAGCCTGGAGCGCGAGGTTGCCGTCGACCCAGGCCGGCTGCACCGCCTGGGCAACTTCTTCCAGCGCCTCTTCGGCCATGACGAGGGCGCGGCGGTGGAGCACGCCGGCCGCTACTCCGGCGCGATGGACAAGGGCCACTGCGTCGTGTTCGTCGATGCGAACAGCGACGAACAGGCCGAGCGCGCCCAATCCATCCTGCACGGGATGAATCCCGACGACCTGAACCTGTTCCAGCGTGCGGGCCAGCGGCCCCTGCGCGAAGTGGTGGCGGAACGCCAGGCCGCGGGCGGCAGCCTGGAGCAGCGCTTCGGCACCGCGCGCAGCGAGATGGGTGCGGAGCACAACATGGACATGCGCGGCGAGGGCGAATTCCCGCGCGAGCGGGCCATGGCGTCGCAGGGCTGGGGCGAGCAGCGCAAGCTGGACCTGGTGGACGAGGACAAGCCGATCGCGTCGCCGGACATCCCGGCCGCGCACGATCGCGACAAGCCTCGCTGACCGTCGTCCCCGCAAAGACGGAGACCCAGGGGCCCCTCCGTCATCCCCGCGAAGGCGGGGACCCAGGGCTTCCAAAGAAGGGCGCGATGCGCCCTTTCTTCATGGGCGCACGGCCCCTTCCGCCGAACCATGGAAAATGCCTGTTTCCCGCATCCTCCGTGCCCGAGACAGCCATGCCCCTCCAATTCGCCACCCGCCTGGACAACGTCGAAACCTCCGCCATCCGCGAGCTCTTCAAGCTCCTGGGCAAGCCCGGCATCATCAGCTTTGCCGGCGGCTTCCCGGACAGCGCCATGTTCGACGTCGAGGGCCTGCGCGAGGCTTCGCAGCGTGCGCTGGCCGAGGAGCCGGGCGGCGCGCTGCAATACGGCGCCACCGAAGGCTACGAGCCCCTGCGCACCCAGCTGGCCGCCTTCGAGCGCAGCAAGGGCGTGACCGACATGGAGCCGCACCAGCTGATCGTGACCACCGGCAGCCAGCAGGCGCTGGACCTCCTGGGCAAGACCATGATCAGCGAGGGCGACAAGGTGATCGTGGAAGGCCCGACCTTCCTGGCCACCATCCAGTGCTTCCGCCTCTATGGGGCCGACATCGAGAGCGCGCCCATCGACGCGCAGGGCGTGCAGGTGGACAAGCTCGAAGCGCTGATCGTGCAGCACAAGCCCAAGTTCGTGTACCTGGTGCCCACCTTCGGCAACCCGAGCGGCGCGCTGCTGTCGCTGGAGCGGCGCAGGAAGATCCTGGAACTGGCCGTGAAGTACCAGGTGCTGATCGTGGAAGACGATCCCTACGGCGACCTGTACTTCGGCGAGGCGCCGCCCCCGAGCCTGCTGGCGTTGTCCAAGGATGTCCCCGGCAGCCGCGAGTGGATCGCCCACTGCGGCAGCATGAGCAAGGTGCTCAGCCCCGGCCTGCGCGTGGGCTGGCTGGTGGCGCAGCCGGAGCTGCTGGCGAAGGCCACGATGTGCAAGCAGTTCAGCGATGCGCACACGAGCACTTTCGCGCAGGCGACCGCGGCGCAGTATTTGAAGAGCGGACGCATGCCCGCCACGCTGAAGAACGTGCGCGAGAAGTACGCGGAGCGCGCGCACGCGATGGCGGAAGCGCTGCGGCGCGAGCTGGGGGATGCGATCGAGTTCACCGAGCCGCAGGGCGGGCTGTTCTTCTGGGCACGGCTGACGGGCGCCGGCGGGAAGATCAAGGATGCCGGCGAGTTCGCGAAGAGGGCGATCGAGCAGGGGGTGGCGTTCGTGCCGGGGGCGCCGTTCTTTGCCAGGAACCCGGATCCGGCAACCTTGCGACTCAGCTTCGCGACCGCCGGAGTCGACAGCATCCGGGAAGGTGCCGCGCGCCTGGCCAAGGCCGTTTGACCATGGCCAGGGTCGATAGCGAAGAGGGCCGTTCCGTCGCCCTGTACTGGGACTTCGAGAACCTGCATGCCGCCTTGTGCGAAGAGCAGGATCCCGGATCGTACGGGCGTGAGAATCGTTTCAAGCTCCAGGAAGCCCGCGTGGACGTGCAGTCCGTCGTCGAGCTTGCGGCCTCGTTCGGTCCCGTTGCCATCAACCGCGCCTACTGCAACTGGCAGTTCTTCGGCAGATACAGGGAGGCACTGCTGCAGAACGCCGTCGAACTCGTCCAGCTGTTTCCACCGGGCGGCGCGGCCAAGAACGGCGCCGACATCCGCCTGTGCCTCGATGCCATGGAGGACGTTGCGCGCTTCCAGCATATCGGCACGGTGGTCGTGGTTGGAGGCGACAGTGATTTCATGCCCGTGTCGCACAAGATCAAGGCCGCGGGCCGCACGCTGATCGGTGTCGGCACGCGAAGATCGACCAACCGGCACTGGGCGAAGAGCTGCGATGAGTTCAGGTACTACGAATCGCTCGTGGAGCCCGAAGCCGCGGAGGTGGCAGCCGTCGCACCGGATGCGGAGGGCGCCGCGCCGGTTGCCGAAGTGACTGCCCCCGCGCGCGACGGCCCTGCAGACCTGCTGCGGCGCGCCCTGCGGCTCCTCAGCGAAAAGAAGGGCGATGCCTGGGTGAACAAGGCGGAGGTCCTGCCGATGATCAGGCGCCTCGATCCGACCTTCAACCTGAAGGAGCACGGGCACACGAGCTTTTCCGGCATGGTGAAGTCGCTGGACTCCGTGGTCGAAACGCGGGCAGGTACCAACGACCAGCAACTTCGGTTGCGTTGAGGCGCGCCTGCGCATGCTCGACGCCATCCTCCCGTTCCTGCATTCCCTCCAGGGCCTCCCCGCCTACTCCCTCCTCTTCGCCCTCCTTTTCAGCTGCGGCATAGGCGCCCCCATCAACGAGGACATCCTGCTCCTCGCCGCCGCGGCCCTCACGCTGAATGGCGTGATGGATCCCGTCCCGCTGATCGTCGTGTCCTGGTTCGGCCTCCTCGCCGGTGACGCGCTCGTCTTCCATTGGGGCCACCGCTTCGGCTCCCGAGCGCTGCGCCATCGCTGGGGCGCGCGCATCGTCTCGCCGGAGCGGCTGGAGTCCGTGCAGGACACCATGCGCCGCTACGGGCCCGCGTATATCTTCGTGGTGCGCTTCCTCCCCGGCATCCGCACCATGCTGTTCTTCGCGGCCGGATCGCTGAAGATGCCTTACCGGCACCTGTTCGTCTTCGACGGCATCGCGGCCGCCATCGAGCTGCCCCTCCTGGTCTACGCGGTGCGCTACATCGGCGGGCGCTGGCAGGAGATCACGGGGTGGTTCGAGCGCTCGGCGGACGTGCTGATGGTCTTGCTGCTGATCGCGCTCTTGGTCGTGTGGGTTATCAGTCGAAGACGTTCGGCACAGACCAAAGTGCGCTGATCTCAGGCCGCCTCGAGATACTTCACGATGTCCGGGTGCTTGGCCACCATCCGGATCAAGAGGGCGGCCTGCGCGTTGGGCCTTGCGCGGCCTTGCTCCCAGTTTTCCAGCGTGCGTGGATTCGTGCGCAGATAACGGGCGAAGACGCCGCGCGACACATGGAGCTTCTCGCGGGCCTGAACGACTTCGTCTGCCGTGATGGTCGGTGCGGGCTTGTCTTCCATCTTCACGGTGCGCAGGGTGAGCTTGCCTTCGCGCTCCCCTTTGAGGGCATCGAAGCCCTCGTTCAATTCACCAAAGATGTCGCGCTTCTGCTTCTTCATGACTTCTTTCCCTTCTGCGGCTGTCGCGCATCCACTTCCTGATTCAATCGCGCGGCGAGGCTTTTGCGCTGATTCGGCGTGAGATCGTCGGCAACGTCTTTGTCGTAGACAGTGAATAGCCAGAACTGTCCGCCGCCATCCCACCAGTAATAGATCACCCGCAGGCCACCGCGTGTCCCTTTGCCCCGGCGCGGGTCAGGCCGCCTCACCTTGCGCAGCCCTCCGGTCCCCTGGATCACGTCGCCAGCCAGCGGATTGGCCATGAGTGCTCGCTGCAACTCCCGGTAAGCCTCATCGTCGAGGTACTCCGATCGGACGCGCTGGAACGGCGGGAGCTCGACGAAGGTGGCTTTCATGGTGTACGTTACTTGCGTATAGTACCGGAGCCGGTATGGTTCGGCAAGTTCCTGCGTCCCAAGATGAGCCATTTCCTTCCCCAACACGGCCGCCCGCGCGACGAAGTCCTCGCCGATCTCCAGCGCTTCGCCGCAGACGATCCCGACTACAAGTCCGGCCGCCTCTGGAGCCTGGTGTATTGGCTGGACGAAGCGCACGACGACTTCCTCGGCGAGGCGTACCAGTCCTTCTCCTCCGCCAACGGCCTCAACCCCACCGCCTTCAAGAGCCTCAAGCGCCTGGAGACCGAGATCATCTCCGCCGTCGCCGGTTTGCTGCACGGGCCGGAGGAGACCTGCGGCGTCGTCACCTCCGGCGGCACCGAGAGCTGCCTGCTCGCGGTAAAGACTTACCGCGACATGGCGCGCGCCAGGCGTGGCGTGAAGCATCCCGAGATGGTGCTGCCGGTCACGGCGCACGTGGCCTGGTTCAAGGCGGCCGAGTACTTCAACGTGCGCGTGCGCCTGCTGCCGCTGGACGGCCAGCTGCGCGCCGACGTGCGCAAGCTGCCGCGGCTGATCAACCGAAACACCGTGATGATCCTCGGCTCCTCGCCGGAATACCCGCACGGCACCATCGACCCGATCGAGGCGATGGGCGAGATCGCGCAGGCCCGCGGCGTGCCGCTGCACGTGGACGCCTGCGTGGGCGGCTTCATCCTGCCCTTCATAGAGCTGAACGGCCGGCCGCTGCCGCGCTGGGACTACCGCGTGGCTGGCGTCACCTCGATCTCGGCCGACATCCACAAGTACGGCTTCGCGGCCAAGGGCGCTTCCACCATCACGTACCGCAACCTCGACTTGCTGCGGCACCAGGTGTTCGTCTACGAAGACTGGCCGGGCGGCGTGTTCGCCTCGCCGGGCATCCTGGGCACGCGGCCGGGCGGCGCCTATGCAGCCGCATGGGCTGCGATGCAGCACTTCGGGGAGGCGGGTTATCGCGACCTCGCGGCGCGCACCATGCAGGCCTTCGATGCGATGCGCGACGGCATCGCGAAAATCCCGGGCCTGTACGTGATGGGCGCGCCCAGCGGCCCGCTGCTGGCGTACGGCTCGCGCGATCCGCAGGTGAACATCTTCGCCGTGGGCGACCAGCTCGATGCGAAAGGCTGGAAGGTCAACCGCCTGCAGAAGCCCGATGGCCTGCACGCGATGATCACTGCGGGGCACCTGAAGGTCGTCGACGATTACCTGCGCGACCTGCGTGAAGCCGTCGACGTGGTGCGAGCCGACCCGCAGCTTGCGCAGCAGGGCAGCGCCGCCACCTACGGGATGATGGCCCACGTGCCGCTGCGCGGCATGGTGCGCGAAAAGGTGCTGGACTTGTTCGTGCAGATGTACCGCGCGGGCGGCGCCGAGATCGACCTGCATGCGAGCCCGCCGGCGCAGGGCAGGGTGGACGCGCTGCTGGAGAAGGCGGCGCGCTGGTATGTGCAGCGCCGCCAGCGCAAGGGCGCGGGATCCTGATGCGAACGTGGCGCGTTACTGCGGAAGGCCTCATGGCATGCATCCTGCGTACCGGGCCTGCATGCATCCACTCAAACTCACCCTGGCCGCTACCATCGCCGCCGTGACCCTCGCATCGCAAACTCCCGCCGCGGCCGCGCCCTTCGTGCTCGAAGAGGCCACCGTCGACAGCATCCAGGCGGCGTACCGCAGCGGCTCGCTCACGGCCACGGAACTGGTGCAGCGCTACCTCGCGCGCATAGACGCTTATGACCGCAAGGGGCCCGCGTTGCGGGCCTTCATCACCGTCAACCCGAATGCGCTGGCCGAAGCCGAGCGCCTGGACGCCGAATACAAGGCGAAGGGCGGGCGGGTAGGTCCGCTACATGGCATCCCGGTCGTGCTGAAGGACAACTTCAACACGAAGGACCTGCCTACCACCGGCGGCAACGTGGCGATGAAGAACTCGCAGCCCGGCTCCGACGCGTTCACGGTGGACCGCATGCGGCGCGCCGGCGCCATCATCCTGGGCAAGACCAACCTGCAGGAGTTCGCGCGCGGCGGCGTCTCCACCAGCAGCCTGGGCGGCCAGGTGCTCAACCCGTACGACCTCACGCGCACGCCGGGCGGCTCCAGCGGCGGCACCGGCGCGGCGCTCGCGGCCAACATGGCGGTGCTGGGCACGGGCAGCGACACGGGGCAATCGATCCGCTCGCCGGCGTCGGCCAACAGCCTGGTGGGTGTGCGGCCCACGCGCGGGCTGGTCAGCCGCGGCGGCGTGATGCCGAACAGCTTTACGCAGGACGAGATCGGCCCCATCGCGCGCACGGTGAAGGACGCCGCATACCTGCTCGATGTGATGGTGGGCTACGATCCGCAGGATCCCGTCACGGCACTGGGTGTGGGCAAGGCGCCCGCCAGCTATGCGAAGGCCCTCGACGCGAAGGCGCTCTGGGGCGCGCGCATCGGCGTGATGGCCAACCTGTTCGGCAAGGAAGCGCGGCACGTCGACGTCAACCGCGTGATGGAGCAGGTGGTCCGCACCATGGAGGCGCAGGGCGCCACCATCGTGCGCTTCGAGGTCCCCGGTTATGAGCAGATCGCGGGGAACGTCGGCACGGACCGCTTCGAGGCGCGTGCGGCCTTCGACAAGTACTTTGCCGAACTCGGTGCACAGGCGCCCGTCACCAGCTTCCGCCAGCTGGTGGATTCGCGCAGTGCGTCGCCCGACATCCAGAAGACGATGGAAGCGGAGATCGGCATCGAGGATGGCCTCTCCAACGCCACGTACCGCGAGCGCACGCTGAATCGCGAGAAGTTGCGCATCCTCGTGGCGGCACAGATGGCGGAGCACAAGCTGGATGCGATCCTCTATCCGCTGCAGCGCGTGCTGGTGGCCCGCGCCGGCCAGCCCGACCAGCCGGAGCGCAACGGCGTGCTGTCGCACGGCACGGGATTTCCGGCGGTGACGTTTCCGGGCGGCTTCTCGCCCGCGACGGCGACCGCGCCTATCGGGGTGCCGGTGGGCGCGGAGTTGCTGGGGCTGGATTACAGCGAGCCGAAGCTGCTGTCATTGGCGTATGCGTTCGAGCAGGCGGCACGCGTGCGCAAGCCGCCGGTGAGTACGCCCTGAGGTGTTCCTCCCTCTCCCTCTGGGAGAGGGTTGGGGTGAGGGCGGCGGCGCCGCCGCCTGGATTGCGGGTCAAGCCCGCAATGACAAGATCTTCTTCACCCCAGCAGCCGCAGCAACTCCCGATTGAACGCCTCCGCCGCCTCGTACTGGATCCAATGCCCCACATCGGGCACCAGCACCAGCTCGCCCAGCGTGGGTGCCGTCGCCAGCCGCGCCTTCAACTCCGGGATCGCATCCCGATACAGCGCATCCTCCTCGCCATAGATCGCATCCAGCGGGCAGCGGATCTCCGGGAGCTTGTGCAGCAGGATGTCGGTGAGAGCCAGCTTGCGGCGGTGCATGCGGTCGCGCGGAACGTTGGCGGCCTGCAGCGATACGGCCAGGTCGTCGATCGCCTCGTCGTGATGGAGCATCAGCGTCGCCAGGTTGCTGCGGTGCGCAGCGCGCTGGCCTTCTTCGGTGGGCTGGTCGCGCCAGGAGGTCAGGGGCAGGCGGCGGCTGCGCAGGCCCAGGCCCGGTGCGCCCACCAGCACGAGACGCCGCAGCTGCTGCGGCGCGTCCACGGCCATCAGGGCGCCGCACAGGCCGCCGAAGGAAAAGCCCACGACGTCCACCGGCGCGTCGCCGAGCAGGTCGCGCATTCCCTTCGCCAATGCCGGAGCGACCGCATCCGCATCCTGTCCTTCCGCCGGCTGAGCCGAGTCGCCGAAGCCGGGCAGGTCGGGCACCACCACGCGGCGGCCGGCGGCAGCCAGGGCCTCCACATTGCGGATCCAGTGCGTCCAGCTGCCGCTGCCGCCATGCAGCAGGACGAGCGGCTCGCCGTCGCCCCAGGTGTGCCAGACGAGATCGCCGTCGCCGCAGGGCGTGGTGTGGCGACGGGCGAGGGCCTGGATGCGCAGGGCTTCGGGCGGGAGGTGCGTGGCAAGGGGGGCGGACGGGGACTGCATGGCCCGCATTCTGCCAACGCGCCTCAGAGCACGTCGTTCAGCAGGTACGCCGCCTTGTCCTGGAGCTTGTGCAGCCAGCCGCGCCGGCTCCACTCTTCCTGCGTCACCTCGTTGGCGCGCTGCACGTACTTCTCGAAGATCGCGTCGAACTGCCCCGCGATGCGCTTGTCCAGGATGCCCAGCGTGATCTCGTCGTTCGTGTCGAACGAGCGGTCGTCGAAGTTGGTGGAGCCCACCGCGCTCCAGCAGCGATCCACCGTCATGATCTTCTGGTGCAGCAGCGTGTGCGGGTACTCGAACAGGCGCACGCCGGAGCGCAGCATCTGCTCGAAGTGGTAGTGGCCCGCATGCTGGACCATCGGCGCATCGGAGCCGCTGGTGGCCGGCATCAGCACGCGCACGTCCACGCCGCGCTTCACCGCCGCCGCCATGGCGTCCAGCGCCTCGCGCTTGGGGATGAAGTACGGGTTCTGGATCCAGATGCGCTCGCGCGCCAGGCACAGCACGGTGTGGTGCAGGATCTTCACGGCCGGCGCGGAGTTCTCCGGCTTCACGAACGCGGCGTGGATGGGGATGTCACCCGCCTTGTGCAGCACCGGGAAGACCGCGTCGCCCACGAACAGCTCGCCGGTCGTGCCGGCCCAGTTCTCGCTGAAGGCGCCCTGGATGCTGTGCACGATGGGGCCGTGCAGCCAGACGCTCACGTCGGACCAGTGCACGTGGTCTTCCGCATCGCCGAGCCATTCGTCGGTGATGCAGTGGCCGCCGACGAAAGCCTCCTTGCCGTCGATCACGCAGATCTTGCGGTGGTCGCGGTCGTTGAGCACGCCTATGGTGTAGACCGAGCGCTTGTGGAAGAAGTGCACCTTGCAGCCCGCCTCGCGCATGCGATCCACCAGGTCGGTCTCGATCTTGCGAGATCCCTGGGCGTCCATCAGCACGCGCACGGGCACGCCGGCGCGGGCGCGCTCCATGAAGGCGTTGGCCAGGCGCGTTCCCAGCTCGCCCGGCTTCCACAGGAAGGTCTCGAAATGCACGCTGTGCTGTGCCGCGGCGATGCGCTGCACCAGCACGTCGTAGAAGCCGCCGTTCTCCAGCACCTGCACCGAGTTGCCTTCCACCGAGGTGCTCAGGCTCAAGCCGGAGAGGGAGGGCATCAGCTTGTCGATGCCGCAGTCGGCCTTCACCTGCAGGACGGGGCTGCGGTGCCGGCGGATGGACCAGATCACCATCACCAGCACCACGACGAGCGCGAACGAGATCCAGATCCAGACCGGCGAATCCATGCTTGCTTCTTCCTGTTGTCAGCCCTCCATCGTGGCTGATCAGCGCGACGGCTGAGGTACGCCTTTGCCGCAGCGCGGCGCAGGCGGCGTCTGGCAAGGTGGTGCAGCGAGGGCTGCGCGGCTAGACTTCGGGCAACGCAACGGTGGCAGCGAAACTGCCCACCCTACTTGGCCACATCAATGACCACTGCCCGCTACGCCGCCGCCGCACTGAACACCTTCGCCCGCGATCTCCTCACCGCTGCCGGCATGCCCGGCGACAAGGCGCAGGCCGTGGCGGACATCCTGGGCGAGGGCGACCTGCTCGGCCACACGACGCACGGCCTGCAGCTTCTGCCGTCCTACCTGCGCGAGATCGAGTCCGGCTCCATGCGCGTGGACGGCGGCCCCGAGGTGATCCACGAATCGCCCGCGGCGCTCACCTGGCACGGCCGCCGGCTGCCGGGGCCCTGGCTGGTACTGCAGGCACTGGACGCGGCCGCCGCGATGGCGCGCCGTTGCGGCACCGGGACCGTGGTGATCCGCCAGAGCCACCACATCGCCTGCCTGGCCGCCTTCCACAAGCGCGCGACGGACCAGGGGCTGATGATGATCCTGGCTTCGTCCGATGCGAACTCGGCGAGCGTCGCGCCCTATGGCGGCCTCGATCCGGTGTTCACGCCGAACCCGATCTCCGTCGGCATCCCCACCAGCGCCGCGCCCATCGTCACGGACATCTCGACGTCCGCCACCACCAACGGCCTCACCGGCCGGCTGCACCAGGAGGGCGGCAAGCTCCCCGCGGAGTGGCTGATCGACGGGCACGGCAAGCCGTCTAACGATCCCGCCGTGCTGTTCGACGAACCCAAGGGCACCATCCTGCCGCTAGGCGGGCTGGACTCGGGACACAAGGGCTACGGCCTGTCGTTGACGGTCGAAGCGCTCACGGGCGGCCTCGCCGGTTTCGGCCGCGCGGACCCGAAGCAGGGCTGGGGCGCGACCGTGTTCCTGCAGATCCTGGACCCGGCGGCATTCGCCGGCACGCAGGATTTCGTGCGGCAGATGGACGAGGTCGCGCGGCAATGCCACGCCTCGCGTCCGGCGCAGCCGGGGCGCGCCGTGCGGCTGCCGGGCGAGAAGGGTTACGCGTTGATGGAGCAGCAGCGCCGTGAAGGCGTGGCGCTGCATCCGGGGATCATGGAAGCGCTGCAGCCGTGGGCGGAAAAGTTGAAGGTGAAGGCGCCCGAGCCGCAGTGATCGTCGTCCCCGCGCAGGCGGGGACCCAGGGCGCCCTGGATTCCCGCCTGCGCGGGAATGACGGAGTTCAGGCCGGCACCGCCGCCCGCCGCGCGCGCACCATCCGCAGCACCGCCGGCAGGAACCACACCAGCATCGTCACCGCCGCCAGGCCCAGCGCGATCGGGCGCGAGAAGAAGGCGCCGAGGTCGCCGTTGGACTTGATCATCGAGGTGATGAAGTTCTCCTCCAGCATCCCGCCCAGCACCACGCCCAGGATGGCCGGCGCGATCGGGAAGCGGTTCGCCTCCAGCACGTAGGCGATCACACCCGCCAGCAGCATGATCCCGATGTCGAAGGCCGTGTTGTTGATGGCGAAGGTGCCGACGATGCAGAACAGCAGGATCAGCGGCATCAGGATGTTGCGCGGCACCTTGAGGATGCGCTTGGCCACCTTGATGCACAGCAGCCCCAGCGGCACCATGATGATGTTGGCGATGATGAACAGCAGGAACACTGCATAGATGTTCTGCGGGTTGGTGGTGAAGAGCGTCGGGCCCGGGTTCATGTTCTTCATGTACAGCACGCCGATCACGATGGCCGTGATCGAATCGCCGGGAATGCCGAACACCAGCGCCGGGATCCATGCGCCGGCCAGCGCGCTGTTATTCGCGGCACCCGACTCCACGATGCCTTCCACGTGCCCGGTGCCGAACTTCTGCGGTTCCTTCGAGAACTTCTTGCTCATGGCGTAGGACATCCAGGCCGCGATGTCCGCACCGGCGCCGGGCAGGGCGCCCACCGCCGTCCCCAGCGTGCTGCCACGCAGGATCTGCACGGGATAGCGCTTGGCCAGTTCCCACTGCCCGCGCATCACGTTGCCGACCTTCTCCACCACCAGTTCCGCCGGCGGGCTGGTGTCCACTACGTAGCGGATCACCTCCGAGATCGCGAACATGCCGATCATCATCGGGATCATGCCGATGCCGCCCATGAGGTCCGCGTTGCCGAAGGTGAAGCGCGGATGCCCGGCCGGGTTGCCCAGGCCGACGCACGCCACCAGCAGCCCAAGCAGCAGCGTCACGAGCCCCTTGAGCGGCTGGTCGGTGGTGATGAAGATCGCGCAGGTCAGCCCGAGCAGCACCAGCCAGAAGTACTCGAAGGAGCTGAAGTTGAGCGCGAATTCCGCGAGCGCCGGAGCCGCGAGGATCAGCACCACGGTGCCGAACAGGCCGCCCATCGCGGAGAACACCAGTCCCGCGCCCAGCGCCAGTTCGGCCTGGCCCTTGCGCGTCATCGCATAGGCTTCGTCGGTGTACGCAGCCGAAGCCGGCGTGCCCGGGATGCGCAGCAGGCAGCCGGGAATGTCGCCGGAGAAGATCGCCATGGCGGTGGCGGTGACCATCGCGGCGATGGCCGGGATGGGCGGCATGAAGAAGGTCACCGGCACCAGCAGCGCCGTGGCCATCGTGGCGCTGAGGCCCGGGACCGCGCCGACGAACAGGCCGAACAGGGCGGCCAGCACCATCGTGAGCAGCGTGCCCGGCTCGAAGACCATCGCGAACGCCTGCAGGACCGCGGCGCTCGTCACCAGGCCACCCCCTTCAGCACGCCCCAGGGCAGCGGCACCTTCAGCAGCTTGTAGAAGGCCGTGTGCACCAGCAGCGATGCGATCACCGCGATGCCGATGGCCGCCGCCGGCCGCACGCGCAGCACGAGGAACAGCGCGGCCAGGATGATCGCCGCGGTGGGAAGGAAGCCGAGCGCCTCCGACGCGAAGATGTAGAACACGACGGAGCCCAGCAGCACTGCGAGCGCCAGCACGTGCCGCGGCGAACGCACCCAGTCGTCCCATGCCAGCCAGCGCCGCTCCGCGCGCAATCGCCAGCCGCGCGCGACCAGCAGCACGCCGGCGACGCACAGGCCGGCCGCGATGAGGCCGGGAAAGAGGGCCGGACCCACGGGTTGCCCGGGGATCTTGGGATAGCCCTGAACGGCGACCAGCACGGTCGCGCCCAAGGCCATCAACAGGAGGCCGAAGACGGCGTCATTGAGTTTCATGGTTCTCCGTCATGCGCGCGCAGGCATGTCCCGTCATTCCCGCGCAGGCGGGAAGCCAGGAAGGCGAATGCCCTGGGTCCCCGCCTGCGCGGGGACGACGGTTATTTCGCGATCCCCACCGCCTTCATCGTCGCGCCCAGTTCGGCGTCGGACTTGGCCATGAACTTGCCGAACTCCTCCGGCCCCGCATACACGACCCCGAAGCCGCGGCTGGCCATGAAGTCGGTGTACTCCTTGCTGTTGGCGGTCTTGCGCACCACGGCCGCGAGCTTGTCGCGCACGTCGTTGGGGATGCCCTTGGGCGCCACGATGCCGCGCCACGCCGCCATCGTCCAGTCGCTGCCCAGCGAGGCCTTGAGTGTCGGCACGTTCGGGTACAGCGCCGCCGGCTTGTCGTTCATGATCGCAAGGCTCTTCACCTTGCCGGCGTCGATGAGCGAGCGCGCTTCGGGCAGCGACACCGGGGCGATCTCCACGCCGCCAGCCACCATGTCCTGCAGGCCGGGTGCGGCGCCGTTGCTGGGCACCCAGGGCACGGCGGCCGGGTCGATCTTCTGGTCGCGCAGCAGGCCGGCAAGCGCCAGGTGCCAGATGCCGCCCTGGCCCGTGCCGGAAGCCTTGTACTTGCCGGGATTGGCCTTGATGGCGGCCAGCAGGTCCTGCACCGTCTTGTAGGGCGCGTCGGCGCGCACCTGCACGCCGGCCGGGTCCGCGTTGACCAGGCCGATGGGGGTGTACGAGGCGCCGGTGAGTTCCGTCAGGCCCTGCCAGTGCATCATGCCGATCTCCACCGTGGCCAGGCCGATCGTGTAGCCGTCGGCCGGTGCCGAGGCGATGGCCGCGTGGCCCACGACGCCGCTGCCGCCCGTGCGGTTGACCACGTTGACGGGCTGGCCGAGTTCCTTCTCCATCAGGCTGGCGAGGATGCGCGCCGTGGCGTCGGTGCCGCCGCCCGCGCCCCAGGGCACGATGAGCGTGATGGGCCGGGCCGGGTAGTTCTGCGCGGCGGCGGGCAGGGCGGAGGCGGCCAGGGCCACCGCGGCGAAGGCGCCGGCGATCAGCGTGCGGCGGGAAGGACGGGTCATGCGCATGTCTCCTTGCGTCGCGTTGGTGTGGGATGGTGCGACTGCGGCTGAATCTACGACGGCCGGGCGTGCGCGGCACTAGGGACAACCCACGCCGGGCTGCTGGCAGTACTTTCGTATCCCGGCGACCGCGCATGTCCCTGTTGCGCGCGCGGCGCCTCCCAAGAGGCCGATGCGCGCCGGCGAAGCGGGTGCTAAGTTTGCATTCACCACGCGCCGCAGGAGAGCGCCATGCAGTTCCTCCAGCAACTCACCCACGCCGTTCCCGCGTCGTACGCGGAAAGTCCCATCGCCCACTCCGTCGAGTTGTGGGTGCTGCTGATCGCCGCGGGCGTGCTGCTCCTCGAGTGGCTGGCCTCGCGCCGCTGAGGGCTTGACCCAGCGCAAGCACAGTGCGGCCGGCTCCCCTACGATGGGATCCGGCTTCCCTCCAGGTGCACCATGCGTCTTCCCGTCTTCGTGCTGGCGCTCGCCGCCGCCTCCGGCCTGCAGGCCCAGCCCGCGCCGTCCGCGCAGCGGGGCCAGCTGCTCTACCAGAACCACTGCGTGGAGTGCCACTCCGTGCGCATGCACTGGCGGGACCAGCGCCTGGTGCGCGACTGGCCCACGCTGAAATACCAGGTGTCGCGCTGGCAGGGCGTGGCCCGTCTCGAGTGGAGCGAGCAGGACATCGACGACGTCGCGCGCTACCTCAACGACACCATCTACGGGTTCCCGCGGGCGACCACGGCAAGGCGTTGACCGTCCGTGCGGGCATACTGTCCCGCTCATGAAACAGCGATCTTCCGGCGGCCTGGTGTATTCGACGGAGGGCGGGCGCATGTGCCCGGCCTGCCGCCGGCCCGTGGCCCAATGTGCGTGCAGCCAGGCGGCGCCCTCCGCGGGCTCGGCCGACGGCATCGTGCGCGTGCTGCGCGAAACCAAGGGACGCGGCGGCAAGGCGGTGACGGTGGTGCGGGGCGTGCCCGGCGATGGCGCCGCTTTGCTCAAGCTCGGACAGGAGCTGCGCTCCGCGTGCGGCAGCGGCGGCACCGTGAAGGACGGTGTCGTCGAGGTCCAGGGCGACCACGTGGAAAAGGTGATCACCTGGCTGCAGCAGCGCGGGCACAAAGTGAAACGCGCGGGTGGATAGCGATACAACCTTTGACCGCGTCTTGCTGAACCGTACCATCGCGCCGGAGTCCTACAGGGCTCAGCCATCCCGACCACTAGATTCCCCACGATGAACCCGGCCCTTTCCCGGGCCCAGGCCTGGGCCGCTGCGCAGCTGCGCCGCCTGCGCGACCTCGTGCGCCGGCATCCCGTGCGCGCCATCCTGGTCCCGCCCGCCGCATTCGTGCTCTATGTGCTGGTGCTGATTCCCTTCACCCCCAGCATCGCCGACCTGCGCAAGGCGCGCACCGAGGAGCCCAGCACCGTGCTGGCCGCCGACGGGACGGTGCTGGCGGAGTTCAAGCGCATCAACCGCGAGTGGGTGCCGCTGTCGCGGATCTCCAAGCCGGTGATCGACGCCCTGATCGCCACCGAGGACCACCGCTTCTACCAGCACCACGGCATCGACCTGCGGCGCACGGGGGCCGCGGTGCTGAACACCCTGCGCGGCAAGCGCGAGGGCGGCTCGACGATCACGCAGCAGCTGGCTCGCAACATGTACCCCGAGGAGATCGGGCGCTCGGTGTCGGTGACGCGCAAGGTGAAGGAGGCGATCACGGCTCTGAAGATCGAGGCCGTGTACAGCAAGGACGAGATCCTCGAGACCTACCTGAACACGGTGCCCTTCCTCTACAACGCCTTCGGCATCGAGATGGCCGCGCGCACCTATTTCGACAAGTCGGCGCAGAAGCTCGACGTGCTGGAAAGCGCCACGCTGATCGGCATGCTCAAGGGCACCAGCTACTACAACCCGGTGCAGAACCCCCAGCGCGCGCGCGAGCGCCGCAACACGGTGCTGGCGCAGATGGTCAAGCACGGCAAGCTCGAGGGCAAGCGGGCCGAGCTGCTGGCGGCGCGCCCGCTGCGGCTGGACTTCGAGCGCCAGACCGAGCCCCTGGGCATCGCACCGCACCTGGCGCAGCACCTGCGCAAGTGGCTGATCGCGTGGGCCGATCGCCAGGACTACGACATCTACGCCGACGGCCTCGTCGTGCGCACCACCATCGATACGCGCCTGCAGAAGGCCGCCAATGCCGCGGTGGGGCGCCAGATGCGGCAACTGCAGGACATCGTGGACCGCGGCCGCAAGCGCGGCGAGGAGCGCCAGCTGCTGCAGGCGGGCTTCCTCGCCATGGACCCGCGCAGTGCCGAGGTGAAGGCCTGGGTGGGCAGCGCGGACTTCGCGACGGCGCAGTTCGACCACGTGAACCAGGCGCGCCGGCAGCCGGGGTCCACCTTCAAGCCCTTCGTGTACGGCGCGGCGTTCGTGCAGGGCATGAGCCCCGAGGACGCCTTCATCGACGAACCGGTCTCCATCCGCGAGGGCCGCGAGGTCTGGAGCCCGCGGGATTCCTCCCCGCCCACCATGCAGCCCATGACGCTGCGCGACGGCCTCGCGCAGTCCCGCAACAGCATCACCGCGCAGGTGATGCAGCGCGTGGGCCCGCAGGCGGTGGCGGAGCTCGCGCGGCAACTGGGCGTGCGCGAGAGCAAGCTGGAGGAGGTCCCTTCGCTGGCGCTGGGCACCAGCCCGGTCACGCTGCGCGAGATGGTGTCCGCCTACGGCACCATCGCCAACAACGGCCGCTACCTGGGCGAGCCGCGGCTGGTGACCCGCGTGGACGACCGCAACGGCCGCACCCTCGCCGTGTTCACGCGCCCGGCGCCGGTGGAAGCGATGCCACGGCCGCGCGCCCTGCAGCTGGTGAACGTGATGCGCGGCGTGATCGACGAGGGCACGGGGGCCGCGATCCGAACCCGCTACGGCATCGAGGCCGACGTGGCCGGCAAGACCGGCACCACGCAGGAGAACAGCGACGGCTGGTTCATCATGATCCATCCGCAGCTGGTGGCGGGCGCCTGGGTCGGCTTCGACGACAGCAGCGTCACCATGGGCGACAGCTGGGGGCAGGGCGCGCGCAGCGCGCTGCCCATCGTGGGGGACTTCTTCACGCAGGCGCTGCGCGTGCGCGCCGCCGATCCGCGCGTGGAGTTCGACATCCCCCGCCCGCGCCCGCAGGCCGCGGAGCCCGGGCCCGATCCGGTGCAGGAGATCGTCAACGACCTGTTGGGCCGCCTCATCAGGATGATCCAGTGAAGGAAGCCCTGGGCCACGAAGGCGTGGACCCCGGCGCGGGCAGCGATGCGGGCTGGCGCTATGGGCTGGAGGAGATCGAGCGGCTGTTCCGCGACGCGCCCGCGCCGGTGGCCTGGCTGATGGGCCCGCGCCACGAATACCGTTTTGCCAACGACGCCTACCTGCGGCTGGTGGGCAACCGGCACATCGTCGGCGCGCCCGTCGCGCAGGTGCTGCCGGAACTGGCGGAGCAGGGCTTCGTGCAGCGGCTGGACCAGGTCTATGCGTCGGGCCAGGCCTTCGTCGGCAACGAGGTGCCGGTGCATTTCAGCGGGCGCGGCGATGACCCGGCGCGCGATCGGATCGTGGACTTCGTGTTCCAGCCGGTGCGCGACGACCAGCAGCGCACGGTGGGCATCTTCATCCAGGCCACCGACGTCACGCAGCGGGTCGCCGCACAGGCGGCGCTGCGGGAGAGCGAGGGCAAGTTCCGGGCGATCACCAATTCGATCGACCAGATGATCTGGTCCACGCTGCCGGACGGCTACCACGACTACTACAACGACCGCTGGTACGAGTATACGGGCGTGCCCCATGGGTCCACGGACGGCGCGGGCTGGAACGACATCTTCCATCCCGACGACCAGAAGCGCGCCTGGGCCGTCTGGCGCCACAGCCTGGGGACCGGCGAGCCGTACCACATCGAATACCGCCTGCGGCACCGCTCCGGAAACTACCGCTGGGTGCTGGGGCGCGCGCAGCCCGTGCGCGACGAGCAGGGGCGCATCGTGCGCTGGTTCGGCACTTGCACCGACATCCAGGACATCGTCGATGCGCGCGAGGTGTTGAGCCGCTCCCGCGAGGAGCTGGAGCGGCAGGTGGAGCTGCGCACGCAACAGCTGCTGCAGGCCGAGGAGAAGCTGCGCATGGCTCACAAGATGGAGGCCATCGGCCAGCTCACCGGCGGCATCGCGCACGACTTCAACAACATGCTGCAGGGCATCGTCGGCGCCCTGGACGTGATCCGCCGCCTGCACCAGACCGGGCGCCCGGACACCATCCCGCGCTTCGTCGAGATGGCCATGAGCTCGGCGCAGCGCGCCGCCGCCATGACGCACCGGCTGCTGGCCTTCGCGCGGCAGCAGCCGCTCGCGCCCCAGCGGGTGGACCTGAACGCGCTGGTGCAGGGGCTGCGCGAGCTGGTGCGGCGCACGACCGGCGAGTCGATCACCCTGGAGCTGGATCTCCCGCGGGAGAGCTGGCCCACGCGCTGCGACCCGAACGAGCTCGAAAGCGCGATCCTCAACCTGGCCATCAACGCGCGCGACGCCATGCCCGAAGGCGGGCGGCTGGTGCTGCGCACCGCCAACGTCACGCTGCCGCGCACGCAGCTGGGACCCAACGACTTCCTCGAAGCGGGGGACTTCGTCAAGCTGACGGTCAGCGACACCGGCAGCGGCATGCCGCAGGACGTGATCGACCGCGCCTTCGATCCCTTCTTCACCACCAAGCCCATCGGCCAGGGAACGGGGCTCGGCCTGTCGATGGTGTACGGCTTCGCCCGCCAGTCCGGCGGGTTCGCCACCATCGAGAGCCGCCCCGGTGAGGGCACCAGCGTTTCGCTGCTGCTGCCGCGCCACGAGGGCCCGGACGGGCAGCGCCCGCTGGTGCAGCCCGTCCCCGAGATCACGCGCGCCCGCGGCGAGACCATCGTGGTGGTGGAGGACGACGAAGTGGTGCGCACGCTCGCGGCCGAAACGCTCGCGGCGCTGGGCTACCGCGTGCATGCCGCGGCGGACGGCCCCGAGGGCGCGCGGCTGCTGAACGAACTCGGCGCCGTCGACCTGCTGCTCACCGACATCGGCCTGCCCGGCGGGCTGAGCGGCAAGCAGCTCGCCGATGCGGCGCGCGCGACGCGGCCGCAGCTGAAAGTGATCCTGATCACCGGCTACGCGCAGGAGGCCACGGATGCCGACCTGCTCGGGCAGCGCTTCGATCTGCTGCGCAAGCCCGTGCTCATCGACGTGCTGCTGCGGAAGGTGCAGGACGTGATGAAGGCGCAGTGACGCCGGGCCGGTCGCGCCGCGCTAGCGCAGCTCCAGCGCGTGGTAGACCCGCAGCGCGGCCCACGCATCGTTGGCCGCATACAGCAGCTGGGCTTCGCTGAGCTGCCGATGCGCCCAGTTGGAGGTGGCGGCACGCTTCGACTTGAGGTACCGCTGGCCGAACAGCACGGCGACCGCCGCCTTGATGCCCATCTGGCGGCGGTAGCCGCGCTGGCGGAAGACGGTGTCGAGGTCCAGCACGTCCTGCGGCTCCACGCCCAGCTTGTGGGTGATGCGGCGCTTGTCGTCGTGCAGCCCGAAGCCGGCCTTCACCACGCCGGCCTGCGCAATCAGCTCTCCCGCCACGATGCGGCAGCCCGGGTCGTGCAGCTGGAACACGTAGGCGCGCTCCAGCGTGGCCAGCTGCACCACGTGGGGCCCTTCCGAGGCCACGCCGGCCTGGAAGGTCGGCCGCGACTCCGTGTCGAAGCCCCACACGGGATCGCGCAGCAACTGGTTGGCGGCCTGCTCGGCCTGCGCGGCCGTGCTGACCAGGGCGATGCGTTCCAGCCCCAGCCGCTCGAAGGGGGCGAGCAGCGCGATTTCTTCCGGGGCGGGCAGGGCAGGCGCTTCCATGGGGTGCAAGGATAACGACCGCGCGCTGTCCGGTGGGCGACGCGGGCCGCGCAAACCCTAGGAAGGCAGCGCCGGCGGGCCCTCCAGAATCGGTTGCATGCCAACCCCCGCCCGAAGGAGACCCTCCATGCCCCGCTCGCGCATCCGCATCCTGGCCCCGCTCGCCGTCCTCGGCCTGGCCGCCGCCGCTCCCCTGGCAGCGCACGCGCAGGGCGGCGCCTGGCCGACCAAGCCCATCCGCATCATCGTGACCTTCCCGCCGGGCGGCGCGCCGGACACGCTGGCGCGGGTGCTGGCCGAGAAGTGGGCGCCGCTGGGCCAGCCGATCTCCGTGGACAACAAGCCGGGCGCCGGCGGCAACATCGGCGCCGACATGGCGGCCAAGGCCGCGGGCGACGGCCACACGCTGGTGATCGGCACCGTCGGCACGCACGCGATCAATGCGGCGCTGTACGAGAAGATGCCGTACAACCACCTGAAGGACTTCACGCCCATCACCTTCCTCGCCTCCACGCCCAACCTGCTGGTGGTGAACAAGTCGCTGCCGGTCAGCAACGTGAAGGAGCTGGTGGAGCTGGCGAAGAAGCAGCCGCTGTCCTTCGCGTCCTCGGGCAGCGGCACGTCGATCCACCTGTCCGGCGAGCTGTTCAACACCATGGCCGGCGTGAAGATGCAGCACATCCCCTACAAGGGCCGGGCGCAGGCGATCCCGGACCTGCTGGGCGGGCGCGTGCACCTGATGTTCGACAACATGCCGTCGTCGCTGCCCCTGGTGAAGTCCGGCGAGCTCAAGGGCCTGGCGGTCACCAGCGCGAAGCGTTCCCCGGCCGCGCCGAACATTCCCACCATCGCCGAGTCGGGCCTGCCGGGCTTCGAGGCGACTTCGTGGTTCGCGCTGCTCGCCTCGCCCGGCGTCCCGCGCGACGTGCAGATGCGCATCAACGCCGAGACGCTGAAGGTGATGGCGATGCCGGACGTGAAGGAGAAGCTCGCGGGCCTGGGCCTGGAGATCGACACCGGCACGCCCGACGCGCTCACGGCGAAGATGCAGGCCGAAACCGCCAAGTGGGCCAAGGTGGTCAAGGAATCCGGCGCCAAAGCCGATTGAGCAAGAGGAAGGACGCAACATGATCACGCTGCACGGCTCGCCCATCAGCAACTACTACAACAAGGTCAAGCTCGCCCTGCTGGAGAAGGGCGTGCCCTTCGAGGAGAAGCTCGTCGACCTGAAGGACAAGGGCGAGGCGGTGCTGGGCGCTTCGCCGCTGGGCAAGATCCCGTTCCTCACGACGCCGCAAGGCAGCCTGTGCGAGAGCCAGGTGATCCTGGAGTGGCTGGAGGCCGTGCATCCCGAACCGCCGCTGCTGCCGCGCGATCCGTTCGCCGCGGCCAAGGTGCGCGAGCTCGCGACCTTCATCGACTGGCAGCTGGAGATGGCCGTGCGCCAGTTGTACGGCATGGCTTTCTTCGGCGCGCCGCCGCTGTCGGAATCCAACCAGGCGCGCATCCGGCGCGAGGTCGAGCAGAAGATCGCGGGGCTCAAGCGCCTGCTGAAACTTTCGCCCTACGCAGCGGGCGACAGCTTCACGCTGGCGGATTGCAGCGCCTTCAACACGCTGCCGCTGGTAGGCATGGCCACGCGGGCCGTCTATGGCGAGGACCTGCTGGCGGCCGCCGGCGTCGACCACAAGGCCTACGTGAAGTTCATCGGCGAACGCCCCTCGGCGCAGCGCGTGGTGGCGGACCGGAAAGCGGTGCAGGCCGCGCGGTAAGCTTCGCGCATGACACCCGAACTGCTGCTGCGCCACGCCGACGAAGCGACCCTGTGGCCCGCCGGCTGCGGCCTGGCCGTTGGCGAGGCCTACGAGCGCGCGCTCAGCGTGCGCCAGCTGCGCATCGCGCGCGGCGAGCAGCCGCGCGGCTTCAAGGTGGGCTTCACCAACCGCACCATCTGGCCGCGCTACGGTGTGTACGCGCCGATCTGGGGCACGGTGTGGAACACCACGCTGGCGTTCTGCGAAGGCGAGGGCGAGGTCCCGCTGGCGGGCACCTGCCAGCCGCGCATCGAGCCCGAGTGCGTGTTCGGCCTGAAGGCCACGCCGCCGGCGCGCGCCTCCCTGGATGACCTGCTCGCCTGCGTGGAATGGATCGCGCCTGGCTTCGAGATCGTGCAGTCGCACATGCCGGACTGGAAGTTCACCGCCGCCGACACCGTGGCCGACAGCGGCTTGCACGCGCGAATGCTGGTCGGTCGGCGCATCGAGGCCACGCAGCTTCCGCGCGCGGCCGGGGCGTTCGATGCGCAGCTCGCGGCCGCACCCATCACGCTGTGGCGCGATGGCACGAGCGTGGACCAGGGCCGCGGCGCCAACGTGCTGGATGGCCCGCTGCATGCGCTCGCGCATTTCGTCGCCGCCCTGCGCGATTGCCCCGGCGCCCCGGACCTGCAGCCCGGCGACGTGGTGACCACCGGGACCTGGACCGATGCGTGGCCGGTGCACCGCGGCGAGCAGTGGCGCGCCGATTTCGCCGCGCCGCTGGCGCCGCTTTCCGTCCGCTTCACGTGAGCCCGATGATTCCTCCCGATCCCCAGGACTGCCTGGCCGCCACCACGCTGGTCGACAGCGACCATCCCGAAGTGCGCGCCTTCGCGCAGCGCCACGCACGCGGCGACACCGACCGCGAGCGCGCCGTGTCCCTTTACTACGCCGTGCGCGACGGCTTCCGCTACGACCCCTACCGCCTCGACCTCGCGCCGGAAGGCATGCGCGCCAGCACCGTGCTGGCGCAGGGCTACGGATGGTGCGTCAACAAGGCGGCGCTGCTGGCTGCGGTGTGCCGCGCCGCCGGCATCCCCGCGCGCCTGGGTTTCGCGGACGTGCGCAACCACCTGTCCACCGAGCGCATGCGGCAGACGATGAAGACCGACGTGTTCATCTGGCACGGCTACGCGGAGCTGTGGATCGAAGGCGCCTGGCGCAAGGCCACGCCGGCCTTCAACGTGGAACTGTGCGAGCGCTTCGGCCTGCATCCGCTGGAGTTCGACGGCCTGGCCGACTCGATCTACCACCCGTTCGACAAGTCCGGCGCGCGGCACATGGAATACCTGCAGGAGCGGGGCAGCTTCACGGACATCCCGCTCGCGCGGATGGCCGACGATTTCCGCACGGTGTACCCCGGCTGGCTGCAAGGTGCGCAGACCCGCAGCGGCCTGCATTCCGGCGACTTCCTCGCGGACGTGGCGCGGGAGCCCGGCACCGGCCTATGATGCGCCGCGGCCATCCGCCGCGTTCCGGAGGAGGAAGAAGCGCATGCACAAACGTGAGTTCATCGCCGCTGCTCTCGCCGCGGCCAGCGTGCCCGCCTGGGCGCAGCAACGCCGGGGCACCGGAGGGCGCGGCCCGGCGCTGCTGACGGTCACCGGCGCCGGCGTGCGGTCCAACCGCGGACCGTTCGATCCCGTGCGGGACCAGATGATGGCCAAGCAGAAGCTCACCTTCGAGCGCGCGCACGCGTTCGACTTCGCGGCGCTCGCGGCGTTGCCGGCCCGCACCATCCGTCCCACGCTGGAGTACGACAACCAGCCGCACCGGCTGGCCGGGCCGCTGCTGCGCGACGTGCTCGCGGCGGCGGGCGTGACCGCGCACGCCGGCAAGCTGCAGATGCGCGCCATCGACGGCTATGCGCCGGTGATCCCGGTCGCGGACGCGCTGAAGTACGGCTTCATCGTCGCCACGCATCTCGACGGCCAGGCGATGCCCCTCGGGGGACTCGGTCCGCTGTGGGCGGTGTACGACGCCGACCGCCATCCGGACATGGCCGCCAGGCCGGTGGACCAGCGTTTCGCGCAATGCCCCTGGGGGCTGTACCACATCGACGTGCAGGCAGGCTGAGCGGTTCCGGGCGAGCCGGAGGGCGACTACCGCTCGCTTCGCTGCGCGACTACACGCGCCACCCGCCGGCAGCGCTACGGTAAGGCATCCCCACATGGAGCCTTGCCATGCACAAGAAGATTTCCCTCCTGCGCGCCCTCGCGCTCGTCCTGCCCCTGGGCCTGGCGGCGCTGCCCCCGGGCACGCTGGCCCAGCAGAAAGCGTCGGCGACGAAGCAGAAGTCTGCCCCCGCGAGGGCGGCGGTCGTGCCCACGCCATTCCCGGCGGACGCCACCGAACACGTGAACGCGCTGAACGGCGACAGCAGCATGCCCGTGCTGAAGAACGGGGACAAGGGGCCGGCCGTCATCCGCGCGCAGGTCCTGCTGGACCGCAACTGGTTCTCCGTCGGCGAGATCGACGGCCAGTTCGGCAGCAACATGCCGGCGTTCGCCAGCTACGTGCTGACCGACCAGGACGTCAAGGGTCCGTACTTCACGATCCCGAAGGACGACCCCGAGGCGCAATCGCAGCTGCCCTCGCTGGGCTACCAGAACATGGAGGAGGCTGTCAGCGAACGGTTCCACATGAGTCCCAAGCTGTTCGCGGCCCTCAACGCGGGTCGGCCGCTGCCGGCCGGGCAGGCCGTCGTGGTAGCCGACGTCGGCCGGACGGCGGCGCTGGCCGGGGCAGCCTCGCTGCGCATCGACAAGTCGGACCAGATGCTCTACATGCTGGGTGCCGATGGCCGTGTCCTCGGCGCGTTTCCCGTCACCATCGGCGGCCAGGAGTTCCCGCTGCCCGATGGCATGCTGAAGATCGTCGCGCACGCGAAGAACCCGGACTTCAGCTACAACCCCGAGCTGCTGCGCAATCCCAAGACCGACAAGAAGCTCAGGCTGCCGCCCGGCCCCAACAGCCCGGTCGGGGTGATGTGGCTGGCCCTGGACAAGGAGCACCTGGGCATCCATGGCACCGCGGAACCTTCGCAGATGTCGCGCGCGGAAAGCAGCGGCTGCGTGCGCCTGACCAACTGGGACGTGGTGCGGCTGTCCGGCGTGGCCGCCAAGGGCATCGACGTGCAGGTGCAAGCATGAAGAACTGGAAACTCACCCTCCTGGCCGCCGCGTCCGTGCTGGGCCTGCAGGCCTGCGACGTGACCGTGCACGACAAGCCAGTGGCCGGGCCGGCGGCATCGACCGCGCCTGCGCCCGCGCCGACCAGCGAGCCGGCGCCGACCAGCGAGCCGGCGCCGACCGCTTCCACGGAGCCCGAGACGCCCGCTCCGACTACCGCAAGCGCGCCTGAAGCTGCACCGATGGACAGCAGCACGCCGTCCACCGATGCGACTGTGGCCGCGCAAACGCCGCCGCCCGCGTCGCCGGACACCGGCGCGATGGGCGCCTCCGCGACGGCAGGCACGTCTTCGCCGGCCGCTCCGGCTCCGATGGCGTCCGCCGACGGCGTGGCGGCCCCCACGGAACTCGCCCGCTTCCTGCAGGAGAACCCGGTGCAGCCCCGCGATCCGCAGGCCGCCGGTGGTCCGTCCGACGCGGGCCAGCCTGGCGCGGCGAAGGCCGAAGGGAAGGCGGACGACGGGGCCCGGCGCGGCAAGTCCTGACCGCCATGCGTCCCATCGCCCTCCTGGCGGCGCTGACCGTCGCCGCCGTGCTGCAGGGATGCAGCCGCGAGCCGGTGCAGACCCGCGTCCATCCGCCGGGGCAGAGCCTGCCGGACGACACGCCGCTGCGGGGTCCGGCCATCGCTGCCGCACCGGCTCCAGCGACTCCGTCGGGCGACCGGTCGGCGGCCGCCGTGGAACCCGCCGCGCCCGTCCCCCTGCCGGCTGCCGAGCCAGCCGCGCCGGGCGCGCAGGCGCCGCTGCCCAAGGTGCAGGACGTCGGCGACGCGCAAGGGGCGCTGCTGCTCGCGCAACGTCCGTTGCTGTTGCCCGTGGTCGGGGTCGAGCCAGCGGCGCTGACCGACCAGTACGCGCTCCCGCGCGGCAGCCAGCGCGTCCACGAAGCGATCGACATCATGGCGGCGAAGGGAACCCCCGTGGTCGCGGCGGACGACGGCCGCATCACCAAGCTCTTCACGAGCAAGCCCGGGGGCCTGACGGTCTACCAGTACGACCCGGCGTCGCAGCTGGCCTACTACTACGCCCACCTCGATCGCTACGCCGACGGCCTGAAGGAAGGCATGCAGGTACGGCGCGGCGACCTGATCGGGTATGTAGGCGCTTCCGGCAATGCGAACCCGCAGGCGCCGCACCTGCACTTCGCCGTGTTCCGCCTCGGCCAGCCGCCCAAGTGGTGGGAAGGCGCGCCGGTGAATCCCTATCCGGCCCTCAGCCGCGCGGCGCCGGCGCAGCAAGTCGCGAGCCGCTGACTTCCACGGGGTAGCGGCGCGAGAGCACCAGGTACAGCACCGCGCCTCCCGCCAGCAGCCCGGCGGCGATCCACAGCGAGACGGCGAAGCCTTCCGCGGCCGTCGCACTGCGCGCCACCAGCCACGCCGCCAGCGGCGGGCCGGCGATCTGGCCCAGGCCGTACATGGCGGTCAGCAGGCCCATCAGGCTGGTGGCCGCCTGCGGCCGCACGCGGCGCGCTTCCTGCATCGCGAAGAAGGTGATGGCCGTGAACGGCAGTCCCAGCAGGAGGCTGCCGATGGCGAAGCCGGCCAGGGTGGGGCTCACGAGGCTCGCCGCGACGCCCACGGACTGGATCGCATAGCAGGCCGCCAGGCGCAGGCGCAGGTCGCCGCCGGAGCGCATGCGCGAGGCGCCAATCGCGCCCAGCATCACGCCCGCGCCGAACAGCGGCCAGAACAGGTCCAGCCAGGGCGAGCCGGGCAGGGCCTGGCGCGCGATCACCGGCAGGAAGGTGGCGGTGATGATGTAGCCGATGCCGGCGATGCCGTAGGCGAGGGTGAGCCATCCGAGTTCCACGGCGCCGGCTCGCGCGGGCGGGGTGCTCGCGGTGGATCCGCCCGCGGCAGACGCTGCGGCCTGCGCGTTGTGCCGCGTGTGGAAGACGCGCCAGATGCCGGTGGTGAGCACCGCGGCGAGCGCGCCGAAGGTGATCCATCCGGCCGCGGCAGGCGCCTGCCACGCCACCAGGGCACTGGCGGCGAGCCCGCTCACGACGATGCCCGCGCCCGGGCCCACGTAGATCAGTGCGCCCATCGCGGGATGGCCGCGCCGCGCGAGCTGTTCCAGGCACCAGCCGGAGGTGTAGAGGAAGACCACCGCGCTGGCCACGCCCGCGGCGAAACGCAGCAGCACCCAGACGCCGGGCAGGTGCAGCGCCATGCCCGCCGTGAGCAGCACCGTGGCCGCCAGGCCGCCGCGCACCAGGCGCGGGCCGTTCACCGCGGGCGGCCGGCCGAAGCGGCGCCAGATCCACGGCTGGAAGGTGCAGGCCAGCGCCCCCACCAGGTAGCCGAGGTAATTGGCGCTCGCCAGCAGGCTGGCGCCGGCGAGGTCGACCGAACGTTCGGCCAGCATCATGGGAAGCAGCGGCGTGAACGCGAAACGGCCTATGCCCATCGCGACGGCCAGCGACACGAGGCCTGCGAGCGCGATGGCGAAGGGTTTCAGGGGCGGCGGGTGGGGCTGCATCCGGGGGCGCAGTTTCGCACGCACCCGCGGCAGGCGCCTTGCAGGGGTCTTGCACGCAAGGACCGTGCTCGGCAGAGGTTACGATCACCCCATGAAGATCCTGCTCGCGCTGCGACCCTGCAGCCCCGGCCTGGCACAGCGGCTGGGCGCGGATGTCGCCCTGGCGAAAGCGCTGGGGGCCAAGCCCAATCCCGCCGTCGGTTTCGTGTTTCCCAAGTTCTTCGACGCTTCCGGTCCCGTGCTGCCGCGTCTGCTGGAGCTCGCCCAGGGCGAGCCCGTGAGCTTCCTGCGCGACGTGCAGTGCACGCCGGCCGAACTCGATGCGTGCACCCATTTCGAGGCCGTGTGCCGTTCTACCATCGGCCAGACGCGTGCCGACTCCAAGGCGACGATGGCGGCGTACCACCAGGACAGCCTGCACCCCACCGCCAGCCGCTGGTCGGTGCGGCTGCCGCAGCGCATCTACCTGAGCAAGCCGGTGGCCGAAGGCGCCATCAGCCACGTCGACGAGTGGACCGGCGAGTACGTGGTCGGCGTGCAGGCGGCCGAGGGGCTGCGCGCGAGCGGCCTCACGGGCTTCGAGCTGCGGCCCGTGCTGCACCACAAGACGGGCGAGGGGCACGATGCGGGGCACCACCTGGTGGCGCGCGAATTGCTGCCGGCGGCGATCGAGGATGCGACCACCTTCGAGACCTTCGACGACGGCCCGCGCCAGCCTTCGACGCCGCGCCGCTATGGCCTTCTGAGCTACGAGGCGGGCGCGCTGGAAGGGCGCCCCGACCTGGCGCGCACGGCCGAACCGTGGGGCGCCTGGCGCACGCCGGTGTGGATCGTGCACCAGCGCGGGCGCGCCTGGTTCGAGGCAGCGCAGGTGCGCGGCTGGAAGTTCCAGCCGGTGCTCGCGGCCGGCAGCCGGCTGCACGCGGAGCACAGCCAGCGCTGGAGCGACGCGCTGGGCCTGCTGCGCGCGGCCGGCGCCAGCGTGATCGCCTGACTCCTAGCGGACCACCAATACGGGCACGGGAGACTCCGCCACCACCTTGGCGGCGACGCTCCCGAGCATCAGGCGCGACACGCCGGTGCGGCCGTGCGAGCCCACCACCACCAGGTCGGCCTCGACCTGCCTGGCCGATTGCACGATGCCGGTGACGGCGGCGGCGTCCTCCACCAGCCGCGGATGGAAGGGCACGCCAGCCTTCTGGCAAAGGTCCATCACCTTTGCGTGCGCGGTGCCTGCGTGCTGCAGCGCCGCCGACATGTAGGCCTGGAAACCCATCGGGTTCGCCTCGCCGATGCCGAGGTAGGGATAGGGGTCCACCACGTAGAGGGCGGTCAGCTTCGCGCCGTGCACGCGCGCGAGTTCGACGGCACGCTGGGCGGCATGCTCGGATGCGGCGGAGCCGTCGGTGGCAAGCAGGATGTGCTGGAACATGGCGGGGCCTCCTTGGCGTTCTGAAGTTCACCGCATGGTGCGGCCGGAGTACGCCGGCACCGTTGACCTGCGTCAAGCGCGGCGTGCCCCGAAGATAATCCACTCCATGGCCCTTCCCGTCGATGCACCTTCCATCACCCACGGTATCCAGCTCGCCGTGGCCCCGGTGTTCCTGCTGACCGCCGTGGCCAGCATGATCGGGGCCGTGGCCGGGCGGCTGGCGCGCATCATCGACCGCGCCCGGGTGGTCGAGGACCGGGTGGAGGCCTCCCGCGACGCGGCCTTCGTCGAGCGGGGCCGGTTCGAGCTGCAGCGCCTGCGCACGCGCGGGATGCTCGCCAACGCCTGCATCGCGCTGCTCACGCTGTGCGGCTTCCTGATCGGCGTGACCATCATCGTCCTGTTCCTCGGCGAAACCAGCGGCTTGCGCATCAGCGGCTGGGCCGTCGGCAGCTTCCTGGCCGGCGTCTGCTGCTTCCTCGCGGCGCTGCTGGTGTTCCTGGCCGAAACCTATCTCGCCACCCGCCTGCTCGATTTCCGCCTGCGGCACTAGGGAGTCTGCTCCTGGCCCGGGCACGTCCGCTTGACCGGCGGCGCGGCTGCGCTAGCATGGCTCGCCGCTCCTGCCGCGGCCAGGAGACGCAAATGCCGCAGTTGATTGCGACGGTCAAGGGTGTCGAGGTCAAGCACGTGTACCTGCACAAGGACCGCACGACCTTGGGGCGCAAGCCGGGCAACGACATCGTGCTGGACACGCTGGTGGTGAGCGGCCAGCACTGCGCCTTCGACCTCGAGGGCGTGGCCGACGTCTACGTCGAGGACCTGGGCAGCACCAACGGCACCTACGTCAACGACCGCATGGTCAAGGGCCGCACCCGCCTGCGGGACGGCGACGTGCTCGCCATCGGCCCCTATCGCATCAGGTACCTGCAGGCGAGCGAGGAGCCCACCAGCACCTTCAACAGCACGCGCGCCTTCATGCCGGACCAGCCGCTGCTGCACGCCATGTTCGAGGTGATCTCCGGCACGTCCGCCGGGCTCGAGGTTCCGGTCGTGAAGGCGGTCACGACCTTCGGCAAGCCGGGAGTCTCCGTCGTCTCGGTGGCGCAGCGCCGTGGCGGCTACTTCGTCACCCACCTGGGCGGGCCGACGCTGCCCGCCGTCAACGGCAAGGCGGTGGGCGCGGACCCGGTGCTGTTGTCGGATCAGGACGTCCTCGACATCGCCGGCACGCAGATGCGGTTCCAGCTCAGGGAATGAAGCACAATGCGCGCATGGGCCTGATCGGACGCATCTTCGGCAACGGCAAGGATCGCGCCGCGCCCGGCTCGACGAGCACGCAGTTCCACGAGAGCGAGCCGGACTCCGGCGATACGCAGGTTTCGCGCAACGGGCCGCGCCGCGAGTTGGTGCAGGTGGTGCTGCGCGACACCATGCGCAAGCACGGCATCCCCTCCGACTGGATCGAGTGCCGCATCCTCTCCGCGGTCACGCGCAGCGGCCGCAGCGGCCTGCATGTCAACTTCGTCGTGCGGCAGGCGCACGACCGCCTCCTCAGCTACGTCTTCGCGTTCCAGGACAGCTTCGAGCGCGAATTGGCGCGCTTCGAGCCGCGCGCCCGCGACTGGCTCCTCAGCCTGGGCTGGGAGTTCGAAGGCTTCAAGGCAGCCGAGATGCCCGACCCCCGCGCCTGGGCGCACAGCGGCCCGGCGCCACTGGCCGCCGAGGGCGCCGCTGCCGCGCCCGGCGCGCCGATGCCGCCGCTGGAGCTGGAAGCGCCCAAGACCGACGAGGACGTCGAGCGCGACCTGAAGGCGCTGTTCGCGATCCGCGATGCAGCCATGGCCGATACGGCACGGCGCTCCCGCCCCGGCCGCGATCAGGTCGACTTCCAGCCGACGCAGCCCTTCGACGACAGCGGCACCCAGTCCTCCTGAAGGACGGCGGTGTCGCGCGCGCGCCGCAGCGCAGCGTGAACAGGTCGACGGAAACCAGCGCTCTTACAGCTCGTGACGCCGGGCCGCAGGCCGCTTCGCCACCATGGCGATTCCTTCAACGAACAAGGACAAGGAATGCAGCAACCGGAAGGGAGCGCCGTGCGCAAGCTGGCGTATGCGATGGGTTTCATGGCTTCGGCCCTGCTGGCCGCTTGCGGCGGCGGGGGCGGCGACGGTCCGCAGCCGCAGGGCACGCTGAAGCTGTCGATGACCGACGCGCCGTCCTGCTATGGCAAGGTGGAAGTCACGGTCGAAAAGGTGCGCGTGCACAAGGGCAGCAACGTCGGCGACGGCCAGGGCGGGTGGGAAGAGATCGTTCCGCCGAACGGGCCGGTCAAGATCGACCTGCTGAACCTCACGAACGGCGCGCTGGCGGACCTCGGCTCCGCGCAGGTCGACGCGGGCACCTACCGTGACATGCGCCTGGTGCTCTCGGATGACGCGGGCGCCAACACCGTCACCCTCCTGGACGGCACGCAGCACGAACTGAAGACGCCCAGCGGCCAGACCAGCGGCATCAAGCTTCGGACCACCTTCGACGTGGCGGAGAACGCCACCACCGACCTGGTGCTCGATTTCGACGCCTGCAAATCGGTGGTGAAGGCCGGCAACTCGGGCCAGTACATCCTGAAGCCGGTGATCCGCCTGTCCGAGAAGGTGGCCGGCGGCATCGAAGGCTACGTGGACCCGTCGATGGTGACGGGCACCGCCACCACCGCCGTTACCGCGTACCTGGACGGCGAAGCCGTGCGCGCGACCAGCCCCGACAGCGATGGCAAGTTCAAGCTCGCATACCTGATGCCGGGCACGTACACCGTGGTGATCACTTCCACGGACCGCGCGACCGCGGTGGTCACGCAGGTGCCGGTGGACAAGGCGGCCGTCGTGCTGAATGCCAGCAGCGCCGCCATCACGCCGCCGGCATCCGCAGTGCACACCGTCACGGGTACCGTGCAGGAAGGCAGCACGCCGGTGGGCGATGCCTTCGTGACGGCCTGGCAGGCGATCGCCAGCGGCACCATCAACGTGCTCTCGACCGCGGTGGACGTCGACCTCGGCACGTACACGCTGAAGCTGCCGGTCGACGATCCGGTGGTGGCGCCCTACGCCAGCAGCGGCCTCGCGTTCACCGCGGACGGGACGGCCAGCGGCGTCTACACGCTGAAGGCCACGGCGCCGGATCGTGATGCGATTCAGCATGACGTGGACACCCGCGCCCCGACGGCCAACCCGGTCGACTTCACGTACTGACCCGCGCGCCTTCGCGCCGAAAGGGCCTGCCATCCGGCAGGCCCTTTTTGTTGGGCCCCTTCGCCGAACCCAGCCTGCGAGCCAGTCCGCTCGAGGTCTTGCAAACCGGTGGCTGCAGCCCCAGTTGTGCTGCATGAACCGCACCGTGCCCAAGAACCTCGTGACGCTTGCCCGCATGCTCGAGCGGCTCGACCGCAGCGCGGTGCCCGTCGATGCGCAGCAGTACCTCGGGGTGGTGGAGCACCTCGGCGAGGTGCTGCGGTCCACGCCGCACGACGCGGCGCTCGAGGCCGTGCTCGAAGCCTCGCCGGCCACCGCCGAGCTGTACGAGAACCTCCAGTACCAGTACGCCGGCCTGTGCCGCTCGCCGCTGGAAGCCGCGCTCGGCGCCGAACTCGCCGCGCGCGAGGCCATTGCGGCCGCGCGTCACTCAGCGGCCCAGCCGAAGCACTGAAGCGTCTGGTAGCCGCGTCCCCCGGACAGCGACTGCACCAGCGCGTAGGCCGGCGCCACCGGCCAGCGCAGGGGCGGGCAGTCCGGCGGCGGCCGCGCGCCGGAGGCCTGCCGCGCCAGCGTGACGTGCGGGCGATAAGGCCGCTCCTCCACCGGGACGCCGGCCGCAGCCAGCCGTGCCCCCAGTTCCGCATGCAGCCGCGCAAGCGCGTCCGGCACGGCGGTCGACTCCAGCACCGCGATGCCGCCGGGCCACACCGTGCAGCGGTCCAGTTGCAGCTCGCAGCCTTCCCAGCCGACCTCCAGGACGCGCCGCAGCAGCGGCAGCTCGCCGGCCGGGCGCTGCCCGAGGAAGTGCAGGGTGAGGTGCAGCCGCTCGCTGCGCGTGCGTCGCGCACGCTGGGGCCAATCCCACGCCGCGGCATGGTCGTCGATGGCTTGGCGCACGTCGTGCCCGGGCCACAGTCCGAGGAACAGCCGGGCTGCCATGTCAGAAGGAAGGTTCATGAAATCCGGCAGCCGTCACGAAATCGGCCCCGAAATGGGGCCTGGACCGCGTCAACTTCTCCTGTCGAGCACGAAATGGGCTGCGGAGTTGCTACAGTCACGGCCCAATGTACAGGCTGAAGGTCGTGCTGCAAAGCAGGGAGATTCCAGCGCACGGTGGCGTGCCTGTCCACGAAGAACAATGAGTGAACCCGAGCTGTCGGCCGACTTGCGCCGCTTCATCCTGACCAGCGTGCCCTCGGTGCCCTACCTCGAGGCCGTCCTGCTGTTGCGGGCCGAGGCGGACCGGGAGTGGGACGCCTCCCAGCTGGCGCGCCGGCTCTACGTGCCCGAGCGCACCGGCGCGGAGCTGCTGGACCTGCTGCGCTCCAGCTCCGTCGGAACGCCCGTGGGCGCGGCGGGCCTGCGCTATGCCCCGGCTCCCGAACTCGCCGACCTGCTGGACCGCCTGGCGCAGGCCTATGCGACCAACCTGGTCGCCGTCACCGACCTCATCCACTCCCGCATCGACCGACGCGCGCAGCAGTTCGCCGATGCATTCCGCTTCCGCAAGGAGTGACGGCGTCATGGCTGCACTGATCTATTCCCTCTGCGCTCTGACTTCCATCGCCTGCATGGTGCTGCTGTGGCGCAGCTGGCGGGCCAGCGGCGCGCGGCTGCTGTTCTGGAGCGCGATGTGCTTCGGCGCGCTCAGCGTCAACAACGTGCTGCTGGTCGTGGACCGCGTGGTCCTGCCCACGCAGGTGGACCTGGGACTGTGGCGGCTGGTCTGGGCGCTGGCTGCCGTGCTGCTGCTGCTCTTCGGACTGATCTGGGAGGACGACTGAACATGGCCCAGATGATCACGGGCGCGATCGCGGTGGGCTGGCTGCTGGCGGCGCTGTTCTTCTTCCGCTTCTGGCGGCACACGCGCGACCGCTTCTTCCTGTGGTTCGCCCTGTCCTTCCTGCTGGAGGCCGGCAACCGCGTCGCGCTGGGCTCCATTTCGGGAGCGGGCGAGGAGAACCCCGCGTTCTACGGCGTGCGGGTCGTGGCCTACGGGCTGATCCTGCTGGCGATCTGGCAGAAGAACCGCCGGCCGCGGAAATAGGCCGGGGGCCCGCGCCTAGAGCTTCGGGATCCGCAGCGTCTTGCTGATCATCAGGCTGCCGGAAAGCACGAACAGCAGCGCCAGCGGATGCAGGTCCCAGGCGCCGATCTGCACGACGCCGCCCCACAGCCGCTCGCCGATGTCCCCCTGCCAGGCCGCCCACGCGAGCACGCCGGTGAGCACCACGCTGGTCGGGATCGGCGTTCCCTCGAAGTACTTCACCTTGCCGGACTCGTCGCCCGCCAGCTGTTCGGCGGTGACGTTGTAGCGGGCGAGGCGGCTCACGCCGCAGCACACGAAATAGATCAACGCGGCGGCGTCCCAGCCGCCCTGCATGCCGGCGGCGAAGGCCAGGGCGGCCGGCGCCATGCCGAACGAGATCACGTCCGAGAGCGAGTCGAGTTCGCGCCCCAGCGCCGAATGCTGGTGCCGCGCGCGCGCGATGCGGCCATCGAGCACGTCGAAGATGAAGGCTGCCGGCGCGAGCGCCGCGGCGACGAAGAAATGCACGCGTTCGCCGCTCGCCATGTAGAGCATGGCCAGCATGATCGCGCCGACGCCGCACGCGGCGTTGCCCAGGGTGAAGAAGTCGGCCAGGTGGAATTCCCGGACCATGGAGAAATGGCGGGGGGCGGTGCGTTGCATGCGGTATGTCCTTCGGCTGGGCATCCACCTTAAGCACCAGCTTGCCGCACCCCCGTCGGCCCCCGGCAACGACCCCTGTAGTCGCGCGACTACGGGCGCGCGGCCACCGGGAGCGCCCGGATTTGCAGCCCGGCCGGCTTGGGGTTCCAATCGGTCCCCATGCACAACGCCGGCCGCGAGGCCATCGAATCGCCGTACGCCTGGACGCGCCTGTGGATGTCGCTGCTGCTGATGACGATCGGCGGCTCGGGCATGTACGCGGTGACGGTGGTGCTGCCGCAGGTGCAGCGGGACTTCGGCATCGCCCGCGGCGAGGCCTCGCTGCCGTACACGCTCACCATGATCGGCTTCGGCGTGGGCGGCATCCTGATGGGACGGCTGGCCGACCGCTTCGGCGTGATGGCGGTGGTGATGCTGGGCGCCGTGGGGCTGGG